>CAYYYI010000039.1:0-2198 GCA_964475735.1 uncultured Anaerolineaceae bacterium
CCGCACACCTGTTCAAAGGTGATGGCGACCGGCGCCGGGGCGCTCATGGCGCTTCCTTTGCCCCATCGCCAGCCCTGGAGGTCGCCATCCTTCGCCTTCTGGGCGGCGAACCCGAGCGCCGAATAGACCCACTCCTTTCCATAGGAACGGGTGAAGAAGGCCCAGTACACGCACTCCGAGCCCTTGCACTTGCAGGTGCAGGATTCGAACGAGCTTGCACCCGTGCACGCTTCCTCCGGCCGGGGGCCCAGGGAGCAGACGAGGCCTCCGAACTGGTCGAAGGAGACCCCCGCGCGGCGCAGCAGCTCGTCGCCGCGGATGCCGTCGCCAGTGAAGGTGACGCAGTACGTCTCGACCGTGCCGTCGCCGTGCTCGACCACGAGCCCCGCTTCGCCGCCGTCGGCGCGGGCCGCAGAGATGCCCGCGGCGCCCGCCAGAACAACACCACCCAGGGCCGCGACCCGCAAGAGACGCCTCATGCCGGAATCACCTCCTCGGGGAAGAGGGCGCCGTGAACGACCCGGGCCACCTGCGTGGGAAGCGGACCATCGGATCCGAACGCCTCCCGCGCGGGCAGGTCGAAGGCTATGCGGCCATCGTCGAGCCCGATGGCCCGCATGGCGAAGCGCGCCGCCGATTCGATGTCGTGCGTCGCGACGATGGCGGCGCCACCACCAGCCGCGTGAGCGCGCAGCCGCGCGGCCAGCCATTGCTTCGCGACGGCATCGGCCCCACGCGTGGGCTCATCAAGCAGCCAAACGCGGGGCTCATGCGCGAGCATGGCGGCGATCGCCACGCGCTGCTGCTGCCCGACGGAGATGTCCCGCGGGTGGCGGCCGGCGATGGCGTCCAGGCCCCAGGCCGCGGTGGCGGCATCCTCCATGGGCAGGCGGCGGAGCTTGAGTGTAGCCATGACCTCCTCGCGCACGGTTTCGTGGTAGAGCGCCAGCGCCGGGTCCTGCGGCGCCATTCCCGCGAATGCGGTGCGCTCGGCCACCGGCCCGGGTGCGGGCCTGCCCGCGAAGCGAACGTCGCCGGCAGCGGGCCGCGCCAGCCCGGCGATGGCGCGGAAGAGCGTCGACTTGCCGCTGCCGTTCGGGCCAACCAGCGCCACGATCTCGCCTTCATGGAGCGAAAGCGCCGCCTCGCGCAGGGCCACCAACTCCCCGTAGGCAACCGTCAGACCGTCGAGGCGCAGGAGCTCATCGCCCGGTGACGGTTGGTCCGCGCCGGGTGTCTGCACGCGGACTGGCCTGGCCCCGGGCGCCTGGAGCCGCTCCCGGGCTTCTGCCACCGTGAGCGGCAGCGGATCTAGCTCCAGCCGCCGCCCGAGAACGGCAACGGGAGGCGCCGCCGTAACCGAGGCCGCCGCTTCGCGGGGCGTCAGCGTGGCCACGCAGCCACCCTCGACGTGGTAGACCGTGTCCGCCACGGGCAGCAGCCGCTCCAAACGGTGCTCAGCGCAGAGGATGGTCAGCCCTCGCTCACGGTGGAGCCGCTCGATGGCGTCGATCACTGCCGCGGCGCCCTGGGGATCGATCTGCGAGGTTGGCTCGTCGAGCAAGAGGAGCCGCGGCTCAAGCGCCGTCACCGCCGCAATGGCGACGCGCTGCCGCTCGCCGCCCGAAAGCGTCGCGAGGCGCCGGTGGCGCAGGTGCTCTACCCCCAGCGCCGCGAGCAGGCCGTCCATTCGCCGCCGCATCTCGGCAGGGGCCACGCCCTGCTGCTCCATGCCAAAGGCGACCTCGTCTTCCACCGTGTCGGCGATGGCCTGTGCTTCGGGCTCCTGGAACACCATCCCGGCCACGGCGGCCATCCGGCGCGCGGGCGTCCGCGCGGGGTCGAGACCCGCCACCTCGGCCGTGCCCGAATAGATGCCGCCGTGGAACTGGGGAACAAGGCCGTTGAAGACTCGAAGCAGCGTGGACTTCCCGCCTGCGGACGGACCGGCGACGAGTCCGAAGGCACCCTCCAAGACATCAAGGCCGACCTCGCTCAACGCAGAGGAGCCGAATTCGGCGCCGGGGTACGCGTAGGAAAGCCCGCGCACGGTAGCGATCATGGCCGTGATACCTCCACCGCGGGCAGCGGCTCGGCGCGTTCGGTCGCTGCGTGTGGGATAGCCGCCAGGCGAAGGGCGGGCCAGGCGGTTGCCAGGGCCACGAGCGCGCCGTCCAGGGCGAACGGCGGCCACTCCA
>CAYYYI010000039.1:2298-3487 GCA_964475735.1 uncultured Anaerolineaceae bacterium
AGCCCGCCGATGATGGCCGGGACCACCACCGCGGGAAGGTCACGAAGGCCGGTGCGGGCCCCGCGCAGGGCCCGCATCTCGCGGATGCGGCGCAGGTCGTCGATGCTCGCGGGGAGGAGCGTTAGGCCGACGGTGACCACCAGCCCCGCATGGAAGAGCGCGGCCGGGGCCGTTCGCAGCACGCGGTGCGGGCTCACGGCCCCGTTGAAGACCGCGAAGGCGACGAGCACGCAGAGGATGGCAAGCCCTCGCACCGCCGCCGCGACGAGCCCTTCGGCCGCCACAGGTCCGCCGAATTGGAGGCCGCCGAGCCACCCGGGAATCTGCGGCCCGGGGACGGTGAAGAGCACGCGCTCGCCGTAGCCGCCGTTCACCACCGCTATCGCGAGCGAGAGCACGAAGAGCCCGGCGCCGAAGACGAGCATCGCCCAGAAGCCGGCGATCGCGGAGCCCGTCTTCGGCGCCAGCACCCCGGTAAGGAGCACGCAAAGCAGCACCACGCCCAGGTAGAGCGGGTTCGTGGTCGAAAGCGCAACCGCCATGACCATGAGCACCCAGGCAACCCACGCGTGCGCCGCCATTCAGATCGCCCCCCACCTTCGCTTTGTCCAACGGCAGGCTGTGCTCACCGCCCGGCCCTCCGCGAGGCGAGGGCGAGCGAGCCCGCGCCTACGAGCGCCAGACCCAGGATCATGAGTAGAGCGCCCTTCGCCGCCGTCCCGGCCAGGCCGGTGCCCGTGGCAGGCGGCCCCGGGGCAACTCGCGGCGGCGCCGGGGAGATGGGCGTGGTTGCCGTTTCGCAGAAGCCGCGCCCGGCCAGCGCCGGCACCGCCTGATTGGTCGCGAACGCAGGGTCGAAGCCCTTGAAGGAGCCATCGGCGTTCTGCTGGCTGAGCAGGAAAGTCACGGGCGTGGCCTTCCCCCTGGTGTAGGCAGCCGACTCCACCTGCTCACCCGCAGCGAGAAGCCCCTGGATGGCGAATGCAGTCGAAGAAGCGTTCGACTCGCCGCCGTAGCCCCAGCCGCCGTCGGCGGCCTGCGTGGTCCGGAGGTAGGCAACGCCCTTGACCACGGACGAGTCGCTGGCCGGCACACCGGACGCGACAAGGGCCTGGATGGCAATGGCCGTGGTGTCGGCGTCGCTGAAGCCGCCGAAGCCCCAGCCGCCATCGGCAAGCTGCGCCTCGCG
>CAYYYI010000039.1:3587-19604 GCA_964475735.1 uncultured Anaerolineaceae bacterium
TTGCGCGCAGGTAGTCGGCAGGCGTCTTCCCGCCAGTGACCACGGCATTGGGGTCTAGCCCGGCAGCGCGGATGGCGAAGATAGCGTCCATGGTCTGCCCGGCGGGACCGAAGCCCCCATCGGGCTGTTGCGTTGTGCGAATGAACTCAACGCCGCGCAAAGCGGCCGGCCGGTCGGGGAAGGCGGCTGCTGCCGCCACCAGCGGCAGAGCGATGACGGCCGCCAGCAGGGCGGCAAGAAAACGGTTCATATCGTCCTCGTTTGGAGCATGGCGTGAGCGGCGGCTGGTGCGAACGTGCGCCGCGACGCCGGCGGCAAGGGCAGAAACAGAAGACCCGCCACTGGCGGGCGGGTCATGTCATTTGTGATGCCAAGGCCCGACCCCTTTCTCACGAAGGATTTCGGTGCGGCATGCGAGGGTGGGTGGCCTGGCTTAGCCCAAAGCGGGCATCACAGTTGCGGGACAGCGCCGGAATCTCACCGGCTTTCCCCGGTGCTTCCCTCCGCCGAGCGAAGGGCCCTCACCGCGTATTCGGTTGTACCGGCCTCAAGACTGTGGCTTCGAGGGCGCGGCGTCAAGCAGTTCGGGCCGGGTGCAGAAGGTCAGTCTGCAGCCTTGTATTCGAGCCCGAGCTTCGCGAGCTGCGTCTCAAGCTCGCCCGGCGTCACCTGGCCCGTCTTCATGCCGCGAAGGACGCCGTCCCTGTCGACGAAGAAGGTCACCGGGAGGCCCGAGCTTACCCGCCAGCGGTCGGCGACAGAGCCTGTGCTGTCCAGGACCGCCGGGTAGTCCGCGTAGAGCACGTCGAGAATTCCGAGCGCCCGTTCGCGCGACTCCTGGTAGTTGACCCCAAGGATAACCAGGTCGTCGGGAAAAGCGTCCTGAGCGTCTTGGAAGTCCGGGATTTCGGAGCGGCAGGGACCGCACCAGCTTGCGTACCAGTTCACCACCACGGCCTTACCATGAAAGTCCGAAAGGCGTCGGACCATCGTGGCGTCGCGAACGTCCACGAGCGCAAAGTCGGGGGCTGGCTGGCCGATCTCAGGGCGGCGCGAATCAAGGGGGCCGGTGTTGGGCGCCGGCGTCGGCGCGTTGCGGACGCCTGGCACGGCCGTCTCGGCGGTATCAGGGTCTGCCGCTCCCGAGGTGTCTTCGTCCGACGTGAAGAGGTAGAAGGTCACCCCGGCAGCAACCAGCAGCGCCAGCGCCAGCGTGGCCAGCCCGGCCAACCGGCTGGTTCGTGCTGGTGCGGGCGTCTCGTCCAAGGCAACTCCCCGCGGCGGGCCTTGCGGCCCGGAATTCTCAATTCCATCGTAGCAGGCAGGCGCGTTCACCCTGCGTTAATGTGTCGATCGTAACGATGAGGGGGAAATGACAACTACGGCAGTCGAAACCCCGGCGCGGGTCCTCGTTGTGGAGGACGAGGAGACCCTGCTCTTCACCATCGCCCACAACCTGAAGCGCGAAGGCTACGAGGTGTTGACCGCCGCCCGCGGCGACGACGCGCTCAAGCTCGCCCGCGAACGCAAGCCCGACCTGATCGTCCTTGACATCATGCTGCCGGGGGTCGATGGCATCCAGGTTTGCCGCCTTCTCCGCCGCGACCTGGACGTGCCCATCATCATGCTCACGGCGCTCGCCGGGGAAGGCGACCGCGTGGCCGGGCTCGACGTGGGCGCCGACGACTACATGGCGAAGCCCTTCGGCATGCGCGAGCTGCAGGCCCGGATTCGCGCCCTGCTCCGGCGAGCCGGCCGCCGCAATGAACCGGCCACGAAGAAGGCCGATGGCCTGGCAGCATCGGGGGACCTTGAGATTGACCGGGGCCGCCACGAGACACGCCGCGCCGGCCGCCCGCTGAAGCTCAAGCCTAAAGAGTTCGAACTCCTGCTATTCTTCGTCGAACACCCGGGGAGGGTGTTCACGCGTGAGCAGATCCTGGACGCCGTTTGGGGCGAGGACTACGGCGGCGGTCTCCGCACCGTCGACGTTCACGTACGCTGGCTGCGCCAGAAGATCGAGGACGACGCCAGCGCCCCCATCCGCCTGCGCACGGTTCGCGGGAGCGGCTACATCTTCGAAGGCTGATCGGCCGTGATCCGCGACCTGGCAATCCGGGGCGCGGCCGTGGGCGCACTCGCTGCGGGCGCGGCGGTGGCCGTGGGCCTTGCCGCGGGGGCGGAGCCAGGCGCCGGGACGATTGTGGTGCTCGTGGCCCTGGCCCTGGTAGCGGGCGCGGTCGCCGGCTGGATGACGTTCCGCAACGCCGAGGCGGCGGTGCGCGACATCGCCACTGCCAGCAGGCGCCTGGCCGAGGGAGAGCTGTGGGAGCGGGCTCCCGCGTCTTCGGGCGCCACTGCGGAGCTGGTGCGTCACTTCAACCACATGGCCAGCAGGATGCAGGAGCTTGTCCGGACCGTAGAGGCTGACCAGGCCCGCCTCGAAGCCGTGTTCGACGCCGCCACCGACGCCATGGTTGCCGTCTCGGCCGATACCAATGTGCGGTTGGCCAACCTGTCGGCCCTGCGCCTGCTGGGCGCAAGCCGTGACGAGGCGATAGGCCGCGCCCTCATCGAGATCGCCCGCGACTACGAACTCGACGCGATGGTGCGCCACACCGCCACGACTGGCGAGCCATCGACATCGGCACTGGTCACGTTCGGGCCGAAGCGCATCCCCCTCAAGGCCGCCGCGGTACCCATCAAGGGCGGCGGCGACTGGGCAGTCCTCCTCATGCTCACCGACCTCACGGAGGTGCAGCGTCTCGACCAGGTGCGACGCGACTTCGTGAGCAACGTTTCGCACGAGCTTCGCACACCCCTCGCCTCCATCCGCGCCCTGGTCGAGACGATGGAGGACGGCGGCGCCGAGGGCGAAGAGGTGATGGCCGCCTTCCTGGGCCGCATCCACCAGCAAGTGGAGCGCATGACCAGCCTCGTGAACGAGCTTCTCGACCTCTCCCGTATCGAGTCCGGGGCGATAGATCTGCGTCCGGAGGCGGTTGGAATGACCGATGTCACCCGCGAAGCGGCCTCGCTCATTCGCCCGCGCTCCGAGGCGCGCGACGTGACAGTTGAGGTGGATGGCTCGCCAGCCGTCGAGATCGAAGCTGACCGCCCCTCCGTGCTTCGGGTGGTGACGAACCTGCTGGACAACGCCATCAAGTTCAGCCCGCCCGGTTCGGTGGTGCACGTCGAGGTGCGCGACGAAGACCCCCTGGTGGCGCTCTCCGTGCGCGACGAGGGACCGGGGATCTCGGAGCAGGAGCTTCCCCGCGTGTTCGAGCGCTTCTACAAGGGAGAATCGACGTCCGCGGGCGCCGGGTCTGGTTTGGGACTCGCTATCGTGAAACACCTCGTTAGGGCGCACGGCGGTACGGCGGAGGCTACCAGCGAGCCGGGCCGGGGGGCAACTTTCACGGTGCGGCTGCCGAAGCGATTCGCGGGCTCTCGCAGCACGAAGGCCGGGTAATGCTGCGCGTTCAGCCGCAGCCAGCGTAGGATTCACAGCGAGACCAGAGCCCGATGGCAACGTGCCGCAGGCTGTCGGCGCCGGGAGGAAAAACATGACCTACAAGTACATCGAAACCGGGCGCGAAGGCCCCTGCATCACCATCACCATGAATCGCCCCGAACGGCGCAACGCGCTCTCGCTGGGCCACCTGCAGGAGCTGCTGCAGGCCTTCCGTGAGGCCGGCGAGAGCGACGCCCTCGGCGTCATCCTGGCAGCCAACGGGCCTGTGTTCTCGGCCGGGCATGACTTTGCCGACATGGCGGGATCGAACCTCCCTCAGATGCGCAAGCTCCTCTGGACCTGCGCTGAACTCATGAACACGATGCAGAGCATCCCCCAGGTGGTGGTGGCCCGGGTACACGGGCTGGCCACGGCCGCGGGGTGCCAGCTTGTGGCCACGGCGGATCTCGCCGTCGCCTCGGAGAATGCTGGCTTTGCCACCCCCGGGGGCAAGGGCGGCTGGTTCTGCACGACGCCGATGGTCGCAATAACCCGCAACATCGGGCGCAAGCGCGTTTTGGAGATGGTGTTCACGGGCGACACCATCGACGCACGAACCGCGCTCGACTGGGGCCTCGTCAATGCCGTCGTCCCGGCCGAGGAGCTGGAGTCCGCCACGATGGACCTGCTGAAGCGCGCGACGCGCGGGAGCGCCCTTTCCAAGGCGCTTGGGAAGCAGGCGTTCTATGCGCAGGTGGACATGGACCAGCCGAAGGCATACGCGTATGGAGTGGAGATGATGGCCAGCGCCAGCCAGACGTTCGACGCCCAGGAGGGGATGGCCTCCTTCATGGAGAAGCGCCACCCCGAGTTCCAGAACCGGTAAGGGCGTGGGCTAGAACTCCCCCCGCAGGCGCGGGTCCGAAGATGAGTCTGCTATTGCGAGCGCGAGGGCGGCCACGGCTTCGACGCGCTCGCCGTAGCCTTCGAAGCCTTCGCCCACGGTCTCGCCCTTGAGGAAGCGCGCGTGGATGCCCTCGGCAATGCAGGCGAGCTTGTAGAGCGCGTGCACTTCGTAGAACTCAATGTTGCTCACGTCGCGGCCGCTGCGCTTCGCGTATTCCGCGATCAGTTCGGCCCGGGTGAGGAATCCTTCAGCCATCGTCACGTGCGTTGTGGGCGCGATTACCGTCCGCTGAGGCGGATCTCCCGGCTGACCCCAATAGCCGAGCGTGTAGCCGAGGTCTGAAAGCGGGTCGCCCAGGGTGGCCATCTCCCAATCGAGGATGGCGACCACGCGGCCGGGATCGTGGGCGTCCAGGATCATGTTCCCGAGACGGTAGTCGCCGTGCACGATGGTGGGCGGCGGCGACTGGGGAATGGCTGCGCGCAGGCGGCGGATGAGCTCGCGGATCTCCGGGAGCGGGCGGGTCTCCGAACGGTCCCACTGTTCTGCCCAGCGGCGAACCTGGCGTTCGAGGTAGCCCTCCGGGCGCCCGAAGTCGCCCAGGCCCACAGCTTCGTAGTCGACCGCGTGAAGTTTCACGAGTGTGTCGACGAGCGCGAGGCACATCTGGCGGCGCTCAGCGGGCGTGGTGGCGAAGCCTTCGGGCATCTCCTCGCCTACGACGATGCCCTCGCAGTATTCCATCACGTAGAAGGGCGCGCCGTTGTAGGACGTGTCCTCGCAGAGCGCGACCGGGCGCGGAGCGGGGACGTCCGTTCCCGCCAGCCCTGAGAGCACACGAAATTCGCGTGACATGTCATGTGCGGTGGGCAGCACGTGACCGAGGGGCGGGCGTCGCAACACCCACTGCCGCTCACCGGCGCGGACGTGGTAGGTGAGGTTCGACTTGCCACCGGCTATCAGCTCAAAGGCAAGCGGCGCGGCGCCACCGGTGACGCGTTCGGCGAAGAAGCGCGAGACTCCGGCAACATCAATGCCGGCCGGGACCTGGTTCTCCATGGTGCAGCCAAGTATAGGGCACCACGCCGGGATTCCCTCCCCGGCGGCTCACCGGGTGGTTGGTGCGGGCGGGACCGCGTTCGCGTGACCGGCCTGCTCCTCCGCGTGGTACGAGCTGCGCACAAGCGGCCCGGCCTCCACATGCCGGAAACCCAGCGCGCGCGCCGCGGCTGCAAGCTCCTCGAACTCCTCCGGGGACCAGTACCGTTCGATGGGCAGGTGCTGCGGCGTTGGCCGCAGGTACTGCCCGATAGTCACCAGGTCGACGCCGTGGCGGGCCAGGTCCGCGAACACGGCCCGGACCTCGTCCGATGTCTCCCCAAGTCCGAGCATTAGGCCGCTCTTGGTGAGGGCACCCGGCGCAATCTCCTTCGCCGCCTGCAGCACTTCGAGTGAACGTTCGTAGATGGCCTGGGGCCGCACTCTGCGGTAGAGCCGCGGCACGGTCTCGACGTTGTGGCCGAGAATCTCCGGCCCGGCGTCCATCACCGTGGCCAGCGCCTCGCGGTCGCCCCTGAAGTCGGGGATTAGCAACTCAACGGTCGTGCCGGGCGAGAGCCGCCGCACCTGCCGGATCGTCTCGGCGAAGATGGCGGCTCCGCCGTCGGGAAGCTCATCGCGGTTCACGCTCGTGATGACGGCGTGGCGGAGGCCCATCCGCTGCACGGCCATCGCCACGCGCTCCGGTTCGCCCCGGTCGAGGCCGGGCGGGCGCCCGGTGGTGACGGCGCAGAAGCCGCAGGAGCGGGTGCAGACGTCACCCAGGATCATGAAGGTGGCCGTGCCCCGGTTCCAGCACTCGCCGATGTTCGGGCAGCGGGCTTCCTCGCAGACGGTATGCAGCTCCTTGCTGCGCATCAGGTCCTGGACACGGCCGTAGCCGGGTCCGGTGGGGAAACGAACCTTCAGCCATTCGGGACGGGGGCCAGCGGGCATGGCCATGAAGATAGCGTACAGCCCGCGAGGAACAGGCGGGGCGCGGCACTCCTGCGGTTGCTGTCGCATGGGGGTTGGCGCCTGTAACCTACGGGCATGGCGGAGCCACAGTGCCACTACTGCGACCGGCCCGCAGAAGCCGAGTGCCCCACGTGCGGGCGGCTCTACTGCCCCGAGCACGGCGAGGACGTTTGCCTCCGCTGCCTCGCGCCCGAATCGGCCACACCCTCGGCGCTGGCCTTCCGGGGCTCGATCGTTGCCCTGCTGGTGGGCACGGCGGTGGCAGTGTTCCTGGTCATCTCGCCGCCCGAGAGCAAGAGCAAGGCTGACCCCGGGCGCACCGTGACGACGCCCACAACGGCCGTCGGGGCCACAGCCACGCCGACACGCGCAGGCGTGTCGCCCACACCGCAGCGGACGGCATCACCGCAGGCCTCGCCGACGGCCGCGGGGTCTCCCACGGCGGCCGGATCGGCAACGGCCGTACCGAGCCCCACGCCCGGCGGCGAGCGCACCTACACGGTGCAGGCAGGCGACACCCTCTCCGGCATCGCCGCCCAGTTCGGAACCACGGTTGAGGCCATCGAGGCCCTCAACCCCGGCATCAAGGCGGAGACTCTCCAGATCGGGGTCGTCCTCAAGATCCCGCCCGCCCAATGAACTGGCAGAACGACCTCGAACTTGCGGCACAGACCGAGGCCGCGCGGGCGCGGGGGCGGCTGCTGCGGAGCGCGATCTTCTGGGGGCCGCTCTTCCTCGTTGTTTTCGTGCTGTTTGTGTTCTTTTTCTTCGACCGGGCTTTCACAGGCGGCGACCACGGCGGCACGTGGTTCCTGGTTGGTTTTCTGGCGCTGCTGAGCTTCCTGTTCGGCTTCCAGGCCGCGCAGGCTTTGCTTGACCTGTTCGGGGGAATCCAGGAGACCACCGGCATCGTCACCAGGCGCTGGTCGCGCTCGGATTCCCTCGTGATGCGGAGCCACTACGTCCGCCTCGATAACAAGCGCATCCTGCGGGTCGGCGCCGAGTTCCATGGGGACATCCGCGAGGGCGACACCCTGAAGGTGAAGTTCTACCCGCACTCGGCCGTGGCCGTGTGGGTGGACCGGCTGCCCCCGCCCAAAGAGGAAGACGAAGCCGAAGTCACCGCCTGACCACCCTTCGCCCGCTGGCCAACGCGGCGCGGACCTGTAGAATCCGCCGCGTGAGCGAGGCGCCGGCCCACAGCTCCCCCTATCGCACCATCCGCGAGCTTGCCGACGACGAGCGGCCCCGCGAACGGCTCCTGCGGCATGGGCCCGAAGTGCTGGGCGACGCCGAGCTGGTGGCCATCCTCCTGGGGTCGGGCGTGCCCGGCGAGAACGTGGTCGACCTGGCGCGCCGCATGATCGACAACGCCGGGGGACTCGCCGGGCTGGTTCGTGCGGACGCTCGCGCCCTCCAGCGGACCAGGGGGCTCGGGCCCGCCAAGGCCGCGCAGGTCATCGCGGCCGTCGAGCTTGGACGGCGCGCGGGGCGCCTCGACCCGGATGCCCGGCCGCAATTGACCACCCCCGAGGCGGTGTTCGCCCTCATGGGCCCGCTCTTCACGGGCAAGACGAAAGAGCAGCTCTACGTACTTGCCCTCGATACGCGCGGCCGCCTGGTCGGCGCCCCTGTGGCAATTGAAGGCGGCGTGAGCTCGGTCTCCATCAGGGCAGCGGAGGTCTTCCGCGAGCCGGTGGTGCTGGAAGCGACCTCGGCCATCCTCGTCCACAACCACCCCTCGGGCGACCCGCGCCCCAGCCCCCAGGACGTGGCGGTGACGCGCGACCTCGCTGCCGCCGGCGAGATGCTCGGCATTTCACTGCTCGACCACGTTGTCATTGGGCAGGGCCGGTTCGTCTCCATGAAGCGCGAAGGCATGGGATTTGGGAAGCGGTAAGTGCCCGCCCCTTCGTCGCTCCGATGGCGGCCCTCGCGTAGACTCACGCTTCGAGTACCACCTCCCCGGGGACGCCTCTTGCCCTACCGGCTCGCCGCCATCGACCTTGACCAGACGCTGCTCGATTCGAACGGCCGCGTGGGCGAGGCTGATGCCCGCGCCCTCAGCGCCCTCAGCGAACGGGGCGTAGTCGTCGCGCCCGCCACGGCAAGGTGGTACTCAGCCGCGCGGTGGCCGTTCCAGCAACTCGGCATCGAAGCCGCCGCTATCGCGTGCGGCGGCGCCGACGTGCGCCTCGCAGACGGCGCCGTTGTTGAGCAGACGCCACTGCCGGGCGAATTCGTCCCCTTCATCGCGGATCTCTGCGACCGCGCCCACTGGATTGTGAGCCTTTCCACCCCGGACGTGACCTACCGCCGCGAGCGCGAGCTACCGGCCTGGGCCGCCAACGCCCCGGCGGGGCTCGTGCCCGTGACGCACCTCCGCGACGCAGACCTCTCCGGGCTGCTCACGGTGTTGGCCCACGTGAACGAAGGGGACCCGCACGTCGCCGAGCTCGAACGCTGGGCAGGGCAGGTTCGCGTTCACAACGCGGTGGCGTTCGACGGCAGCGGCATGGTCACCATTACTGCCGCAGGCATCGACAAGGGCACCGCCCTGCTTGCGCTCTGCCGCGCGCTCGGCATCGACCCGGCAGAAGCGGTTGCCTTCGGCGACAGCGACGTGGACATCCCCATGCTCGAAGTGGCCGGGCTGGGCGTCGCCATGGGCAACGCCAGCGATGCCGTCAAGGCCGCCGCCTCGATGGTTACCGGCGCCGCCGACGAGGGGGGCGTGGCCCAGGCCATCGCAAGGATCTGGGGCCGCTGAGAGCGGGGGGCTAGCCCTGCTTCACCACCAGCACGCGGTCCACACGCCGCCCGTCCATCGCCATCACACGGAACTGGTAGCCGGGCACGTCGACGCGGTCGCCCACACGGGGGATGCGCCCGAGCCGCGACATGATGAAACCGCCAACGGTGTCGTAGTCCTCGCTGGCGAGCTCGGCGCCTGTTTCGTCCTCGACGTCGGCGATGAGGGCGAGCCCGCTCACGAGCAAGTTGTCGGTCGCCAGCGGGCGAACCGTCTCCGCCGCCTGCCTGCCGCCGAGCCACCGGCCGAGGAGGCGATAGAGCACTTCGTCAGCCGTGAGGATGCCGCTTGTGCCGCCGTGCTCATCGACGAGGATCACGATCTGCACCTGCTGGGCCCGCATGGCCGCCACCGCCACCTCCACCGAGACCGACTCTGGGATGGCCACCGCCGGGCGCACGAGTGTAAGCCACTCGGTCTCTTTGTGGTGCACCAGCCGCAGCACGTCCTTGGCGTCGATGATCCCGAGGATGTGGTCGAGGTCATCTTCGAACACGGGGTAGCGGGTGTGCTGGTGGGTTTCGATGGTCGTCAGCACTTCTTCGAGGGTGGCCTCGGTGTCGATCGCGACGACTTCCGTGCGCGGGACCATGATCTGGTCTGCCTGGATGGCGCTGAACTCGAGTGCGCGCCGGGCTAGCAGCAGTTCAGAGGTGGAAAGGAGCCCCGCCCGGGCGCTGGCTTCGATAACGAGCTCCAGCTCTTCGGGCGGCAGGTTGGCTTCGTGCTCTGTGGCGAGCTTCACCCCCATGCCTCTGACAACCAGGCGCCCGGCCTCGTTCATCAGCCAGATGAAGGGCCGGAAGAGCGCGCTGAACACGGCGATGGGCGCCGAAACCCAGAGTGCAGTCGCTTCCGACCGCTGCAGGGCGATGGTCTTCGGCGCCAGCTCTCCCAGGATGATGTGGAGGCTGGTGATGGCCGCAAAGGCGATGATCACCGACACCGCGTGGCTCGCCGCTTCGGACACAACACCACCGGCAACCGCCTCGATGGGCGGCTCGATGAGGCTGGCCACGGCCGGCTCACCGACCCAGCCGAGCGCCAGGCTCGACATCGTGATCCCGAGTTGGGTCGCGGCAATGTACCGGTCCAGCTCATGGAGCGACGAAAGGAGGAGCCGCGCCCGCGCCTGGCCCTGACCGGCAAGCTGCTCGATGCGCGTGCGGCGGACCGCCACGTAGGAGAACTCGGTCGCAACAAAGAGGCCGTTGGCGGCGACAAGCGCCACCACCGCAACCAGGCCAATGATGACAAGCAAGGGATCGGACATGGGTACCCCCTCGGCGGCATGGTAATGGATGTGCGCGATTCCGCCGCAGTCAGTGGAAGAGCGCGCGGTAGTGGGCGCTGGCGAAGAAGTCGGACAGGATCGTGGTCGTGTGCGGCGGGACAGTCAGCCCCCGCACGTCGGCGGGGGCGAAGTAGCGGAACGCCTGCCCCTCGTTGACGGTGATGTGGGCTTCGTCGATATCCGCGTCGACGTAGTAGACGTGCTGGACGTGCACAAGGGCTGTTGGCAGGTCCGGGTCGCGGCGGTACACACGGAATAGGCGCAGGGCTTCGAGAAGGTGACCGGTTTCCTCCTCGAATTCGCGGAAGGCGGCGGCATCGGGCGGTTCGCCGGGGTTGATCAATCCCCCGGGGAGCGACCAGTGGCCGGGGAAACGATCGGCCGGCAGGTCGGCGTCGCGAAGCTGGAGGAGCACGCGGCCCCAGCGGTCCATCTCGATGACGCTGACGCCAACACGAAACGGCGCCGCAAAGGCGAGAGTGCCCCGGTACTGATCGCTGGCGAGAAACCGTTCGACAAGCTGGCGGCTCGATGGGTTCATGGGAAGCCCGGCAATCTCTTCAGGGGACCAGAAGCGGAAATCGAGCCCTTCGTTGACCTCGATGGCCCCCGGTTCGACCTCGTCATCGGCGAAGAAAACGTGGAGCCGTTCAACGCGGAGCCCGGGCAGCTCGTGTTTCTGGATGGTGGCGAAAAAGCGCAGGCGCTGGAGGCGGACACCCGTCTCCTCTTCGAATTCGCGGAGAGCCGTGTCCCGGGGCGACTCGCCGCCTTCGCGCCCGCCACCGGGGATCACCCAGCGGCCATACCCGGCCGGGGGCACGTCGTCGTCGCGCTGCTGCAATAAAAGGCGGCCGGTGCGGTCAAGAAGCGCAACAATGCTGCCCTCGCGGGGATGGTCCGGTTCGTGTGGTGGCATTGGAGACGATCGTACCCCAGCCGGGCCCGGTCAGGATTGTAGGGGAAGGAGCAGATGCGCGGGCTACCCGGCGGCGACAGGCTCCTCTACGAAGACCCATTGCTCCGCCCACTCGGCGATGGCGTCGACAACCTTCTCCAGGGCGCGGCCCTTGTCCGTCAGGCGGTACTCGATCCTCACAGGCGTCTCGGGGAAGACGCGGCGCACGACGATGCCCTCGGACTCGAGCTCCTTGAGGCGCTCGGAGAGAAGCCTGTCAGAGAGCCCCGGAACGCTCACGGCGATGTCTGTGAAGCGAATGTGCCCCGCCAGCAGCGAGCGAATGATGGCTCCGGTCCAGCGCCTGCCCACAAGCTCTATAGCCTTGTGGTAGCGCGGGCAGAAGTTGTTATTGTCTGTGCCCACGTCGTACTTACCCCTTCAGGATCTTACCTCATGTAGCTCGCTTCGCATATGCAAGAGCCATAGCAGGCATGAGGGCATCCACTCCGAATATGGACATTCTTTTCTGGAATCCTAGGCGCACCCGGCCATTAGTGCAATCCCACTGGACAGTTAGTCGCACGAATATCATTGGCGTATGCCGGTGGCACAGGAGCGGCCATCCGGGCCGAGAACGGCCTACCGGTCGCGCCGGGGCATGCGTCGCCTGTACATGTTCCGCATGAAAGTGCGAAACCTTGCTGCCCGCCGCCGGATGCCCGCAACTGAGCGCGGCCGGCGAGGACGCGCCGCAAGCTCGCGCAGCGCCGCATCGAACCCTTCGGGCAGGGGCTGACCGTGGCCGGGGCAACCTGCCCCGGGCGCGATCGCCGCGAACGCTGCAAGGCTCTCCTCGTAGAGGACGTTGTCGGCGTTGGCCAGCGCCATCGGCCTGCTCAGGCGCCGGTGGTGGCTGATGGTCATGTCGCCCACAAACGCCACTCCCGCGGCCTGAGCGACATAGCAGTACGACCCGGCCGTATGCCCCGGCGTTGGGAAGGCGCGAATGCCCGGCAATACGTCCGCCTCGCCTTCGAGGGCAACGTCCACGGGCAGGGGCGCCTCGTGGCGGCGCAGGAGCCGGCGCGAGACAAACCGGGCCACGTGAGACCGCCCCGTCGTCCGGGCGATGGTCCAGCCCGACTCATCACCCGCGGGCGTGCAGTCGCCACGTCCGGCGACGACGCGCGCGCCGGTCCTGCTCCGCAGAGCGAGGGCGGCGCCCGTGTGATCGAAGTGGTTGTGGGTGAGAAGGATGCAGGCCAGCGGCCGGTCCCCCGCTACGGCTTTCACCTCATCGAGGATTGCCGCCACATTCGAGCCAAAGCCGGTGTCGACGAGCGCGAGCTGCCCGTCAGCGGCCTCGACTACGTAGACATTCGAACCGCGCGTGCGGTGGAGCCACCACACACCCGGCACAACCAGGTCTGCCATACTGCTTCCCGCTCCTCCCGGAGAATCCTCTGAACGTGGCGGGCGCCGCCCGCGTCTCACATCATATCGTTCGCCCGCCATGCACCCGGGCGCAAGCGGCCCGGCGCAGACGTGCTACAATCCGCCGCCATGAGCGGCCCGATGTTCCGCCTTTCGCACAGCAAGGCCCAGGCATACGCCCAATGCCGGAAGCTTTACTGGTTCCGCTATGTCTCCGGAGAGCCGTGGCCGCCAGCCGTCCCGAACCCGGCCGGCTGCATCGGCACAGGTATCCACCGGGCGATGAGGGCGCTCTGCGAAACAGGCGCTCCCGAAGATGGCGCCCACGAGCTGGACGCGTACCTCCGCATGCCCGCCCATGAGTGCGCCGGGCCGGGAACGGCCGTCTACGGCACGGCCTTCGGCATCTTCGAGACCGGATGCAGGGCGCATGCCTCGATCGAGAGCGAGAAGAGCTGGGCCGAGATCGACACCTGGGCGCCGTGGCCGTCGCGCGGCGTCACGCTGAGCGCCCGCATTGACCGCGCCGATATGGTCCCCGGCGGGGGCTGGCAAATCATCGACTGGAAGACCGGGGCGTTCGAGATCGACGATGTCACTGACGCCCAGCTCGACATCGGGCACATCGCGCTGCGCACTTCTCAGCGGCTGCTGAACGACGAGCCCGTGACAGCCATCGCCTGGAACCTGCGAACGGACACGCGCCGTATTCGTTCCCTCCGCCGAACGGATGCGCTGGCGACGATGTCGAAGCTCGCCAACCTCGCGGAACGGATGCAGCAGGAGCAGCCGTTCGATGCAATGCCCGGGACGTTCTGCGCTCTTTGCGATTGGCGCCCGCGTTGCCCCGAAGCAGAAGAGGTGGAGACGCGCGGCTGGGACGCCCACACGGCTACCGCCGAAACGTAGGGCCGCGAACGCTTTTGGAGATTCCCGGGCGGCCAGCAGCCCTCGGAGGGTCCCTCCCGGCTGCCGGCCGCCGGAGGTCCCGCGTCCACGCCATGAACGGACCGGGCGCTGTCGAGTCGGTCCGCTGGCGGGGGCCAGCATGGGCGTGGGACCTGCGGAACCCTACCACGGCCAGGAAGCGCATCACAATCACGTGGCCGTGAAAATTCCGCGCGTGATTATCTCGACCAGGCGACGCCCTCTAGGATGCCCTCCAACGGCGCGACGATGGAACGAAAGTGAACTCCTGCCCCAGGCCAGGAATGAGGGTCTGTGGCACAGAAGCGCCTTTCAGGCGGGCCGCGAGAGCTTGCTGGGCATCAGGCTCACCATGGGCAAGGAACACCGTCTCGGGCGTCGCACTGCCCGAGAGCGCCCACTGGACGAGCTCGGCGGCGTCGGCGTGCGCCGAGAAACCGTCGAGAGACACCACCCGCGCCCTCACCGCGATGTCTTCGCCGTGCATACGCACGGTCTTCGCGCCTTCAAGCAAAGCGCGCCCGCGGGTCCCCGCCGCCTGGTAGCCGGCGAGAGCGATGAGATTCTTCGGATCCCCCGCGAGCCGGCGCAGATGATGCAGCACCCGGCCGCCGGCAAGCATGCCGCTGGAAGAAACGATGATCCGCGGCCCGGGGAGGTCATTCAGGGCGCGAGACTCCTCGACGCTCCGGTGGAAGCGGACGTGGCGAGGGAAAAGGGCGTTCCGGGCGGACGCGGCAACGTCGTCGTCGAGTTCGCCGCTGTGCAGGTAGCGCTGGTAGATGCGCGTGACATCGACCGCCATGGGGCTGTCGATATGGATGGGTATCTCCGGGAGGGCGCCGCTCTCCATCAGTTTCCGCAACATGAGCGTCACGAGCTGGACGCGCGCCACCGCAAAGGCGGGGATGAGCACGGTCCCGCCCCGGCGGATCGCTTCCATCAGCGGGCGGCGCAACTGCTCGTCAAGCGGCGTGTCATCGTGGAGGCGGTCACCGTAGGTGGATTCCAGGATCAGCGTGTCGCAGGGAGGCGGTGGGACCGGGTCGATGTGGAGCGGCATGTCGTACCGGCCCACGTCACCGCTGAAGACCACCGTCGCCTCGCCTTCGTCCAGCCGGGCGCGCACCTCAATGTGGGCGCTCCCGAGGATGTGGCCGGCGCTCTGAAACCGCGCGGCAAACGGGGCGTCGAGGTCGAGCCACTCGTCGAAGTCGACCGTCTTCATTCTCCTCAGCGCTGACTCGGCATCGGCGGTGGTGAAGAGGGGAAGAGCGGGACGATGCTTGCTGAAGCCCTTGCGGTTGGCGTACTCGGCGTCCTCCTCCTGCAGCCTGGCAGCATCGAGGAGAAGAATCTGGGCCAGATCGACCGTTGCCGGAGTCGCGTAGATGGGCCCCCGGTAGCCTTCGCGGACGAGTCGCGGCAGGTAGCCCGTGTGGTCGATATGCGCATGGGTCACGAGCACCGCATCGATGGAGCGGACGTCGAACCCGGGCGGCCGCCAGTTCATGAGCCGGAGCTCTTTGAGCCCCTGGAAGAGGCCGCAGTCCACCAGGATGCGCGTCCCTCCCGCCGAGAGCAGGAAGCGCGAGCCAGTGACGGTGCCCGCGCCGCCATGGAAGGCAAGCGAAAGTTCCATGCTCCGACGTTAGTGCGAGCAGCCGCTAGGCGACAGAAGCGCGGCCTTTGCGGCGGGAGGAGCCTTGCGCCTGCGGCCCGGGCCGGGGATCGCCGCCCGTTGGGGGGCCATCTTCCACTGGAGAGCGCATGAGCGCGATGTAGTCGCCCACCCGGATGTGAGCCAGGGCGGGCCGGCGGAAGTGAACGTCTGCGCAAACGGAATAGGAGTTCTGGCGTCCTCGCCTCGCAACGCACACGATCCCCGAATCTGCGAGGTCTCGCACGATGCGAGCCACCTGCCTCTCGGTGATGCGGAGCGACGCCGCTATTTCCCGCATGGTCCAGCCAGGGCGCTCAGAGATCACCAGGAGCACGGCCCCGTGGTTCGAAACGATGTTCCACTCTTTCTTTTCCGGCATCACCAGCTCCCTCGCAGTGGTGGGTGTCATCTTGCCCGAATATGAAGTTTAAGTCATGACACAGCTGTCTGACCGGAATACCCACCTCTTTTGGTGCGCGTACGGTAACAGGTAATAAGCCACTTTGCATAGACAGCAAAGCGCGTTCCGCTGGTGCGACAGATTGTGTCGCGATGCCTGGTTGACCGCCAACTCCAGCGCCGCACCGTGACCGTCAATACTTAGACGGC
>CAYYYI010000040.1:0-19502 GCA_964475735.1 uncultured Anaerolineaceae bacterium
CCCAGGGCCAGTTCGACATGCAGGCCGTACACGTCGATGAGCTCATCTACCTGATAGGCAAACTGCGCGGCCTCTCAGCGAGGGAGGCGCGCAGCCGCACCGAGGAGCTCATCGAACGGCTGGAGCTCGGCCCCTTCCGGAGCACTCAGGTCCATGCCGCCTCCGGTGGCGTGCGGCGGCTGGCAGGGTTCGCCACTGCGGTCATCGCCCGCGCGCGCCTGCTCGTGCTCGACGAGCCCACGAACGACATCGACCCCGTTCGCCGCCAGCTCCTCTGGAGCATGATCGCCGAGCTGGGAAGCCAGGGGAGCACCGTCCTCCTCGTAACGCACAACCTGGCCGAGGCCGAGCGGGTCATCCACCGCCTGGCGATCATCGACCAGGGCCGCATCCTCAAGGAAGGCTCTCCTGCCTCCCTCCGCACAGTGGTGACCGACCGGCTGCGACTGGAGATCACGGCCACCGGCGCGTACCAACCGCACCCTGCCCTTATTGCCGATGGCGGGCCCGACACCTGGTTCCTTGATGAGCGCGACCTCCCGGCCGTGAGTCACTGGCTGGCCGAGAGGCGCGAAGAGGGCGTGGTGCTCGACTTCCGCATCGGCCCGCCGAGCCTCGACGACATTTACGCCGTGACCGTCAACAACCGCCAGCCCGAGGCCGTGGCATGACCGCCGCCCGCCAGTTCGTTGACCTCGTGCGGCTGAACTTGCTCATGAACCGGAACGAGATTTTGTACATGGTCGTGATACAGGTGGTGCTGACGACGAGCCTTGTTCTGGGCTTTGGTTATTTCATGAGACCGATTTCGGAGATGCAGGCGCTCTATGTCACGACCGGCGTTGCCACGATTATCCTGGTGAGGCTGGCTCTCGGGGCGCTCCCCAACATGCTCTCCCACAGCAAGGCCGACGGACGGCTGGAGTGCTTCCTCTCCCTGCCGGTGAGTCGCGAGGCGTACCTTGCAGCGCAGGTGGTCTATGTTGCCATCGTCGCTCTCCCCGGAGCTGTCCTGGCTCTGTGGTTCGGAGAGTGGCACTATGGGCTTTCGCTGGATTTCAACCCGATCGTTTTCCTGGTGGCTGTCCTGGGGGTCTTCTCACTCGCGGGCGTGGGGATCGCCATTGGCACCCTTTCGCCGCAGCCGCAGATTACAAACGCGCTCACGAATCTGACTGCCTTCTACATACTGCTCTTCGCGCCAATCCTGATCCCGAAGGAGCAGCTCCCGGCCCTGCTGGAGCACTTCTCCGTGGCCATGCCGCCGACTTACACCGCTGACGCCATGCGCGGCGCCCTCACCAGCCTCTCGGGCACGCACCTGGAGCGCTCTCTCGGGGTGATGGTGGGTTTCTCCGCTATCTCCCTTGCCCTCAGTGCGACAGCGATTCGAAGGAGGGGCTAGGACGATGACCGCTGCCCGCCAGTTCGTTGACCTCGTGCGGCTGAACCTGCTCATGAACCGGAACGAAATCTGGTTCATCGCAATGATCCAGGTGATTCTCACGGTCAGCTTCGTGCTTGGCTTCGGTTACTTCATGAAGCCCATCTCCGAGACGCAGGCCCTCTTTGTGACCACCGGCATCGCCACCAACACAGTGGTGATGACCGCCCTTGTTGGGCTGCCCAACATCCTCTCGCAGGGCAAGGCCGAAGGCCGGCTTGAGTACTTCCTCACCCTCCCCATGAGCCGTGAGGTGTACCTGGCAGCCCAGGTCACCTACGTGGCGCTCACGTCCCTCCCGGGGGTGGCCTTCGCCATCTGGTTCGGAGATTGGCACTACAACCTTCCCCTCGACATCAGCCCTGCGCTCAGTCTCGTAGTGGTGCTGGGCATCTTCTCGCTCGCGGGCGTAGGCATCGCGATAGGGACGCTGTCGCCGCAGCCGCAGCTGACGAACGCGATCGCCAACCTGACCGTGTTCTACGTGCTGCTCTTCGCGCCCGTGCTCATCCCGAAGGAGCAACTCCCGGCGCTCCTCGAACATTTCTCGGTGGCCATGCCGCCCACCTACACGGCCGACGCCATGCGCGGGGCGCTCACCAATCTTCCCGGAACGCACCTGGTTCGCTCTCTCTGGGTGATGGCCGGGTTCACCGCCGTCTCGCTCGCGCTCAGCGCCACGGCCATCCGCAGGAGGGGTTGAGACATGAAGACGGCGCGTGAGTTTGCGGACCTTGTCCGCCTCGAGTTCCTGATGCACCGCCCCTATGTGTGGATGGGAATGATGATCCAGGTGGTGATGACCGTGGGGCTCGTCTGGGGCTTTGGCTTCTTCCTTCCCAACATCACCGAGGGGCAGGCCCTCTACCTGACCACGGGCGCGGCAGCGCAGAGCGTGGTCACCATGGCCCTCGTCATGCTTCCGCAGAAACTGTCGCAGGAGAAGGCCGATGGGACGCTCCACTTCTTCCTGACGCTCCCCGTGAGCCGGGAGATGTACGTGGCCGCCCAACTGACCATGGTCGGAATCATGGCCGTGCCCGGCATCGTCCTCGCGGTGGCGCTGGGCGCCTGGCATTACGACATCCCCATTGAGCCTGGTGCGGCTGTCTTGCTGGTGGTGCCGTTGGCCGTGCTCTCGCTGGCCGGGGTCGGAGTCGCCATCTCCGTGCTCTCGCCCTGGCCCCAGGTCACGAACGCTCTGACGCAGCTCACGATCTTCTATGTGCTCCTCTTCGCTCCCGTCCTGTTCCCCAAGGAGCAGTTGCCCGGGCTGCTGCAGGACCTCTCCGTGGTCATGCCCCCGACCTACGTCGCAGACGCGATGCGCGGGGCGCTGACGGACCTCCCGGGCGCCCACCTCGGCCGCTCCCTGCTGGTGATGGCGGGCTTCGCGCTCGTCTCTATCGTGCTCAGCGCATCGCCCGTGCGAATGCGGGGCTGCGGGCGCAAACTCGCGTATCCCCCTGGCCCGGGGGGAGGTGAACTGAGGAAATCCCGGCTCCTCCCGCACTCCGGGTCACGCCGTTCTGCGCTTCATGAGAACCTTCGCTGCCGAGCGCATAGCCGCCCGCCCCATATAAGATGCGAGTCGGCCCGCTATGAAGATCGCGCTCGTCTCCGCCTACGACATCGCCGTGCCGAGCGGGGTGAATGCGCACATCCGCCACCTCGCCGGCGAGTTCCGCGAGCGCGGGCACAGCGTGCGAATCTTTGCCCCGGGATCGCGCTCGTTCGATGCCGGGCCCGGCACGACTCTCATCGGCTGGACCGTGCCCATCCCTTCCGGGGGGTCGCTGGCAAGGGTCACGCTCTCGCCCGGCATCTATGGAAAGGTGAAGCGCGCCCTCGCCGAGGGGCGGTTCGACGTCATTCACCTGCACGAGCCGCTGGTGCCCGCGCTGCCGCCCGTGTTTCTTCACCATTCGAAGTCGGTGAACGTGGGCACCTTTCACGCCGCCCACGACGGGGGCAGCTTCATGTACTCCGTGAACAGGCCGCTGTTGCGCTCCTGGGCGAAGAAGCTGCACGGACGCATCGCCGTCTCCACGGCGGCCGCGCGGATGGCGAAGCAGTACTTCCCCGGACACTACGACATCATCCCGAACGGGGTCGATGTCGACCGCTTCGCCGCCGAAATCCCCTGCCCGGCCGATGCGGCGGCCGCGCGGCCGTACATCCTCTTCGTGGGCCGGTTCGAAGAGCGCAAGGGCCTGCCGGTGCTCCTGCAGGCGTTTGCCCTGCTCAAGGAGCGCCGGCCGGAACTGAGCCTCGTGGTTGTGGGCGAAGGCGCGCGCCGCCGCGAATACGAAGAATGGGTGCGCGAGCACCGCGTCCGCGATGTCCACTTCGCGGGCTACGTGCCCGGAGAGGTTCTGCCCGCGTACTACCAGCACGCCGCCGCCTACTGCGCCCCCAATACGGGCAACGAATCGTTCGGCATCGTGCTGCTGGAGGCGATGGCGGCGGGCGCGCCCGTGGTCGCCTCGAACATCGAGGGGTTCGCAGCCGTGGTCAACGACCCGCTTGGCGACTCCCCCGCCGGGGAGATAGACCCCGAGTCGCTCGCCGCCGTCCTCGTGCCCCCGCGCGACCCCGAGGCGCTGGCTGCCGCCCTTGAGCGCGTGGCGACCACGCCCGCCCTCAACCGCAGCCTCGCGAACGCCGGGTTAGCCCGCGCGCCGAACTTCTCCTGGCCGCACATCGCCGAGCGCATCCTTGAGTACTACGAGAAGCTGCTGGCCAGGCACGCCGTGCCCGGCGCACACGGTCCGCCGGCCGCGGAAGCAATGCGCCAAAATAGCCGGGACTAACACTTCTAATCCTGAGTCGTGTAATATCCCTACGCTTCCCCGGGAACAGCAGGCCGGGGAATCAGCTGGAGTGAGGGGACGATGAACGAAAGCGGCGACACCATCGTGGGCTCCACCGGGACGGCCGCTAACCCGTCCAGGCTTCTGGTTGGGCTCGACGTGGGTTCGACCACGGTCAAGGCCGTGGTCGTGGACCCGGACACCCTGGAGATCCTCTGGAAGGATTACGAGCGCCACGAAACGCGCCAGCCCGAAAAGGTGCTGGATTTTCTCGAGCGCATCGAAGCGCACTTCGCCCTGCCGCTGGAGGCGTTCCGCGTCTTCATCACGGGCAGCGGCGGGGGCGTGCTTGCGGACATCATCGGCGCGAAGTTCGTCCAGGAAGTGAACGCAGTGTCACTCGCGGTCGAGCACTTCTACCCTGACGCGGGGTCTGTCATCGAGCTGGGCGGCCAGGACGCCAAGATCATCATCTGGATCGAAGACCCCATCACCGGCCTGAAGCGCAAGCTGCCGAGCATGAACGATAAGTGCGCCGGCGGCACGGGCGCAGTCATCGACAAGATCCGCGCCAAGCTCGGCCTTTCGGGCGAAGAGCTTTCGGCCATGCGCTACGACGGCGTGCCGCTCCACCCGGTGGCGGGCAAGTGCGGCGTCTTCGCCGAGACCGACATCAACGGCCTGCAGAAGCAGGGCGTCTCGCCCGTGGAGCTGATGGCCTCGCTCTTCGACGCCCTTGTGCAACAGAACCTGAGCGTGCTCACGCGAGGGAACACGGTGCGGCCCACGGTGTTGTTGCTCGGCGGGCCGAACACGTTTGTGCCCGCTCTGCGCGACGCCTGGCGCCACCACATCCCGCGGCTATGGGAGGAGCGCCGCTACCCCCTCCCCGATGGCGTGGACCCGCGCGAGCTGATCGTCGTCCCCGAAAACGCCCAGTACTACGCCTCGCTCGGCTCCGTGCTCTACGGCCGCCAGGAAGAAGCGCACGTCGGCCGCTACGCCGGCAGCGAGCAACTCCGCCACTACGTCGAGCACGGCCGTGACCACCTCCGCGAGGCCACGGGCATCCCCGGCCTGGTCGCGAACGAAGAGGAGCTCGAAGAGTTCACGCGCCGCTTCGCGCGTCCGCCATTCGAGCCAGCGCGCTTCCAGCCCGGGCAGACCGTCGAGGCGTACGTTGGCATCGATGGCGGCTCCACCTCCACCAAGGGGGTGCTGCTCGACGCGAAGGGAAACCTGCTCGCGAAGGCGTACCGCCTCTCCGCCGGCAACCCAATCGCCGATTCGCGCGAAATCCTGGCCGAGCTTGAACGGCAGGTGACTGCCCAGGGCGCCGTGCTGGACGTTCGCGGCATGGGCGTAACCGGCTACGCCAAGGACGTGCTCAAGGACACCCTCGGCGCCGACGTGGCCGTGGTCGAGACCGTTGCCCACACCATCTCAGCGCTCCACTACTACAAGGACGTGGACGTCATCTGCGACGTGGGCGGGCAGGACATCAAGGTCATCGTCCTGAGCGGCGGCAAGGTGAAGGATTTCAAGCTGAACACGCAGTGTTCGGCGGGCAACGGCTACTTCCTCCAGTCCACCGCCAGCCGCTTCGGCTACGAGGTCGAGCAGTACGCCAGCACGGCCTTTGCGGCCACCCGCGTGCCCTCGTTCAGCTACGGCTGCGCGGTGTTCATGGAGACGGACATCGTGAACTTCCAGCAGTTGGGCTGGAGCCGCGAGGAGATCATGGCCGGGCTCGCAGCGGTGCTCCCCAAGAACATCTGGCTCTACGTGGTGCAAGAGCCGAACCTCGGCAAGCTCGGTCGCCGCTTCGTCCTGCAGGGCGGCACGCAATACAACCTCGCGGCTGTGAAGGCCCAGTACGACTTCATCCGTTCGCGCGTCCCGGGCGCCGACATCTTCGTGCACCAGTACTGCGGCGAATCGGGGGCGATCGGCGCCGCCATCGAGGCCCTGCGCGTCGCCGGCGGGGCGGACTGCTCGGCCTTCATCGGCTTCGACTCGGCGCGCCACCTGGAGTTCACGGCCACCCGCGACGAATCCACCCGCTGCTACTTCTGCAAGAACCAGTGCCTCCGGACTTTCATCGATACGACGACCCCGGATGGCGCCAGCCGCCGCTTCATCGTCGCCACCTGCGAAAAGGGCACGGTCGAAGATGTCAACGACATGCGCTCGATCAAGGCCCGGCTCGATGAGGCGAAGAAGGCCAACCCTGACTTCGCCGAGAGCGCGGCGAAGGAGGCCTTCCGCTCGCACGAGCCACGGAAGGCGCCCGAACCGGCGCGCCGGCTCGGCGACCGCATCCGCGAGCGTCTCAAGCCGCACCACCGGCGCAACCGTGAGAAACGCAAGAAGGAGATCGCGGAACTTCGCGCGAACACCGTTATCGGCATGCCGCGCGCTCTCAACATGTACTCCCTGGCGCCGTTCTTCACCGGCTACTTCGAGAGCCTGGGCCTGAAGCCCTCAAACCTCATCTTCTCCGACTTCACCGACGAGACGATGTGGAAGGAGGGCTCGCGGCGCGGATCCATCGACCAGTGCTTCCCCAGCAAGGCCGCGCTCGCGCACGTGCACCAGCTGGTCCACGGAAGGCGGAAGCCCAACATCATTTTCTTCCCTTCGTTCACCACCCTCCCCACCGAGCTTGAGTTCACGCTCGACAGCAGCGCCTGCCCCACCGTGTCCGCGACGCCCGAAGTGGTGAAGGCAGCCTTCACCAAGGAAGGCGACGCCTTCGCTGAGGCCGGCATTCGCTACTACGATCCCGTGCTCACGATGGCCGACCCGCCGCTCTTCGAACGGCAAATCCTGGCCTTCGCCGCCGAAACGCTGGCCGTCACACCGGAGGAGAACGCGTTCGCAATCAAGGAGGGTTGGGCGGCGCTCGCGCGTTTCCGCACCGGTCTCCGCGCCCGCGCCCGCGAGGCTTTGAACCAGCTTGAGCGCGAGCACCGCGTAGGGCTGGTGCTGCTGGGACGCCCGTACCACAACGACCCCGGCCTGAACCACGAGATCCTGGAGTCGATCCAGACCCACGGCTACCCGATCTTCACGGTCGATTCGCTGCCGACCGACGCCGATATCCTCGACCGCCTCTTTGGCGACGAGGTCGCCCGCGGCGCAATGCGCAGCCCCATGGACATCCGGGACGTGTGGAAGAACGCCTACTCGGAGAACTCAAACCGGAAGCTGTGGGGCGCGAAGTACGTCGCACGCCACCCGAATCTCGTGGCGCTCGACCTTTCGAGCTTCAAGTGCGGCCACGACGCGCCCATGTACGCAGTGGTCGAGGGGATCGTGGCGGCTTCGAACACGCCCTACTTCACCTTCCACGACATTGACGAGAACAAGCCCGCAGGGGCGATCAAGATCCGTGTGGAGACGATCGCCTACTTCCTTCAGCGCTACGAAGACCAGCTCCGGAACGAAGCCGAGCTGGAGGATCGCGTCCGCGCGGCGGTTGCGGCGTTCGAAGAGCGCCTGCGCCGCGGCGAAGTGGTCGCGGGCGAAGTGGCCATGCCGGGCAGGCCGCGCGAAGGGCTCGTGCCCCTCGGCGTGGCCATGAGCCCCATTGGCGGCGCCGGGGGTAGCGCCTGCAACGGCTGCAGCGGTTGCGGCATTGGCGCCGCGCCCAGCGGCTGCCCGGCCACCGCCGGCCGGCCACAGATCATCGACCTGGAGGTTCTCTGATGCGCCAGCTGCTCAGCGAAGACGAGATCAGCGAGCAGGTCTCCAGCTACGAGGCCGATCTCCGCAAGGGTATGGGGCTCCCGGCCCGCAACGCCCGCCACTTCCGCCGCCCAATCGAGATGCCCTTCACGAAGGAAGAGCGTGACCGCGTCACGATTCTCTTCGGCGGGCTGACGCGCACGCACGACTACGTGCTGCGCGCCGCCACAGAAGGCCTCGGCTACCGTGTGCTCGACCTGCCCACGCCCGACAACGACGGCCTGGCCGTGGGCAAGGAGTTCTGCAACCGCGGCCAGTGCAACCCCACCTATTACACCGTGGGGAACCTGGTCCTCTACCTCCAGCGGCTGCGGGCTGCGGGTGTGACGGACATCGAAGAGAAATACGTCTTCATCACGGCGGGCGCCTGTGGGCCCTGCCGCTTCGGCATGTACGAAAGCGAGTACCGCAAGGCCCTCACCGACGCCGGCTTCGAAAACTTCCGCGTGCTCATCTTCCAGCAGACCGGGGGGCTCGAACAGAACGGCGTCCTCGGCGAAGGGGGCAAGAACGACGGCTTCGTGCTCGATGCCTCCTTCTTCCTGGAGCTGCTCCGCTCCATCATCGCTTCCGACATCGTGAACACGATGGCCCAGCGCATCCGGCCATACGAGCTGGAGCCGGGCATCACCGACCGCGCCCTGCAGAAGGCGCGCGACCACCTCGCCGAAACGTTCCGCAACCACAACTCCGTCTGGATGGCCCTCCGGCGCATCCAGAAGACGTTCGACGGGATCGATGTCGACTACACGCGCATCCGGCCAAAGGTGAAGATCACGGGCGAGTTCTGGGCGCAGACCACCGAGGGCGATGGCTCCTACAAGCTCCAATCGTGGCTAGAAGCCGAAGGCGCCGAGGTCATCACCGAGCCCGTGGGAACGTGGATCGACTACATCCTCTGGAGCGGCCTGACGCGGGCAAAGGACGGCCTTGGCATCCGCAAGGGCACGCGCAAGCGGCTGCTCACGCTCTGGGTGGCGGCCTGCCTCTACAAGAGCTTCTACAACTTCTACCGCTCCGCGCTCACCTTCCGCACCGAGCCGCTGGTCTCCCAGCAGAAGCTCGCGCAATACGCAGGCGACTACTACAACGTGCGCATCGGCGGCGGCGAAGGGCACATGGAGGTGGGCAAGCACATCATCGCGACGGTCCACAAGAAGGCCCACATGGTCGCCTCCATCAAGCCGTTCGGCTGCATGCCCAGCACCCAGTCCGACGGGGTGCAGTCGAAGGTTGTTTCGGACCTGCGCGACAGCGTCTTCATCCCCATCGAGACTTCCGGCGACGGCGAAGTGAACGTGAAGAGCCGCGTGCAGATGAAGCTCTACGAGGCAAAGCTGAAGGCTCGCGACGAACTCCAGGCAGTGCTGGACAAGCATGGCGTGACCATTGAGGACGTACAGGAGTACGTGCGCCGTCACCCGAAGCTGCGCCGCCCGATGCAGTCGCTTCCCCACCACCACACCGGCACGGCTGCCAACTTCGTGGCCAAGGTGGCGCCGAAGATCCCGAAGAAGCAGCGCTCGGCCCTCCGCGCGCGGGCCGAGGCGGGAGCCGGGGGCCAGTAGGAGAGGGCCAGTCAGGCGGTGTGAGCGATAGTCTCCCCCGGGAGACGCCACCACCACATCTCTGCGGGCACTGAGTCCGCTGCCGGGAACGCCCCGGGATGCCGCCGGACAACCGGCCTCGCCTTCTGGCGAAGGCTGGCATCAGCCCTCGCCAGAACCTCGCTGTCGTCCGCGGTGAGTGACTCACCCTTCGCGATGCGCTCGTGGACGGCATCCCTCCACGTCAGGGCTCCGACAACCTCGGACTCGTCTTCGAACCGGTCGATCGATTCGCCCATGCTCGCGTAGACGCGCACGCAAGTGCTCAGAGGGAGAACCATCTCTCAGTCACCTCGACATAGCGGCACCTGCGAAGAGCCCAACGGTCAACATCATCGACGGGAAGGCACTGCGGATGAGATCGCCGCGTGACGTCACGAGCAGTGTAGCACGCGGCTCCCCGGTCACCGGGCCAGCGAACACGTAGGTAACGCCTCCGGGCTCAAGGCCTGTGAACAGGCGCCGAAAGCGGGCAAGGGTGTCAATGCTCTCCCTTTGGTACTGCTCAGGAGTTGGAACCGGGAGCCCAAGTGCTGCGAAGTCGCGCCGATGGTTCACGTAGTGCCGGGCTAATGAAGCCTCGGACCAGCGGGTGCGCTGGTATTGCTGCACTTCATGCAGCAATCCGTCAGGGCCAAGCGCGTCGAGCTGCTGCTGGCGCCGGGCCCGCAATTCACCGTCCCGGGTCCCGCCGGGACCACGGCTGCGACTTCGAGCCTGGCGGTGATCATCGTTGCCGCTCCCCACCGTGGCATTCTAGCGTGGCCCCGAAAGGGGCGCTGGGACCTCTGTCCCGCCTCCCTGCCCACTGTTCTTGGGCCTTTCGGCCCTCATTCCGGGCCGTCAGCGCGCCTATGCTGAGTTAGCGCCCGAACCGGGGTGGGGTGGTGGTGGTGTCCGTCCGGGGAGGGCGCAACTCCACGAGGAGCAAGCCCATGGCCGTCTATCCCATCACCCGCTACCCGCGCGACCTCGAGCTGCGCGACGGCTCGAAAGTGCTGGCGCGCCCCATGAACGCAGACGATTGCGCCGCTGTGCTCGAGTTCTTCCGCGGCATCCCCGAAGACGAGCGCTACTTCCTGAAGGAAGAAGTCTCTTCGCCGAAGGTCATCCAGGCCTGGGCCGACGGGCTCGACTACGACCGCGCCCTGCCCCTGCTCGCCTTTGATGGCGCCCGCGTTGTCGGCGATGCCGTACTCGTGCGCCGTCGCGGCGGCTACCGTCGTCACGCCGCCGAGGCGCGGGTGGTCGTTGCTACGGACTTCCGTGGAAAGGGCCTCGGCGTTGCCCTCCTGCGCGAGCTCATCGAGATCGCCTGGGATGCCGAGCTGGAACAGGTCGACTTCGAGATGGTGAAGGGCATCCAGGACGACGCCATCCACGCGGTCGAGTTCCTTGGCGGCATCAAGGTTGGCCAGGTGAGCGACGCCGTCCGCGATCTGCACGGAGACCTCCACGACATCGTCTTCCTGCGCCTGCCGCTCGGGACCTACTGGAAGTGGGCCCAGTTCTAACCCCTGTGGACCGCTGAGGTGGCGGCGGTATAGTCGAACGAAGGCCAGCCGCAGCCGCCGAGCGCGGGGCGCCGGGAGGAAGCGATCGTGTCCGCAGGGCGCGACCCCGGGTTCTTCGAGACCGTCTACACCACGCGGGCGTTGCGGCGCTTCAAGCCCGGTCCGGTTCCTGACGAGGTCCTCTTCCAGGTCCTGGATGCAGCCATCCGCGCCCCCTCCGGGCAGAACGCGCAGGACTGGCGCTTCCTCATCATCAAGGAGGCGGCCACGAAGGCGAAGCTGCAGGAATGGGCCCTCGAAGGCTGGGGGCACTACCGCGCCCGCTTTGGCGACGACGCCGCCATCGACGCGCTGCCGCGGTCGCAGCGGCTCTCGCTGCGGAGCGTGGAGCACCTGGCGCACCACCTCGCGGAGACGCCCGTGCTGGTGATTGTCCTTGGCCTGGCGGGGCGGCATTCCACGCCCGGCGGGAGCGCCTTCCCGGCCGTCCAGAACCTGCTGCTGGCCGCGCGCGCCCTCGGCCTCGGCGGGTCAATCTTCAACCTCCCGCTGGGCCACCGCGACGAGCTCCACGAGATGCTTGGCATTCCAGAGAACAACCAGGTCTACTGCCTCATCCCCCTGGGCTACCCAACCGGCCGCCAGGGGCCGGTGCGCCGCAAGCCCCTGGCCGAAGTCGTCTTCGACAACCGCTTTGGCGCGCGCTGGCCCTTTGCCGAACAGCAGCCCGCCGAAGGCTGGCAGGCGCGCTGGATCGAGACGGAATAGCGGCGGGTGCGGCGCTCTCGCGCGAAGCGGCTTCCCCGGGCCTCCACGATCAATACGGAGCCAGCCCGTGACATGCTGGAGAACTTCCGCTAAGCTTCCGCTACAGTATCAGAACGCATGTACTACGTTATGTAGGAGCGCCTGTGGCCGGACCTCTCACCTCTTTGGAGATTTGCGCTGGCGGTGGAGGTCAGGCGCTCGGGCTCGAAATGGCCGGGTTCGAACACGCCGCCCTCCTGGAGATTGATCCTCATGCTTGCGCCACGCTGCGGCTCAACCGCCCGCACTGGAAAGTGCTGCACCAGGACATCCGTGATTTTCACGCGCACGCGTACCGGGACATCGACCTGCTCGCTGGCGGAGTTCCTTGCCCGCCGTTCAGCAAAGCGGGGTACCAGCTTGGCCGCGATGATGAGCGGGACATGTTCCCGGAGGCACTCAGGCTTGTCGAGGAGTGCATGCCGCGAGCCGTGATGCTCGAGAACGTGCGCGGCCTGCTTGACCCCGCATTCGACGACTACCGGGACCAAATCAACCTCCGCCTGCGGTCGCTCGGGTATGCGCCGCGATGGAAGCTGCTGCAGGCTTCGGACTTTGGGGTCCCGCAACTGCGCCCGCGGGTCGTGATGGTGGCCCTGAGGGACGAGATCGCGGCCTGCTTCGACTGGCCTGAATCGGGATCGAAGCCGCCGCAAACCGTCGGCCAGGTCCTCGGGGCAGCAATGAGCGCCGGGGGATGGGAGGGTGTCACGGAATGGGCGCAGCGGGCAAACACGATTGCTCCGACGCTCGTTGGTGGATCGAAGAAGCACGGTGGCCCGGACCTTGGTCCCACCCGGGCGCGAAAGGCATGGGCGTCGCTGGGAGTAGATGGCCTCGGGCTCGCGGACGCGCCTCCACCTCCCGGATTCTCCGGGATGCCGAAGTTAACGGTGCCGATGGCGGCAGCACTCCAGGGCTTCCCTCCGGAATGGCGTTTCGCGGGAGGAAAGACGGCAGCGTACAGGCAAGTCGGAAATGCGTTTCCGCCGCCCGTGGCGGCAGCGGTAGGAGGGGCGATCGTTCGGGCGCTGCATGCGTACGATTTGGAACAGTTGAAAGAGGCGGCAAGCAAGACATGGCAACCCGTGTTGGTGCGAGAGCCAAGCTTCGCAACTACCTGACCAGTCACGTGGGTCAGGTCCTCGATTCGAATACGCTGCGCGAGGTGGCGGGAACCAGCGAATGGGCGCGGCGGCTCAGGGAGCTTCGCGATGAAGAGGGTCTCGACATTGCCTCGCACAACGATGACAGCTCACTCCGGCCGGGACAGTACATCCTGAAGACCCTTCGTCCCCGTCCCCATTTCGAGAGGGCGATATCCAAAGAGACCCGCAGCTTCGTCCTCGATCGGAACGGCTTCACCTGTCAGCAGTGTGGGGCGGGCGTGGGCGAACCCCATCCCCACGACCCGTCACGAAAAACGAGACTCCACATCGGCCACATCATCGACAAGTCCATGGGGGGCACCGACGACCCGGCCAACTTGAGGGCCATCTGCTCGATCTGCAACGAAGGGCTTGCCAACATAGCGCTGGAGCGGCCCTCGTCGGCCAGGGTGCTCGCCCAGTTGCGGCGTGCCACCGGGCAGGACCAGTTGGAGGTGCTTCGGTGGCTGGTCAGGAAATTCCCAAAGCAAGCCCGGGGCTACGTTGAGGAGCCATGACTGCGGAGAGCGCGGATGAGGCTGGCGGTGTCCTCTTCCACCGTGCACTCCCTCACGACCGCTACACGCCAGCCCGCCGCAGCGAGCGCCTCCCGGTTGGCCCGATCCCGCTCAATGTTCCGCTCAATCTTCGGCCCCCAATAGGCGGTGTTTGACCTTGGCGTGTGGCCCTGGATGCAGTCATGTCCGTGCCAGAAGCAGCCATCCACGAACACCGCAAGACGGTACTTCGGGAGCGTGATGTCGGGCCGGCCCGGCAGGTCCTTCCTGTGCAACCGGAACCGGTACCCCTCTCCATGAAGAGCTCTCCGCACTTCCATCTCAATGGCTGAGCCCTTGCTGCGGATCGCCGACATGTTCCGGCGGCGCGTCTCGGGGTCGAAGCGGCGGTCGCTGCTCACAGTTCCACCAGAGTAGCCACTCGACGCCAGCAGAGGGAGACCCGTCTCCGCGCCGCCTGAAGCGGCTCAGCCCACCAGGGAGGGGGCGTTTGGCCGCGCCCCCAGCCGCCACAACGCCTCCACCGGCAGAGCGAAGAGCCGGTCACCGAGCGGCAGCGCCTCGCGGCCGGCATCGGAGATGACTCCACGGTGGAACTTCGCCTCGGGCGAGACCCCGTAACTCCGGAGGCGCAGGCAGCGCGCGGCCGTGCCGCACCCCATGTGAGTGGTCGAATTTCGTCCACCGCGTGGTCAAATTTCGTCCACGGTCGCCACCCCGCCCGCCCACTCGCTCAGAACGGCTTGAACACCGCCAGCCACGCCAGCAACGGCACGCTCAGCACAAGGATCGTCCCGAAGACCACCGGCACGCGGTCGGCGAGGATCTCGCGCAGTTCGTCCGTCTCCTCGCCCCGCTTCGCAGCGATGAGCGAGGCCAGCCTGGCCCGCCTCAGCCCGAACCCGAAGAGCGGCAGGCAGCCAAGGTAGAAGAAGACGTAGAGCCCCGTCAGCGCCAGCAACCAGCCGTCGTGCACGAAGTGGTAGTCGCCGCTCACCGCCCAGAAGAAGCCCGTCACCCCGGTTGCCATCGCCCCCGGCACGAGCACGCGGATCTCGTTGTTGGCCGCCTCGCTCAGAGCGTACATTTGGAAGCGCACGTCCTTCGAAGCCCAGGCCCGCAGCACGAGCGGGTAGGTTGACCCCAGACCGGCTCCAAGCCAGATGAGCGATAGAACGTGCACGATCCGCCAGCCGTCCATGGTCAGCCCGCCCTGCGCTGCGCGCGGCTCAAGTCAGGCGCTTGTGGCAACGGCCGCGCCTTCGGGCCGGGCCGCCAACCCGCGCCGGTGGGCCACGGCGGCCGCCACGAAGTCGCGGAAGAGCGGGTGCGGCCGGTTCGGGCGGCTCTGGAGCTCGGGGTGGAACTGCGTCCCCAGCATGAAAGGGTGCCCCCCGATCTCCGAAATCTCCACCAGCGTGCCGTCGGGCGAAAGGCCGCTCACCACCAGCCCCGCCCCTTCGAGCTCGGTCCGGTAGCGGTTGTTGAACTCCCAGCGGTGGCGGTGCCGCTCGCTCACCATGTCTGTCCCATAGGCGGTGGCCGCCACGCTGCCCGGAGTGAGCCGGCAGGGGTAGGCCCCCAGCCGCATCGTGCCGCCCTTGTTCGTCACCCCCATCTGCTCTTCCAACAGGCTTATCACCGGGTAGGGCGACTCCGGGTCGAACTCCGTCGAATTCGCACCCGCCATCCCGCACACGTTGCGGGCGAATTCGGTCACCATCACCTGCATCCCCAGGCAGAGCCCGAAGTAGGGCACTCCCTCCGTGCGCGCAAACGTCGCCGCGCGCACCTTGCCCTCCCAGCCGCGCTCGCCGAAGCCGCCCGGCACGATGATGCCGTCGATACCTTCCAGCACAGCCGCCGCGTCGCGCCGTTCCAGGTCCTCGGCGTGCACCCAGCGGATGTCCACCTCCACCCCGTTCGCTATCCCCGCGTGCGCCAGCGATTCCTTCACCGACATGTAGGCGTCGTGCAGCTCCACGTACTTGCCCACCACCGCCACCTCGACGCCGCCCACCGGGTGCTTCAGCCGGTCCACCATCTCGCGCCATTCGCCCAGGTCGCGCCCGCCCGACAGGCCGAAACGGTCGATAACGTAGTCGCCCAGCCCGCGCTCTTCGAGGATCAGCGGCACCTCGTAGATTGTGCTCACCGTTTCGAGCGGGATGACGGCCACGGGATCGACGTCGCAGAAGAGGGCGATTTTGTCGCAGATCTCGCGCGCCACCGGGTGATCGCTGCGGGTGATGATGACGTCCGGCTGGATGCCCATCGAGCGCAGCTCGCGCACGGAGTGCTGGGTCGGCTTCGTCTTCAGCTCGCCCGTGGCGCCGACCCAGGGAAGGAAGGTCACGTGGACGTTGAGGTGGTTCTCCCGAGGCTCCTCGTGGCGCATCTGCCGGATGGCCTCGATGAACGTCTGTCCTTCGATGTCGCCGACCGTGCCGCCCACTTCGCAAATGATCACGTCCGCCTTCGAAGCCTCAGCCGCTGCCCGGATGCGCGCCTTGATCTCGTTCGTCAGGTGGGGCACGGCCTGGATTGTCCCGCCCAGGTAGTCGCCCCGGCGCTCGCGTTCGAGCACCGAGAGGTACACCTGCCCGCTCGTAACGGACGAAGCCTGCGAAAGATCCTGGTCGATGAAGCGCTCGTAGTGGCCCAGGTCGAGGTCCGTCTCCGCCCCGTCGCTGGTGACGAAGACCTCGCCGTGCTGGTAAGGCGACATAGTGCCCGGGTCGACGTTCAGATACGGGTCGAGCTTCTGGATGGTGACGGAGATGCCGCGGGATTTGAGGATTCTGCCGAGGCTGGCGGTGGTGATGCCCTTGCCCACAGAGCTGACAACACCACCGGTGACAAAGATGAACTTCGGCATATCCCCCCACGGTGGTGTGTGCTCTACCGATCCTAGGCTTGGGCCGGGAGGGTGTCAACGAACATATGTGCCATCTCGCCCTGCCCTGGCAACCGGCGGCCAGGGCGGAAAGCGGGCTGCTTCCCGGCGGCGAGAGGCCACCCCTTTCCCGGCCATCTCGCCCGGCGCCCGCGGCGCCGTGTAGTCTTTGCCCCGTGGACCGGCGGGAGCTCCGGAGGCGCCTGGCGCAGCGTCCCAACAGCGTCCGCACCGCAGAGGATGACAAATGAACGACGAAGCACTCGAAGCCCAGATTCATTCCATCATCCGGCGCCCCTACCATCGGCTAATCACGGGCGAGCCGCAGGAAGGCTACCTCGGGGAGGTCCTGGAGTTGCCAGGCTGCGTGACGGCGGGCGAAACCCCCGAAGAGGCGCTCCGCAACCTCGATGAAGCGATGGTGGTCTGGATTGAGTCCGCCCTCGTCCATGGCGACCGCATTCCCGAACCAGCGTCCGGGCCAGCGCGCCTGAGCGCCTGAGCGGCCCGGCCCTCAATCGTTCGCTCGGCCATCAGGCCTCCTCCCTCTCCGCCTCCGTCAGCGCCGCTTCGAACCGCTCTCGCGGGATAGCCACCAGCAACGCCGTGATCGCGATCAGCACCACCGCCACGTCATCCAGCTGCCCTACCACCGGGATGAAGTCAGGGATGATGTCGAACGGCAACGCCAGGTAGCCGACCAGCAGGAACAGCGCAAGCTTCGCCACCAACGGCACACGGGGGTCGGCCAGCAGCAGCCGCCCGAAACGAAGCTTGCGGCGCGTCGAGAGCGCCAGGAACCGCCGTCCCCTCTGGCTCGCCCGCAGGAGACTCAGCGAGATTGCTGCCACGGCGATGAGCACGAACAGCGCCAGCAACACCCACCCGTACCACGGCATCCCCGGAGATTACACGCGCCGCGGCTACCCGAGCAGCCTCGCTCCCGCAGTCACTGCCGCGGCCGCCACGACCACCACCAGCACCGGCGCCCTGAGTGCCGCCGCCACTACCGCCGCCAGCAGGCCAAGCGCCCGCTTGTCCAACTCGAGCTGCCGGTCGCCGCCGAACACCTGTACCGCAATCAGCGCCGAAAGGACGGCCGGGGCCAGCAGCCCGACCGCGCCCGTGAGCCGGGCCGGCAGGTCGCGGCCCCCCACGAAGACCGGCCCCGCGGCCTTCAACGCCACCGTCGCCGCGCCCACAAGAAGGATGACAACCGCAGCTTCGCTCATGGCCGCCGCAACCCCCAGGCGCAGGCCGTTGCGGCCGCGATGACCGGCACCCCGGGCCTTGCGAACGGCACCAGCGCCAATGCAATCGCCGCACCTGCGCAGGCCACGGCCAGCGCCCTGCGGTCACGCAACTGTGGCGCGATCAGGGCCACGAAGAGTGCCGGGAAGGCCGCATCCAGCCCCAGCGTTTCGGGTTCGCCGACGAGGTCCCCGCCGAGGGCGCCGAGGGCGGTCCCCACCACCCATGCAGCATAGAGCGCTGCCCCGGCGCCAATGAGCAGATGGCGGTCGAAACGGCCGCCGCCCTGGTTCGCCACCGCCCACGACTCGTCGACGACCAGTTGGGACTGGAGGAGGCGCATGGCCGCGTTCCCCCGCAGGACGGGCGCGATCGAAAGGCCGATGGGACCGTAGCGCGCGTTGAGCAGGACCGCCGCCGTCACCGCGGCCGCGATGCCCCCGCCATCGGCGAGGATCGAGATGGCGGCGAACTGGGCGGAGCCGGCGAACGTCGTGGCCGACATCAGGAGCGCAGCAAACGGCCCGATGCCGGCATCCCCCGCAAGCACCCCCCAGGACACGCCGAAGATGCCCACAACGAGCGCCAGCGGCGCAGCCGCCCGCGCGCCGTCGCGATAACGCGCCCGCGGCAGCGCCATCGCCGGAGATTCCATTGCTGTGGAGGCTTCCATCGTCCGCCCGTCCTTGCGTTGCCAGGTTGCAGACCAGTATCCACAATGCATCGACCTCAATGCAGGAGCCAAACGCAGTGATCACGAAGCAGGAATTGGCCCGGGGAATCCGTTTCGCCGGCGAGCGCGCCGCCGCCGCTGCCACCTACACGAAGAACTGGGACCACCAGCTCGCCCACCAGTGGACCAGCCGCGACGCCTTCGTCCACCTCGCCAGCTTTGCCGGCTCGGCCCCCCAGCTCGCGCCCATGCTTTCCGGCGGCGCGCTTTCAGGGGTCACCATGGACCAGGTGGCCGGCATGAACGCTCAGAGCATCAGCCAGATGGCCGGCCAATCGCGCGACGAGGTCATCAAGGCCCTCCGCGATGGCCACGAAGCCTCCGCCGCCTTCGTCGAAACCATGGACGACGATGTCCTCCAGAAGACCATCCAGCTTGGCGGCTACGAGATGCCCCTGGCCGAAATCATCGCCCAGATCTGGATCCACCACACGATTGCCCACACTTACGAGGCCAGCGCCCGCTGGCCCATCCAGTAGCGGCGCTCGCTCAATCGCCGAAGACGATCGCGGCCGCGTGGTTGAGCGCCGCGTCGAGCAGGCTCATCGCCTCGGTACCCTTTGCGCGCTTGTTCACGGTGCCGTCCTGTTCGACGGCGGACTTGCCTGCGGCGCGGCCCGCCTTCACCGCGTCGATAGCCTCGCGATAGCGCGCATAGGCGCCAGTCCGGGCCAGTGCCGCCGCCGCGATCGTCCCCTTGCGCACCGCGTCGTCGATCCGTTTGGCGGCGGCATCGATCTTCGATGTCATCTGCTGGGCGGCCTGCGTCCGTTCGCGTTCAAGCTCGCTTTCGAAGCGCCGGTCGGCGAGCGCGTCCCGCGCCTCGTCGAGCGCATCGGAAGCCGCGATTACCGCATCGGCAGCGTCGGAGAGCCGTTTGCTCTGTTCGTCATTCATCCGGCCACCTCACTCCCCGGGATGGATGTCCGGATTATAAGGCAGCGGGGGTGCGCTACTTCTCCAGGTTCTGCCTGATCGCCTCGAACTCCTCGCGGCTGATCTCCCCGCTGGCGTAGCGCCG
>CAYYYI010000041.1:0-19288 GCA_964475735.1 uncultured Anaerolineaceae bacterium
GGCTTTGGCCGCCGGCCGCTTTACGTCTTTGCCGGGGGCCTTGCAAGGACCGCGTTCTCGGGTGCGATCGCCTTCCTCATCATGGCAATCGTGGCCCCCGCCGCCTGGGACATACTCGATGAGACGCTCGACACCGTTGGCGCCAGCACCGGACAGGCTAATGCCATCTTCCTCGGCCTGGGGGCGTTCCTGGCCGCCATTGGCGTCGTCCTCACCGTGCAGATCCTCATCGGACTTGCCCGGCTGGTCCGCGGCGGCCTCGACCTCGGGCGAACGATCACCATCGAAGGACCAGTGGTGAAGGTGCACGGCGCCCGCTTCGCCATCGACGACGGCCAGAACTCGTCGCTCGTCGCGCTGATTCAGCCACCAGGCGGTCCGAGAGTGCAGTGGGGGCAACATGTCCGGGCGGTCGTTTCGCCCCGCCTCCGCTACCTCTCCGCTCTCACCGCCCTGGGCGAACCACCCGCGGGCCCCGACAGCGGCGCGACGTAGCGTGCTCTGGTGGCCGGGCCCGGTCCCGGCGAGCCTCCACGCCCCGGTTGGAGTACGATCCGCCCGCAATCCACTCTCTATTGGGGGACCTTCATGGCAGTTCGACTCGATGGGCAGGTAGCCCTGGTAACTGGCGCTGGACGCGGCCTTGGCCGCGCCTACGCCATCGACCTCGCGAAGCACGGCGCGAAGGTGGTCGTCAACGACTTCGGCGGCAGCGTCTCCGGCGAAGGCAGCGACATCTCGCCCGCGCAGGAAGTTGTCAACGAGATCAAGGCCGCGGGGGGCGAAGCAATCGCCAATCCCGGAGACGTGGGTAGCTACGAAGACTGCTACGAGATGATCAAGCAGGCCATGGATACCTGGGGCCGCCTTGATGCGGTTGTCGCCAACGCGGGCATCCTCCGCGACCTCGCCATCCACAACATGGCCGAAAAGGACTGGGACCTCGTCATCCGCGTGCACCTGAAGCAGTGCTACAACCTGGCCCACCATGCCTGGCCTGTTTTCCGCCAGCAGGCCTACGGCCGTTTCGTGATGGCCACTTCGACCTCCGGCCTCATCGGTAACTTCGGCCAGTCGAACTACGGGGCGGCGAAGGCTGGAATGTACGGCCTGATGAATGTCCTCAAGATCGAGGGCGAAAAGTACAACGTCATGGTCAACCTGATCTCCCCCGGCGCTGCCACGCGCATGACCAACAACCTGATGGGAGCCCAGGGGCAGGACGCGAAGGTGCGCGAGATCGTCATGGGCCCCGAGCATGTCGCTCCGGCCGTCACCTATCTCGCATCGCCCCAGTGCCAGGAAAGCGGCATCTGCATCGACGCCGCGGGTGGCCACTACGGCCGCATCGCTATCGTCCGCAATGCTGGCGCCAACTACGACCCGCACGAGCACAAGGACGCCGACTGGTTCGAAGCCAACTGGGCGAAGATCACGGATCTCACCGGGGCCCAGGCCCCGTGGTCGTTCCGCGAGACCCGCGAACAGCACTACGCAGCAAAGAAGGCATAGTCCTGTGCCGGGGCGCTGCGCCAGTGGCCGGCGCCCCGGCTACCGCCGAGATCGCGGTTGCGCGGTTTCTTGCTTGCGGCCTTCTCCCGCTACCGCGGCTTCGGGCCCTTCCCGCCACTCCCCCTTCGCCTGCTTCTTGGCACTGGGCCCACTACGTGGCACCAACGTCTACCGTTGTCCATGAGGAGTTACTGTCACGGACGTTCTGAGCCAGTCCACGTGGTTTGACAACCCCTCTGCAAAGCTAGAATATTCCGGCCAACCTGCGACCTACGAGGCCGAGCCCATGGAGACGAGTATCGAGGTACTCACGGTGGCGGGGACCCTTGCCCTCACCTGCGGACTGCTCCTCGGCATCCCCCTGGCAGCGGCGCGGATGCGCTCACCCACAGCCTCGCGCCACCTGGTGCACGCGCATATCGAGGCGCTGGTGGCGGGCGCTGCGTTACTGGCACTGTCGATAGCCGCGGGGTACTCGACCCTTGCGGATGGCGCAGAGACTCTCGCTGCATGGCTGCTTACCGCGGGGGTTGCGGCGTCACTCGCAGGCGGAACACTGAACTGGCTCATGGGCTCAGGCGACCAATTCGCCGAACGGACACCGGGCTACTACCTGCAAGCGGTCAGCGGTCCGCTGATGGTCATCGGTGGCCTCCTGCTCTCCGCCGGCGTGCTGAAGGAGCTGGCCGGATAGTTCTTCAAGCGCCATATCCCACGAACTACAGCCTCTCCTCGGTTGCCAGGCGTGGCTTGACCTGCAGGGTTCATGGACTTTGACGCGCTGACGAAGCTGCCAGGTCTCCTTTGCCTCCTCGCTCAGTTCGCCCCCGCTGCCGCCGTCTCCACGCGCACGCTGTGCGTCCCCGCCGGGAGGCGCAGCGTGTATCCCCCTTCCGGGTTGCGCGTGGCCGTGATCTGCGCCTCCACCCCATCGATCGAAACTCGCACCGGCTCCCGGTCGGCCACCATGTAGGCCCGCGCCCGCGAGAAATACGAGACCTCCAGCGCATTCGCCTCTACCGTCGCGGAGCCTATCTCGCCCGTGACGCGCAGGAGCGCGGGCCCCATCGGCGCCCCTCGTGACCATTCCAGCCTGTGCTCTCCACCAGGGACAATCGCCCGGCCTGGCCCCGCCGGCCAGGGAACGCCGTCCACCGATAGCAGCCCGAACCCGTGCCCTTCGGGCGCCATGGCGGTCACCGCAAACGCTGCCCGAAGGCCCGTGTCCAGCGTCTCGGCGCTCGCGGCCATCGCGGCCGGCAGGTGCAGCATGTCCACCGTGGCCACGGTCGAAAGCGAGAACAGCGCCACCCGCCCGCTCACCTTTGATGCCGTGGCCACGGCGAGGTCGAACTCCGCGCCTGTTGCTGTCGCCGTCGGGAAGCCCGCTTCACGCACGACGATGTTGATGTCGATGAATGCCTGCCCGGCAGGCATCAGCGATGGAAGGCGCTCCACCACCTGCTCGTAGCGAAGTGGGCTGGCCGCCCACGCCGTGTACGGGTCCTCCAGCTGCAGCGACGCCCCGAAGTCGCGGGCGACCACGGCGAGCCCGGCCACGTCGCTGCCGACCGCCCTGGCCTTCGCGGGGTCAAGCGTGTCATCGATGATGGTCAGCTGCAGATCCAGCTCCGCTCCCCGGGGAAGCGCCCGAATCCCGGCCAGCATCCGGGCGTTCAACTCCGTGGCAAGGCTGGTGCGGAAATCGAGGAACTGCTCCGGCGCAGCCTCCGGATCGCCGCCAAATCGCGCCAGCGCCGATGGGTGGAAGGGAGTGAAGTTCTCTTCCTTCACAGTGGGCTCGAAGTACAGCTCCGCGACGTTCACTCCATCCCAGTCGAACTTCGTCAACACCTGCGTCCACTGTTCCCAGGCCAGCTTGAAACACCGCTCGTCCTCCAAAGCGATCAAGAAGCGCCAGTCCACCTGCGCGTCGCGGCCGGTGGCGGTCTTCTCCCGGCACTCCGGGCGGTCCTCCCACATCAGAAGGTTCACCTGCGGAGGTTCGAGCCAGGCGTAGGCGGCGATCCCGCGCGCGTGCAGCGCTTCGATGAGCCCGGCGTAGTCGAAGTCGTTTGCCGGGTCGCGGAACCCGAAGTGCCAGGCCGCCACGTGGGCGGCGCGCACTCCTCCCAGGCTCGCCGCTACCGCCCCCGGGTTGGCTTTCATCGCAGGCGAGAGACTCCCCGGATCGACATAAACCTCAGCGGCCTCGCGCTCCGGCCCCGGCGGGGCGCCCGTCCAGCCTGCGATTGTCCTGCCCAGGTCCGGGATTAACTCGTACCCCGATCGCGTCTCCTCCATCGGGTCGAACGCCAGCGCCAGGATGCTGCCCCGGCCGAGAACGGCCTCGCCGACGAGTATCGCGCCCCCTTCTGCCACGACCGGTGCGAGCGACTTCAGGTTCTTCCCTTTTCGCAGACCCTGCACTTCAATCGCGGCCGTCCACGTTGCGCGTTCCAGGGCGGGCCCGAAGTTTACGCCGTTGACCGTGACCGGGGCCTCGCGTTGCACCCCCAATCCGGCCAGCAGGTCCTTGTGCGCAGTGACGAGCCGCCCTCCATTGGCCACCCACCGGTGGATCATCTGGTGGTCTGCGGGTGTAAGGATGGCGCGTGCGGGAACGATCCCGGTGGGGCGAGCCAGTAGCTCATCGAGCTTGCCCACGCGGAACGCTGCACCAGCGGCGCGCTCGAGCAGCAGCCACTCGTTGGCGTCCGAAGACGCGAGGATGATTACCGGGGTTGTCGGCGCCCCCCCGATCGGCGGCAGCTCGGGGTCACCGTCACCTGCCAGCAGGCATCGCCAGCCTGCAAGAATGGCCAGCCCGGCGATAACCACGAGGGCGATGGCCGAAAGCCTGCTCATGGAGCTACAGGTATCCGGCGCGGGCCGGGGTCGCTACCGCCCCGCGGCTGCTACCGCTCGTTGCAGGGGTAGCGTTCAGCGAGCTGCTGGAGCCGCTCTCGAACACGCGTAATGAGCGGAGCGTTGAAGCCCTGCATCTGAGGCTTCCACAGCCGATCGATCTCGGCGATGGCTGCATCGACCCCGGCACGGTAACCGGAGGCCCATTCCGTATCTGTTCTCGCCAGGGTGGTGTGCACATCTGTGACCATAGTAGATCTGTCGGCGGCAGCAGCCCATGACAGCAGGTCTGCCGGGCGAGATCGTCCGTCCGCAGCCGCACCACGCCAGTATGAAGCTCCCGCAGACACCTAAGGGTGAACTCTTACGGAATTCCTACGGTTTACCAACCGTTCACCTATTTATCCCCCTGCCGTCCACCGCGTACGCTGGTCGTGACGGAACTCTAGACACAGGTGGTAGGTGCGGAAATGGAAAGCAAGCACACGACAATACAGGGGCAGGCCAATGCGCCAGGCGTGAACGGTAAAGCCAACGGCTCTGCCGCTCCGGCAGTTGCCCCGGCCAGGCCTGAGGCCCTGGCAGGCGTTCGGCTGGCGCCGGTCAATGGAAACCAGACGCCTGGACAGCCTCCTTTCGCCGTTCCGCCGCCGGCCGGCTTCCGCGCCAAGTCCATCGCCTCCAGCCCGGAAGTGGCTCCGCGGCCCGCGCACCTCATCGACAGGGAGCTCGCCGCCATGGCCGCAGGCGCCTCGGGCCGCGAGTTCACGGAGAAGGTCTACGCCCGGGCTCGTGAAATCCTGCAGGACGCCTACGAGAGCGCCGCCGAACTGCGCATCGAAGCGCTCAGCCGCGTCCGCGAGCAGCTCGACCGTGTTACGAGGACCGAGACCGACACGCGCTCCCGCCTGGACGAAGAGGCCGATGCCCTTAAGGCCCAGGCAACCCTCGAATCCAAGCTCGCCCTCCAGCGCGCCCAGCGCGAGGCCGATGCCGTTGTCGCCCGCGCCCGCGCTCTCGCTGAGCAGACGGTGAAGTCCGCCAATGAGCAGGCAGCAGCCGTTCGCACCGAGGCAAAGCGCGAAGCCCAGGGTGTCGTTGAAGATGCCCGTCGCATCACCCAGGAGGCCCGCAACCGCATCCACGAGGTGGAGCGTTTGGAAGAGCAGTTCGAAAAGGTCGCGCTCGAATTCACCCGGTGGCTCGGAGCTTCGGTCGACACGAAGCAGAGCCGGCTCGCGCGAATCCGGGCAGCGTCAGTCCTCAAGGCCTGAACCACCATTCGGGCCGCCAATCGTCAACGACCAGGGCAATCACTGCTGCAAAGGAATCTTCAGATGTTTGGTAACGGTTCGTTCTTCACCATCGGGGCCGTCCCCGTCCCCTTCGCGGGTGGGGTGAGCCTCTTCGTCGCCGGCTACGCCACCCTCGTCGTGGGCTGCGTGCTCTTCGGCGCAGGGCTGGCTGTCTGGAGGAAGATGAGTGGCCATTGAGTTCTCCCCCATGGTGCTGACCGTCATCGCGGTGTACTTCGTGACCTCGACGTACCTGCTGGCGGCGGCTGCCATCACCGCGAGGGCGCCGAGGCCCAACGAGCACAGCCGCAAGCTGTTCTACGTCCTCGTCGTCCCCGCGCTCAACGAGGAGCTGGTGATTGGCAACACTGTCCGTCACCTGCTCACGTTGAGGGGAGAGAACTACCTGGTGCTCATCATTGATGATGGCTCCAACGACCGCACCGGCGAAGTTGTGCGGTCCTTCCCGCCGGGCAAGGTGCGGCTCCTTTCTCGCCGCGCTCCCTTCGCCCGCCAGGGCAAGGGCGAAGCCCTCAACCATGCCTACCGGTCGGTCCTCACCTCCGAGCTGCCCGAGATCTACGGCGCCGACAACATCGTCTTCTCCGTGATGGACGCAGACGGTCAGGTCCCGGCCAACATGCTCGATGCTGTTGGGCCCTACTTCGCTGACCCCCACACGGCCGCCGTTCAGGTTGGCGTTCGCATGCTGAACGCGAAGGAGAACATCTTCACCCGCTGGCAGCAGTACGAATTCGTCACCTTCAACTGGCTCTTCTCCCGGGCCCGCGAAAGCCTCGGCAGCGTGAGCCTCGGCGGTAACGGCCAGTTCGTGCGAATGTCCGCCCTTGCCTCGCTCCGCGAAGGCCCCTGGACAGACTGCCTGACCGAAGACCTCGACATCGGCCTGCGCCTGATGCTCCTTGGCTGGCGGAACCGCTACTGCCACGACACGCAGGTCTACCAGCAGGCGGTGCCTTCGCCGAAGCGCCTTGTGCGCCAGCGATCGCGCTGGTACCAGGGCCATCTCACCTGCTGGAGGCTTATCCCTCGCATCATCGTCTCGGACTGGCCCGCCCACCGGAAAGCCGATGTGCTCAACTATCTGCTCGCTCCCGGGCTCGTCCTTCCCATGGGCGTGTTCTCGCTCGCGGTCATCCTTCTCTCGCTCGTGCCCGGCATGTCGCCATTTGGCGCTGGTGGCGGCTTCAGCAGCCCATCGAACCTGGTCACGTGGTACGTGCTCAGCATGGGCGCGGCCCCGCTCTTTGCTGTGGCGCTCTGGCGCGCGAAGGAGTCCAACCCCCTTGCAGCCATCTTCTGGGCCCACCTCTTCCTGCTGGGCAGCTACATCTGGCTGATTGCCGGATTGATGGCTATCAAGCGCATGGTCACAGGCAAGGCCGGCTGGCTCAAGACCGCGCGCACCGCCATTGGGGAAGTCCACACCACCCCGGCAGGCGCCGGGCTCGCCGCCGGTAGCAAGTACGTCGCGTGGACCTCCTCGAACGACGTCCCCGCGGAGACAGGGTCTCTCCTGGGCATTCGCCCTGGCAATTTCGTGCCCCGCACCGGCGCGGACTTCGCCACCAGCACCTACTACGCGCCGCCGGGCGGCGAAGCCGAGATGCCCGCAGCGCTGCTTCTCGCCCGTGGCGAAGCACGGCTTACCCGCCTCGACCAGCTGGTCGCCGCAAGCGGGCAGCAGTCGCAACGTTCACTGGCCGAGGTCTAGCAAGTTATCGGAAACCACACCAGGCCAACTGCGCCGTCGCTGGCAGGTAGGCCGCCAGAGCCGAAAGAGGGGAACACCACAATGAGCGACACGAACGGACGACAACCGAACCAGCCCGGCCCGCAGACCTACTGCCACACTCCGCACACCGTGCCCGCCACGGCCATTCCATCGACGCGGCCCTTCTCCCGTCGCGACATGCTTCGCGGCGCTGCCGCCCTGGCTGGCGGGCTCGGCCTGGCTGCTGCCGGCTCCGGCGTGCTCCAGGTGCCCGGCCCCTTCGGCATGCGCGCCGCGACCGCCCACGCCGCCACCGGCCAGTGTCTCGTTCTCTACGACGCCGACGGCCAGTGGGGCTGGATTGGCAACGTCCACTCCTCGCTCCTGGTCAACCTTCTTGGCCGCTTCCTGCCGCCGGGGAGCAGCACGAACACCACCGTTCGCAAGTCGATTTCCCAGTACCAGGCGGGCGACACCGAAAGGTATAGCGCCACCTTCTACCTGGGGAGCGTCTACGATTCGGCGCTTCCGAAAGCCTTCCTCGACGACGTAATGAAGACAACGAAGCCGGTCGTGTGGTTCAAGTACAACATCCACCAGCTTGCCTGGACCGCACCCGATGCCTTCAGGGAGCGCTTTGGGCTCGCCCTCTATGGCAACGTCTCATGGCCCACCTACACCAACGTCCGCTACAAGGGCCGGGTCATCCCCCGCAGCCCGCTCGACCCCGAAGTCTCCTGGATGGACCCGGTCGACCCGGCCAAGGCCCAGGCCGTCGCCATGATCGAGGACTCCGCAGGCAGCGGCTGGCCCATCCCCTATATCACCCGCAGCGGCAACTTCTGGTACGTCGGCGACATTCCCTTCAGCTACATCTCCGAAGAGGACCGCTACATGGTCTTCGCCGATGTCCTCTTCGACATCCTCGGGGTCAACCACCCCGAGACCCGCCGCGCCCTCATCCGCATTGAAGACGTCGACCCCACCGCCGACCCGGCCGACCTGCGCCGCGTCGCCGACCTGCTGTCTTCCCAGGGCGTTCCCTTCGGTGTCGGTGTCATCCCGATGTTCCGCGATCCCCTGGGCGCCTACAATGGCGGCGCCGCCCAGAGCCTCAACATGAGCGCCTCCAAGGAAGTGATCGCGGCCCTGAAGTACATGCAGAGCAAGGGTGGCGAGCTCTTCATGCACGGCACCACCCACCAGTACGACAAGACGGCCAACCCCTACAACGCTGTCACCGGCGACGACTTCGAGTTCTTCCGCGTCACCGAGAACCCCGACCACACGCTCACATACGTGGGACCGGTCCCGGGCGACTCAGCGTCGTGGTGCAGCGGCGTAGTCTCCAAAGGACAGAAGGAACTCTCCAGGTCGGGACTCTCCGTGGTTGGGTTCGAAGCGCCGCACTACGCAGCCTCTGCCACCGACTACAAGGTCTTCTCAAGGAAGTTTTCTCTGACCTGGCACCGGGCCCTCTACTTCGAGAGCCAGCCCGTCACGTCGCGCACCGCCAGCGGCGGCTCGCCGGCCACCACCTCGAAGGTGAAGAAATCAGGCGATTCCCTCCAGCCCACCGCTTCCGGGTCAACGGCGCCCCCTCCACCTCTCAACTTCGGCGGCCAGTTCTTCCCCTACGTCGTGACGAAGGACATCTACGGCCAGAAGATCCTGCCCGAGAACCTCGGGAACATCGAGCCCGAGCGCTGGCCCGATCCCGTGCTCGGCCCCTTCCCCACCAGGTTCCCGGCCGACATAATCCGGGCGGCTAATGCGAACCTCGTTGTGCGCGACGCCTGGGCAAGCTTCTTCTTCCACCCATTCCTGCCGATTAACTACCTGGCAGACACCATCGCGGGCATCCAGAGCGCGGGCTACACCTTCGTGAAGCCCTCCTCGGTCTAGGTGTGACCGCACACGAAAGCAGGAGATGACGACCGGTATGCGCTACCCGGCATACCCCACAGTCAACCCACCGCAGCGGCGCCGCCAGTTTTCGCGCCGCTCGGTGCTCCGGCTTGCTCTCGCCGGGCCGCCAGTGGCGGTGGGAGCCGCCCTCGCCGTCAAGGGAGGCCTCCTGGTTCTCGACCTCCGCGAACGCGAGCGGAACGTCGGCAAGCTTGCCGCCAACACCGGCCGGGCGCTGGAGGTCCATAACATGCCCGCACTACCTTCCGCGCCCGCGGTTGGCGCCGCTGCAGACCCCGACCTGGCCGGCCTCGTCGCCATTCCGCTGCCCCCGCCTCCCGGCGATGCCGTTGCCGAAGGTTCAGTCGGTGGCCGCCCAATCATCGGGCGGGTGCGCATGGACTCCATCCGCGTCGATTCGGCGATCGTCCAGGTCGGCCTCGTGCGCAAGGGCGCGGGTTACGTGTGGCAAACGGCAGATCGCGCCGTCGGGTTCCACGAGAACAGCGCTGTTCCCGGTAGCCCTGCGGGCAACTCGGTCTTCTCTGGTCACATCAGCAGCATCGACGAAGGCGATGTCTTCCGGCGCCTTCCTGAAATCGCGGTGGGCGACACCATCCGCGTTACCATCGAGGGCACCCACACCTACCGTGTGTCCGATATCCTCGTCGTCTCGCCGCAGGATAGCTGGGTCATGAACCAGACCGCAGCCCCCATCGCCACCTTCATCACCTGCGTCCCCGATGGCGTCTACAGCCATCGCCTCATTGTCGTCGCCGATCTCATGAAGGGGTGATTTCCAGTTGAGCCATCCTCTCCGCGTCATGGCCGTGTTCGGGACCCGGCCCGAGGCTATCAAGATGGCCCCTCTCGTGACTGAGCTGAACCGTCGGGGGGACGCCATCCGCCCAATCGTCTGCGTCACCGCCCAGCATCGTGACATGCTCGACCAGGTGCTGGACGTCTTCGGCATCGATCCGGACCACGACCTGGACCTCATGCGCCCCGACCAGTCTCTGCCCGACCTGACGGCCCGCGTGCTGCAGGAAATGACCCGCGTCCTCGTTCAGGAACGGCCAGACGTGGTTCTTGTTCAGGGCGACACCACGACGGCCATGGCCGCTGCCCTCGCTGCATTCTACCAGCGCATCCCCGTCGGCCACGTCGAGGCCGGCCTCAGGACTGACAACCGCTACTACCCCTTCCCCGAAGAGATCAATCGGCGCCTCATCACGCCCATCGCTTCGTTCCACTTCGCCCCCACGCCGACGGCCCTCGACGCGCTGCGCGCCAGCGGCGTCCCGGCAGGCGAAGCCTTCCTGACCGGTAATACCGTGGTCGACGCCCTCTTCCACATCGTCGAAGGCATGGCTGCGAAAGAGACGCGTTACCCGGCTCCGGGGCGCAGGCTTGTCCTTGTGACGGCCCATCGCCGGGAGAACTTCGGCGAGCCCCTCCGTGGCATCTGCCGGGCCCTGCGCCGTCTCGCCGCTGCCGTCCCCGACGCCGAAATCGTCTACCCCGTCCACCCGAACCCGAACGTTGCCGCCGTAGCGCACGAAGAGCTGGACGGCGTGGATCGCGTCCATCTCATTCCCCCGCTGGACTACCTCGAGTTCGTGCCCCTTCTGAGCCGTTCAACGATCGTCCTCACCGACTCTGGCGGAATCCAGGAGGAGGCCCCCGCCCTTGGCAAGCCGGTCCTGGTCCTTCGCAACGAGACCGAACGGCCCGAGGGCGTCGATGCCGGGGTCGCCGAGCTCGTGGGCCCCAACGAAGAGGCCATCCTCCAGCGCTCCATCGATCTGCTCACAGACCCCCTTGAATACGAGCGCATGTCGCAGGCCCGCAGCCTCTACGGCGACGGCACCGCTTCCCGGCAGATCGTCGACATCATCCTTGATCGGCTGAGCGCGTAGCCCTACGGCGCCCCCACGACGGCCGTCGAGACGTAATACGGGTCCGCCACTGCCTGCCGGTAGGCCTGCAGCGCCGCGCTCGAGGAATCGATGCGCAGCCGCGAGGGTTCACCATCGCTCTCCCAGTCTTCGTGCCAGTAGCTCACCGCCCTGACGCGCGAATAGCGGCCCGCGCGAATGGCCGCGAAGGCGTCCGTGATCCACTGCCCCTTGAGGACAGGGTTGGGCCGCTCGGTCACGCCGAATTCGAGCACCGCGATCGGCTTCGTTGGCGATAGCGCCGCCAGCTTCGAGTACCCGGCGTCCATCACCTCTTCGAAGCTCTGCCAGTCCTCGTCCAGTGTTTGCGCGCCGTACGCGCTGATCCCCAGCCAGTCTATGTACGAGTCGCCCGGGTAATAGGCGGCCATCGAGTTCCACGCCACTTCGGGCGATGGCTGCGCGTCCACGTGGAACACCCACGTGATGTTCGTCACCCCTTCCTCGCGGAAGAGGTCGATGATGTGCCGGTACGCAGCCTGGAAGCGGGCCGGGCCCACGCCTGAGCCCCCGTTGTAGACGCCGTTCCACGGGAACCAGTCGCCGTTGACCTCGGTCCCGAACTCCACCATCAGTGCGTAGGGGACGGCCTTCGCGTCCCGCGCCCATTGCCTGAGGGCCGCATCGAACTGCCCGCCCGCGATCGCTGCCAGGGAATAGACCGGGTCCGGGCCCTCTTCGTCCCAGGTGGAGCGGGGCATCATGCGGATGAACGGCACCGCGCCCGCGTCGTGCGCTGCCTTCACGTCCTCGGCCGGGAACTTGATCCCGTCGAACCAGTTGTTCGAGAAGTACGCCCAGGCAATCGGCTTTCCCACGAGCGCTGCGAAGGAGTTGATCGCGCCCACCGACACCTGGTCTTCTTCGCCGCCGAAGTCGGCGAACGCTGAGTGGTAGACGCCCTCGGCCGGAGGTACCACACGAAGCCCGGCGCCGGCGCCTGATCCCCCGGCCGCGTCCCTGGCGGTCATGGGCGCGAAGGCGCGGTACGGCCGTTCGCCGTTTGAGGCCAGCCCGTTCATGCCGGGCCCCAGCAGCGCAATTGCCGTTACCGCGATGGCGATGCCCGCGGCGCCGGCAGCCACAACACGGTTTCGCCCGGTACCAAACAAGAACCCCCTCATCGCTTCACCAGCGATGAGGGGGCCGTCAATGCTGTTGCCTCAGGCTCAGGGTTGGCGAGCGCTGAAGTTGTTGAAGTGGACGTCTGCGTCTTCGGTGTAGAGCCCGACCGTTCCACCCGTGTACGGCCGCTCAGTGTCGGTGAACGTCGTGACGATGGTCCCGTCAATCCAGATGCTGAACGTCGTGCCCACATGCTTGACTCGAACAGTGTACCAGCGTCCGACTGCGAACGACGGGTTGGACAGGGTCACCAGGAACCGCTGGGCGCCAGGGTACGCCGGGTCTTCTTTGCCAACTTCAATCCCGTTCGGCTTGAGGGCCACGTAGTAGAAGTGGGTGTCGTCGGTGAAGTGCCACAGGACCCAGCCCGACTCCCATGCATTAGGAACCGGGGTTCGCAGCTGCGTTGCCGTCTTCACCTGGACCGTGAAGTCGACGTCGTTGAACCGCATCGTGGAAAGCACCAGCGCAGCGTGTGTCGTGCTGGTGGTCGTCGCCGCCCTGGGCGTAAGCGAAAGCACCTTGTCGCCATCGGTCTCAACGGCCACGGTCCCGTACCCGTTGTAGCGCGAGTACCACGCGCCATGAGTGCTCCCATCGCTCCAGGCCACACCCTCTGGCATTGCCTCGAAGTCGTCCGAGAACCCCACGTAGGGCGCCAGGGCAATCGTCGGAGCCGGGGCCGGCGCCAGCGTAGGCGCGGGAGCCGGGGTCGTATTTGCGGTTGTGGTAGTGGTGGCCGGAGCGGTAGCTTCCGGCGTCGCCGGAGCGGTGGTGACTTCGGTCACGGGAGGTGCAGCGGCGGTCGGATTCTCAACCACAATCGTTGATTGCGGCGTTGGCGTGCGCAGGCTCCGGGCCCGGCGAATCGCCGCTTCTGCTTGCGGATTGCGCCGCGCTTCGGCCGGCGACGCGGGCCAAACGAGGGCCGCGGTGACCATCGCAACGCTGACCGCGAGCAACGAAAGTGCTGTGACGAGACCAATCCGGCGACTCTTGTCCATGTCTCTCCCCACCTGTGATTCCCCGCCTGTTTCGCGAGTCACGTTGGGAAGTTCGACCGTGGTAGACGCCGTGCTAGGTTCGGGAAAGTGAACAGGGAGCAGCGAAGCGGAGAACAGGGGTAACTGTGGTTACAGCCCGGGGATTTTCCCCTCCCCCTGCCGCGAGAACCGAACGGACGCGCCCCCGGTGTGGTGCAAGTGCCTCCCGTTCCTTGACAGTAGGGGCGCCAGGCTCGATAACGAGCGAAGCTTGGGGCTGTTGCGCCGGTCGAGCGGCGACGCCCCAGGACGTCTTCGTGTCCGGAGACACCGGCGGGGTGCATGTGAGAGTCCGAAAGGGGGACTTGATCCGTGCCGTCACCCCGCCGTCCGGTTGTCGATCAGGGCGCCGCGCGCGTCATCGGGTTGTGTGCCGGGATCCTTGCGGTCATGCTCGCCAGCGGGCACCCGGGCCCGCGATCCGCGGCTGCCGCCCAGGGTTGCCCCATCATCAGCGGCTACGTCTACGTCGACGCGAACGACAACGGCCTCTTCGACCCTGGTGAGACCCCGATCGCCGGCAGCCCTGTAGCTCTTCGCGACTCGTTGGGCGCGACCATTTCGACTGCCGTGACTGGCCAATCCGGCTACTACCAGTTCAATAACGATGCCTCCGTGCGACCACCCGAAGAGTCGATCACGCACTCCGTCTCGTTTCCGCAGACCACGACCGATTGGACGATCACGCGCACTGCGCCGCGGTTCGATCCGGCACTCGGCACTCTCACCGGGGTCGATGTCACCAACAGCGCGGCCATCACCAGCGGCATCAGGGCCGAAAGCCTCGACGGCGAGTCTTCGACGCTCTCGGCCACGGTGAGTGGCACAGTCTCGCTCTCCATTCCGGGGGCCGGCTCCGTTACCACGGCGCCAGTCGTGGAGGCGGGGTCCTTCGTCGCCGCTCCCTACGATGGCATCGCCGACTTCGCAGGGCCGAGCGGCTACGACTTTGGCTCGCACACCGCCGCAGGCGCTGCCACCGCCGTCGTAACAGGCGCGGCCCTCTCCGATTACGTGGGTACGGGCTCAGTCGAACTGTCCGGTGTCGCCACGGCGACCTCCCATACCACCGGCGGCGGCAACGTTCTCAACAAGATCACCACTGTGGCCAGCGCCCAGGCCATTCTCACCTACCGCTACCTCCCGGTGGTTTGCCTCCGGGCCGGCTCCTACACCATCGTTCAAACGGCGCAGCCGGCCGGGTACGCCGATGGGCGCGAGACCGCCGGGAACGTGACCGCACTCCCGAACAGTAAGGGCAACGACGTCATCGCCGTCACCCTGGGTTCGGACGACCTCCCCAACAACAACTTCGGCGAGCTCCCCGCCAGCCTCTCGGGCTACGTGTACGTCGACTACAGCAATGACGGCATCAAAGACGCCTCCGAGCCGCCGATCGCCGGCGTCGCCATCGCCCTATCGGGACAGGATGCGGCAGGCTCGCCCGTGAACCGGACGGCCACAACCGCCAGCAACGGCTTCTATTCGTTCGCAGGGCTAATGGCTGGCCGCTACGAGATAGCAGAGACGCAGCCCGCAGACTACCTCGATGGAAAGGACACTATCGGGTCCCAGGGCGGCAGCGTCGCCAACGACAATCTCCACACGATTGACCTTGGCGCCGGCGTGCACGGCGTCAACAACAACTTCGGCGAGCTACCTCCGCCGACCCCGACACCCACCGTCACGGCCACCGGCACGCCCCCGTCCGGAACGGCCACCCCGCCGAACGGGACTGGAACGCCGGGAGGCATCACTAGCCCCACTCCCATGGAAACCGTCAGCGGCGCGCGAACGCCGGGCCCCCCCAGCGCCGGGTCCGGCCTGCTCGGGCTGCCGGCCACCCCCACGAACATCGCGCTCCTGGCTGTGGTCCTCATCAGCCTCAGTTCCTGGATGGCCATCATCGCCATGGGGCGGCGCCAACACCGGCCTTCAGAAGAGGATTAGCCCGCGCCCGCACGCCAATGCGGCGCCCGCGGAGCGCCCCGGCCGGTCAGGCGTTGCGAGCGGCCCAGCGGCCGTACCCCAGCGCCAGGCAGAGCGCGCTCCCGCCCCACAGATACCCCCCTACGACGTCGCTTGGCCAATGCGCCCCGGCGTAGACCCGGGCTGGACCTGCCAGCAGAATCGCGGCGAGCAAGACGGCCTGGACCGGCCGCACGGCCCGGCGGGGGAGGTATGCGCTTGCGAACACCACCATCGCCCCAAAGAACAGCACGTAGCTGTACACGTGCCCGCTGGGAAAACCGTAGTCATCGCGGATCCTGTCCACCTCCACGCCGAAAGCCTCGGCCGGCCTGGGCGATTCAACAATGGACTTCAGTAGCTGATCCATGAACCGCAGTCCAACCGTTGCGATGAACGCATACAGCGCCTGGCGGTGATCGTGGGTGGCGGTCCAGCGGAACCGGCGCAGCCGCCCGTGGAACAGCAGCACCGCCCCGGCCGCGAGGAACGGTATCCAGTTCCATGAGCCAACAACGTTCACGAACTCCGCCACTTCGGCGAAGCTCTCCCGCGACTGAACCTCCCGCGTGAGCCTCACGTCGCCGGGTAGCGGCGTCCCTTCGGCAACCACCCACGCCGTGAGGGCGACCGCAGCCAGCGCCAACGCCCCGGCCCATGCGAAGAGACGCCGTTCGGCCCGGCGCGTCACCGGCGGCTCACTTGAGTGGGCGGCGCGTCCATTCCTCCCAGGTTCCCCAGGCCAGCTTGTTCGAGCCGTCGCTCTTGCGCAGTCCGATGTCCTTGAAAACCGCCGCTGCTCCCTCTGTCGCATACGACGGGTCGAGTGCCGCGAACCACACCACGGCGCTGAAGCCGTTCGTCTCAGCGTCGCCCAACAACCTTTGCAGGAAGGCAAGCTGGTCTTCCTCTGTTCCGATGTTCACCTGCCCTTCGACCGGCGCCGATGCGTAGCCTGCCTCCGAAATGAGGATTTCGCCCTCCCAGTAGTTGAGCAGCTGCGAGTAGTAGTCGGGGCGAATGTCCGCCGCGCTCCGGTGATCGCCCAGGTAGGGGTAGGTGCTGATCGCCAGCGCGTCCATGTACCCCCGGAACGGGTCCAGCACCTCCCACTGCGGCGGGTGTACGTCGCCAAACTTCCCCTCCAGGTCTTCGAGCTGGAATGTCGGGAAGATCTTTGTCTTGGGGCTGGCCGTCTTCGCCACCGCGTATGCCTCCCGGTAGAGCGAAACGAACGCTTCGAACTGCTTCGGCGAACGCGCGTAGAGCATGTTGACCTCAACGCCAAGGGCCATGTACTCCGGTGCATAGTTCTTAGCCACATATGCCGCGTACGCGATGAAGGCATTCCGCAGCGACTGGTCATTGAAGCCCACCTGCGGGTCGATCCCCGTAGGCAGGTTCGCGATCCGGCTGCGTTGCACCACCCCGTCCGTGGGGTCGATCGCGTAGAAGAGATCAAGGTTGCTGTACTGCTTCAGCAACTCAATCTCGGTTATCGTCGTGTCGGCGGTGTTCTTCGAGATCTGCCCCCCGGCCAGGAAGTCCTCCCACGGAGGAGCGCGCTGAACGAGAACGATGTCGGCGTACTGAGCGGCGGTAGCGAAGGCGCCGATATAGGCCTCGGAGGTCCGCTCTGGCGGAAGCGCGCTGAAGCCGAGCCGCACGCTCCGTGGCTCACCCGCCGCCGTCGGCCGGACTACCGTCGGACCGATGAGGATAGGGCCGCCGTTGCCCTCGCCGGCATCACCGGCGCTCTCGTCGCCGCAGGCGAACGCGGCCAGCGCAAACAACGCCGCCGCTGCTACAATCAGCGCGCGGGGTAGCCGGGTTCGGCCGGGAGTGCGCATGCGTGGGGCCTTCCTCGCTGCGGTGATTGCGGGTCTTGTCGTGGGCGGAATTGTCGCCGGGTACCGGCTTGCCACCGGGGGCTCGGACGGCCCTTCCACTCCGGGCGCGACCCCGGAGGCCGGTTCGCCGAACGCCACTGCCGAAGACTGGGCGAAGGCGTGGACGCTTGGCGATACGCGCGCCCTCTGGGAGCTTCTCTCCCCGGCGGCGCAACAGGCGTATCCGTTCGACATCTTCAAGGCAGAGTACGATTCCTTCGCTGCGGAGACCACGCTCTCCCAGCTGGTCGCATCGGTCCGCTCCGCTAACGAGGCTTCTGCGAGTTTCGCCGTCCGTATGGCTACGGGCTATTTCGGCGAGTTCGACTACGAGGTCACGTTCAACCTCGTGAGGGTGCCGGGTGGATTCCAGGTAGCGTGGGAACCATCAGCCATCCACCCCGATATCAGCGGCGACGCGCGCTTCAAGAGCGAGACCAAGCGGCCCCAACGTGGGGCCATTCTAGATCGCAACGGCGCGCCGCTTGCCATCACCCGCGAGGTGCGCAAGCTCGGCTTGAACCGCGCTGCCGTCGCCGACCGGGGCTACCTGGCGAACAGGCTCATCGAGTTTGGCTTCTCCGCCGAGCAGGTCAACGCCGCCTTCGACAGCGCCGCGGGGCTCAACCAGCGCGTGCCCGTCGGCCCGGTACCCGATGCCAGGCTCGAAGACGCCACCCTGCTCGCCCGGATTCCGGGGGTGCTCCTCTACTTCGAAACCCAGAGGGTCCATCCCCTCGGGCCCTCAGCCGCGCACGTGGTCGGATACACACGCGAACTCACTGCCGAAGAGCTTGCGAAGCGCCGCGGCCAGGGCTATCGCATCGGCGACCGCACCGGCGCGGTGGGCCTTGAGGCATCGCTCGAAGAGACGCTCGCCGGGCGCATCGGCAGCGAATTGCGCCTGGCAGGCCCCAATGGCGAGACCATCAACGTCATCCGCTCGACCGAGTACGTCGCCGGGCAGGACGTCACCACCACTCTCGACTCGAACACGCTCATCACCTCGCAGGCTCGCCTTGGTGAGCGCGCGGGCGCCGCTGTGACCATCGACCCGCGCACAAACGTCATTCTTGCGCTGAACAGCTCTCCTTCCTTCGACCCCGACGCCTTCGAACGGAACGACCGCCCGGCCCTCGAGGCGATAACGAAGGCGCCCAACTCACCCCTTGCCAACCGGGCGACCACCGGTCTCTACTCGCCGGGGTCAACCTTCAAGCTCATCACCGGCGCCGCCGGGCTCGCCTATGGCGGATACGCCATCACCGACCGCTTCGAATGCAGCAGCGTCTGGCGCGGAATCGACCCGCCCCGCAACAATTGGGAAGGCGCCCAGGGCATGCTCACCATTGCCGAGGGGTTGATGCGCTCCTGCAACCCTGTCTTCTATGAGATCGCCCTCAAGCTCTACAACGAAACGGACGGCGCTCTTTCCAGCATGGCGCGCGCCTTCGGCCTTGGCACAGCCACGGGCGTCGTTGGCCTGCCCGAAGAGGACGGCCTGGTACCGGATGCGGAGTGGAAGCGGCAGAAGCGGAACGAGCCCTGGTACCCCGGCGACGAGGTGAATATCGGCATCGGCCAGGGCGATCTCCTTGTCACCCCCCTGCAGCTTGCCAACGCCTACAGTTCCTTCCTTTCCGGGACGCTCCGCACCCCCGTCCTTCTGGCTACTGAGACAGCCTCGCCCCGCGGCGCTCTTCCCCTCACCGAGGCCCAGTCTGCCCACCTGCGCCAGGGCCTGAAGCTCGTAACCAGTCAGTACGGGACCGCCGCGTCCGCGTTCTGGAGTGCCGGCTACACCGACTTCGGCGGCAAGTCGGGCACCGCCGAGGACGTAGGCACACAACAACACGTGCTCTTCGTTGCCTATTCCCCCGCCGCCCAACCGCGCGCCGTCACCGCCGTCGTCCTCGACGAAGGTCAATCCGGCTCCGCCGAAGCCGGTCCCATCGCCCGCGACATCGTCCTCGTCGCCATCAAGTAG
>CAYYYI010000042.1:0-12764 GCA_964475735.1 uncultured Anaerolineaceae bacterium
GGGTCGTGATGACGTACGCCATGCTGGCTCCTCTGATCCTCGGCTCTTTCGGGGCACAGGGACCCCGGCAGGCAGATGGCATCCTACTACCGATGCCGCTATGTGTGAAGCAAAGCACATAGCGCGTGGCCGGGCGTCACGGCCTTAGACCAGCACACCTTCTGCCAGCAGGTCCGCGATTTCGTCCGGCAACAGGCCGATGATGCGCTCGCAAACGTCCATCGTGTGCTCGCCGAGGAGCGGAGCAGGCCAGGCGTGACGCCCGGGAGTCTCGCTGAGCTGGAACCCCGGTCCGTCGTAGGCCGCGCGGCCCGTTTCCGGGTGGTCGAGATAGCGGTAGTAGCCCCGCTGCTTGAGATGCGCGTCGCGCTCCAGCATGTCCTGCGAGGTCTCGACAACTCCCGCCGGTACCGCTCGCTCCTGGAGCAGCGTCATCACGTCTTCGGCGCGATGGGTGCTGGTCCAACCGGTCAGGAGCGCTTCAAGGTCGTCTTCGTTTGCTTTGCGGGCAGGAAAGGTGGCGAAGCGCGGGTCCGCCGCCATTTCAGGCTGGCCAAACGCCTCGCAGATCTCCAGCCACTCATGGTCCGATCGGCAGGAGATGGCAATCCATCGATCGGTCGAGCCGACGACCTCCGGGTCGTCGAGGCAGCGGAAGGCGCCGTGGGGCGCGGCAATCGGGCTCCGGTTCCCCCCGCGCGTCTGTACGTCGCCGTTCGCAAGGTAATCAGCTACGGCCGTGCCAAGAACGTTCACCACCGATTCGATCTGGGGAAGCTCGATGAGCTGCCCCTTGCCGGTGCGGTTGCGGTAGCGAAGAGCGGCGAGAATGGCAGTCGTCGTGTGTCCCGGGTTGACGACGTAGTCGGGATAGTTCGTACCGACTCCTATCGGGGGCCGGTGCGGGAATCCCGACATGTAGCTGATGCCAGTGACCGGGGTGAGCACGGCGCCGAAGCCCAGGAAGTCGCGATGCGGGCCCTCTATGCCCTGCATCGGCGCGTACGCGGCGATGATGCGCGGGTTCACCCTGCTGATCTGTTCGTAGCGCAGGTTCCACTTGTCGATCACGCGCGGCGTGAAGTTGGTGAGGAAGATGTCGGACTTCTCGATGATGCGGTAGCCCAGCTCCTGACCTCGCTCAGTGTTTAGATTCAACTGCACCGAGAGCTTGCTGGCATTGAAGTTGTTGAAGTAGCCAGAGACGTTGTACCCGGTCTTGTAGGTGCCATCGGGGTTCAGGGCGAAGGGCTGCACGGTCCGGAGGGCGTCGATCTTCGTTTCGGACTCAACCCGCACGACTTCGGCCCCGAACGTGCCGAGGGTCTGAGCGGCGATAGGTCCAGCGCCGAACCACGAGAAGTCGGCAACGCGGATGCCTTCGAGCGGTAGCTTCGTCATGACGTCAGTCCCTTCTACCCGTGGAGCGCCGCGAGGACGGCCTCGGTGTGCTCACCAAGGCGCGGCGGGCGCGAGATTTGCGGCGGGGTCTCCGATAGCCGGTAGGGTGGCCCGGGGAACTCGATGACCCGGCCAAGGAAGTCGAATTCGAGCTTGCGGTACCAGTCCCGCGCCCGGAGTTGAGTGTTCTCGGCCAGGTCCTTCGGTGTCGAGACGATCCCCACCAACAGCCGCCGGCTCTGGCCTTCTTCGTAGGCCTCGGTTGCCGTCTTGCTCGCGAGAAACCTCTTCACCACCTCCTGGACGTGCATCAGTGCGGGGATCATGGGGCCCGCCTTCGATGGGTCGCCCATCACCTGGGTGAGCCAGGACATCTTCAGGTTCTCGCACACCTCGCGGTAGGGCTCCTGGTCGAGATCCTCGGCCTTCCCCTCGTCGCGCATCCACTCGACGAACTCGGGGAAATCAGCCCCTCCCGGGGCGAGTACGAACAGCACGACATGGCCGCCAATGGTTTCGTAGACTCCGACGCCGGGCAGCGCGATTGGGATCATCCCCCGCTCGCCCGTGCGCGTGCGGTTCCGCTTCTGCAGATCCCAGGTCTGCATGGCGGTCTCCTGGGACATGGAGATGGCCTCCTGGGCCGAAACGTCCACATGCTGCCCGCGACCTGTCGCGTCGGCATGCAACACCGCCACGAGCGTTCCCTGGGCCGCCTGGATACTGGCAGAGATGTTGGCCTGGTTCCCGTAGATGAGGTTGGGCGGGTCCGCCATCTCGCCGGCGAGCGTCATCACGCCGCCCATCGCCTGGCCCACAATGTCGGTGTAGGCGTAGTTCGAATGGAGGCCATCCTGGCCGAAGCCCGTGATGGAGGTGTAGACCAGCTTCGGCTTCGCTGCGTGGATGGTGTGGTAGTCGAGCCCGCGCTGGTACATCCAACCCGGCGGGTTGTCCTCTATGACCACATCGGCGCTCAAGATCAGTTGCCGGGCCACAGCCTGCCCCTCATCGCTGTCCAGGTCGAGCACCACCGACTTCTTGGAAGTGTTGTGCACCCAGAAGGCGATGCTGGTGTCGGGGCCCGGGTCGAGCCCTTTGACGAACGGCGGGGTGTGCCGCTCAACTCCACCGCCCGGGGGCTCCACCTTCACAACGTCTGCGCCAAGGTCGGCGAGAAGGCGGCCGCAGTACGACCCCAGCTCATCCGTGAACTCAACGATGCGTAGCCCTTCGAGAGCTCGATCTGCCATCAGCTAGGCCTCCGGGACTGCGGTGACGTCACCGCCGAGCTTGCGCCCGATGATCTCGGCGGCCTCTGCCACGATGTCGTGGAGGATTTCGGCTGCTGGCCGCACCTCGCGCAGCATGCCCGAAATCTGGCCGGCGGCATTCATCAGGAGGTCATCGCGCCCCGCTTTGCGCGCAGAGTACATGAGGTCCTGGATGGCGAGCGTCTGGAGACCCATGGGCAGCGCCGGGATGCCGCTCGCGTCCCATGCTTCGATGAGCGGGTTGGTGATGTTGCGCATGGTCTTGCCGCTGTAGAGCTTCGTCACGCGGGTGTCTTCCTCCGTGGCGGCAATGATGCGCTGCTGCTGCAGGAGCGGCTGGTTGGCCTCCTTCGCCACGAGGAAGGCGGTGCCGACCCACGCTCCCACGGCGCCCATCGCCAGCACGCCGGCCAGCCCGCGCCCATCTCCGATGCCGCCGGCAGCCACCACCGGCGTGGGCTTAACCGCGTCAATCACCTGGGGGACGAGCGCAAGCGTCCCGATGCGCCCCGTGTGGCCGCCAGCCTCGTGCCCCTGGGCCACCACCACATCGGCGCCGCCTTCGGCCACGCGACGGGCGTTCTTCACGTTGCCTACGAGGGAGAGAACGACGGTCCCGTTTGCGTGGAGGCGCTCTACCCAGGGAGCGGGGTTGCCGAGTCCGGCGGCGAACACCGGCACTTTCTCCTCGATAACGACCTCCATCTGGGCGTCAGACATACCACCCTTTGGGGGACGGGGCAGGGCAGCGATCTGCTCCCTGGGCATCTCCTGGTACTCGATGCCGAGGCCAGTCACGATCTTGCGCAGGCCTTCCTTCATGGAGGCAGGAATGAGCTCGCGGGGATCTGGCGGCAGTTCGCCGGCTGCTGCGCCGCCCATGTAGTTTGAGGGCAGAAGCAGGTCCACGCCGAAGGGCCTATCCGTGAGGCTCCGGACCTTGTTGATCTCTTCGCGGAGGCGTTCCGCGCCCCAGCCGGCGCCACCAAGGACCCCCAGCCCGCCAGCGTTGGAAACGGCGGCCGCGAGCTCGGCCGTCGCAACGCCGCCCATTCCCCCAGCCACCGGCCCCATGCCCGCCAGTAGCACCGGGTATTCGATTCCGAGCATGTCGCAGAGCTTCGTACGCAGAACAGGTCGTGACATGATCACCCTCCACAGGTTCGTGTGTGGCGAAGTATAGGCGGCAGCGCGGGCCTGCACGACCCCTGGCTACTCGCGGGGCAGCCCGAGCCCCCGCACGGCGATCACCGACCGCTGGACTTCGCTGGTGCCGCCTTCGATCGTGTTGGCCACGGTGCGCAGGAACGGGTACTGGTTGGCGTGGGCAGGGCTCCCTTCCCGCGCCGCCTGACCTTCAGTTCCAAACACCTGCACTGAGGTAATGGCCAGGCGTTGGGCCAGCTCTGCACCGAAAAGCTTCGCCATCTGCGCCTCGCGCGTGGGCACAAGGCCGCTGCCCTGCATGGAGGCGATGTTGTAGCTCATGTTCCGCAGCACCTGCACGGACACCGCGTGGTCGGCGACCCGGTGCCGGACCACATCCGAGATGACGCCCCGCCGGGTGCGCATGTCGGCCACGAGGTCGTCGATGCTGCGCCGGGCCATTGAGGTCGCGCCGATGGAGGACCGTTCGAAATCGAGCCCCACAGCGACGTGGTACCAGCCCCGGTTCTCTTCGCCAACGAGGTTGGAAGCGGGGACGCGCACGTCCTCGAAGAAGATCTCGTTGAACTCGTGCGTGCCCGCCATGTTCACCAGCGGCCGGATGGTGATGCCCGGCGTGTCCATCTTGATGGCGAAAGTCGAGAGGCCCCGGTGCTTCGGTACGTCGGGGTCAGTGCGCGCGGCCAGCCAGCCCCAGTCGGCGTAGTGGCCGAACGACGTCCAGATCTTCTGGCCGTTGATGACGTAGTCATCGCCGTCGCGCACCGCACGGGTCTGCATAGCGGCAAGGTCGGAGCCAGCGCCGGGCTCGGAGTAGAGCGTGCACCAGATGTCGGTGCCGTCGGCGATACGGGAGAGGTAGTCCCGCTTCTGCTCATCCGTTCCGTAGAGCATCACAACAGGGCCCACCCATGCCACGCCCATGTTCATGAGACCGGGCACCCGGTAGTAGGCCATGAGCTCATTGAACACGAGCTGCTCCATGGGAGTGGCGCCCAGGCCGCCGTACTCCTTCGGCCAGGGAAGGGCGAGCCAGCGGCGCGCGGCAAGGCGCTTCATGACCTCGCGTTCGACTGCCATCTGCTGCGCCACAGAATCGAAGCCCCGGTCCCACCCTTCGGGAAGCCCGGTCTCAATGAAATCAGCGACTTCGCGCTGGAATTCCGACTGTTCGGCCGTGAGCCTGAAGTCCATGGTTCACCTCGGATGCTGCTGCCATTGTACGGCCGGTGCGGCGCTCAGGGCTCCAGGTCTCCGGGCCAGGCGTCAAGGCCGGCGGCGCGGGCCGAATGCCAGAGTCGCCGATCGAAGGTTGCCATGGTGACGGGACTGCCAATCTGCCGCTGCCACCCCAGGGCCGTGGCGAGGTGAATTGCGTCGAAGCCCCGCAGGTCGTGCTCACGAACAAGAGCGGCCGCCGCCTCGACTGTCGACGGCTCGACGGCCAGGACGGCCAGGTCATCCCAGTCGGCGTGGAACAGCCGCCATGCCGCGTCAGCGTCTGCCACGCGAACGTCGCCGCGGCGTCGTGCACCGGCGATGGCAGAAGCGACCTCCGCGTAGGCGATGAGACTCGATGCCACTAGCGACGCCTCGCGAAGCCGGGCCTCGACCTCGGCCGAGCCCTGCTCTTCCAGGTATCGCTTAACGATGCCGCTCGAATCGAGATAGAGATTCATCCCGTTCCTGCACAATCAGATCGGAGAGCGAAACGCCGGGGGGCATCTTCGCGACCGGCTGGCGCGGTCGAAGCTTCTTCCCGCTCCATGCGGCTTTCCCTTCCGCAACCATCTGCCAGGTGCGCGCCTCGGCGTCGCGCTCGTCCTTCGGCTGGACGGCGGGCATGAGCCGTCCAACCGGCTTCCCGCGTTCCGTGATCTCGATCACCTCGCCCGCCTTCACGCGGCGGAGGTATTCGCCCATGTGGGCCCGGAATTCGCGGATGCCGACGGTCGCCATGTGTACACAATACCGCGTTTGTGGACACATAGCCACCTGTGCGGCCGCCCCCGGGAGGCCGTCTATAATCACCGGGTGTCCGCGCCCACGAAGCCCCGCCTGGTGATCCTCGATTCCCACGGAATTCTCTTCCGGGCGTTCTTCGCGCTGGGTAGCGCGCCCAACCCGCTCATGAACTCGCAGGGCGAGCTCACCTTCGCCACCTACGGCTACGCCGAATCGCTTCTCCGGGTGATCGAGCAACTGCGGCCGACTCACATCTGTGCGGCCTGGGACGCCCCCGGGAAGACCTTCCGCCACGAGGCCCGCAAGGAGTACAAGGCCACGCGCCGGGAGACGCCTTCCGACCTGCTCCCCCAGATGGCGCGTGTGCGCGAGATGCTCGAGGCGTTCAGCATCCCCGTCTTCGAGCAGCCGGGCTACGAGGCCGACGACCTGGCGGGCGCCATCGCCGCTATCGCGTCCGCCCGCGGCATCGAGACCTACATCGTCACCCTCGACACGGACCTCGTGCAGCTTATCGGCCCGAACGTGAAGCTCTTCATGTTCCGCCCGTATCAGCGCGACACGGTGGTGTACGACGAGGCTTCCGCCGCCGAGCGCTGGGGGTTCAGCCCGAAGTACATGATCGACTTCAAGTCCCTGAAGGGGGACACAAGCGACAACATCGAAGGCATCCGGGGCGTCGGCGACAAGACCGCCGCCGACCTGATCCGCCAGTTCGGGCCAATCGAGTCGATCTATGAGCACCTGGACGAGGTGAAATCCGCCTCCCTTCGCCAGAAGCTCGCCGACGCCGAGGACCTGGTGCGCCGCAACAAGCACCTGGTGACAATCGAGACCGGCCTCCCCGTTGACTTCGACCTCGACGCCTGCCTGGTGCGCGACTACGACTACAAGCGGATCGCGGAGCTATTCCGCGAACTGGAATTTCGCTCCCTCCTGGCGCGGCTCCCCGAGATCATCGGGCGTGGCACCGGAGGCCCGGACGAGGCATCCGCTGACGCGCCAGGAGAGACCCACTACGCACTGGTGACCGGCGGCGAAGAGCTCGCCGCTCTGGCAGCCCAGGTCCGCGAGGCGGGCGCGTTCGCCTTCGCGGCGCTCTCTGCCTTCGGCGACGGCGTCCACAGCCTGCCGCTAGGATTTGCATTCGCCACCGGGCCGGGGCACGCGTGGTACGTGCCGGTCGGACACGCTCCGCGCCTCGATGCAGCCTCCGGCCAGCTCGGCCTGGCCGAGGTCCGCGACGCCATCGGCCCACTCCTGGCTGACGGCAGCATCCCCAAGACTACCTACGGCACGAAATACCTGCTGCACCTGCTTGAGAGGAACGGCTTCACGCTCGCGGGCGCGGAGTTCGACGCCTCCATCGCTGCCTTCCTCCTGGGCGAGACGTCGTCCACGCTCGCCGCCCTCGCCGGCGAGATGCTGCACACGGAGACGATCTCGCTCGCGAGCCTGACCGGGACCGGGCGCAATGCCACGCCACTTTCGCAAATGGACCCCGAGCGCGTCCGCGATTACGCCTGCGAGCAGGCGAGCCTGCTCCTCCGCCTGAGGCCGCCGCTTGAAGCAGAGCTTTCCCGGCGCAACCAGTTGCCGCTCCTCCGCGATATGGAGCTGCCCCTCGTGGCCGTTCTCTACCGCATGGAGAAGCTGGGCGTGGCCCTCGACATCGGGGTGTTGCGCGACCTTTCGCGGGGCATGGTCGATGACATCGCCCGGGCCGAGCGAACGATCTTCGAGATGGTGGGGCACGAGTTCAACATCGCCAGCCCCCAACAGCTGAGCGACGTGCTCTTCAAGGAACTGGGACTGCCGAAGACGCGGCGGACCACCCAGGGCTACAGCACGGACCAGCGGGCGTTGGAATCGCTGCGCCCGGTGAGCCCGCTCATCGACCTCATCTTCGAGTACCGGCAGCTAACGAAGCTGAAATCGACCTACCTCGACGCGCTGCCCGCAGCGGTGGCAGAAGACGGACGCATTCATACGGATTTCCAACAAACGGTGGCGGCAACGGGGCGGCTGAGCAGCACGAACCCGAACCTCCAGAATATCCCGGTGCGCACGGATACCGGGCGCGACATCCGGCGCGCGTTCATTGCCGCCGGCTTCGACGATCCCTGGCTGGTGGCGGCCGACTACTCGCAGATCGAGCTGCGCGTGCTCGCCCAGATTACAGGGGACAAGGGGCTCATTCGCGCCTTCCTCGCAGGCGAAGACATCCACCGGGCAACCGCCGCAACCGTCTACGGCGTGGCCCCGGGCGAGGTGACGCGCCAGATGCGCGACACAGCCAAGATGGTGAACTTCGGCATCGCCTATGGCATGGGCGAATTCGGCCTCGCCAGCCGCACGGGTATGTCGCGCGAAGAGGCGGACGCCTTCATCAAGTCCTACTTCAACAACTTCCCGGGCATCGCCGAATGGCAGCAGAAAGTCCTCGCCTCGACGCGCGAAGCGGGGTACGCCGAATCGCTCTTCGGGCGGCGAAGGTACCTGCCCGCCATCCGCAGCTCGAACTTCCAGGTTCGCGCCGCGGCCGAGCGCGAAGCGATCAACATGCCCATCCAGGGCACAGCAGCCGACATCATCAAAGTGGCGATGATCAGGGTGGACGAGGAGTTGGCGCGCCGCCAGCTTCGCAGCCGCATGATCCTCCAGGTTCACGACGAGCTGATCTTCGAGTGCCCGGCAGAGGAAGTGGACGCGATCATCGAACTGGCACAGCGGCTCATGCCCGCCAGCATTGAGATGGTTGTGCCGCTGAAGGTAGACGTGAAGAAGGGCCGGAACTGGGCGGACATGGAACACATGACCGCCTGACCCGGCCTGCTTCGCGGTTCAGCCGCCGCCGATGGCCGGCAAAATCGAAACCTGGGATTGCGGTCCGACCGGCTCATGCATAGGGAACGATCCCGCCTCTCCGTCAATCGCGACCGCGATCTCGGGCCGGAGCGCGCCCTCAGCGGTCACCCTCGCCAGGAAGCCCGGACAACGGGCATCGACGGCGCGCAGGACTTCGCCGAGAGTCTGACCCTCCACATTGAGCCGTTCAGCGCCCCCACAGAGCGGTCGCAAGAGCGCGGGCACCCAGACTTCGGCCATTCGTCATCCCCCCGGGCCAGCCGCCTACTCCAGGTGGTGCAGCGTCTCCACAATCCGGCGTGGAGAAATGGGCAGATCCGTGAAGCGATGCCCGGTGGCGTCGGCTATGGCGTTGGCCACCGCCGCAAGGGGCGGGATGATGGGCACCTCGCCGACGCCGCGAACGCCGTAGGGGTGGCCCGGGTTCGGCACTTCGACGATCACGGTGTCGATGTTTGGCACGTCGAGAGCCGTCGGGACCCGGTAGTCGAGGAAGCTCGCATTGGCCAGGCGGCCGTCCTCTTCGTAGTAGTACTCCTCGTTGAGAGCCCAGCCGATGCCCTGGACGACGCCGCCCTGGATCTGCCCTTCGACGTAAGCCGGGTGGATGGCCGTACCCACATCCTGCACCGCCGTGTAGCGAAGGACGCTGACCTTGCCCGTTTCCGGGTCCACCTCCACATCGGCGATGTGGGTGCCGAAAGCGCCGCCTGCTCCGCGAGCAAGCAGCGAAGCCTTGCCCGTGATCGGCCCCCCTGTCCGCGCCGACTGCGCCGCCAGCTCGCGGAAGCTCATCGCCTTTGAGGTGTCTACGGTGGAGCGCATCTTGCCGTCCTCGCACACCACTTCGTCCTCCGGACAGCTCCACAGTTTCGCCGCGCGGGCACACATCTGGCGCTGGATGTCGAGCGCCGCCTGGTGCACGGCGAGTCCGGTGGCGAAGGTCGTGCGGCTCCCGCCTGAGACGTCGTTGTGGCCTACCGAATCGGTATCTGCAACGTTGACCCGGATCTGTTCGTATTCAATGCCCAGCGTCTCGGCCAGCTGCATCGCCAGCGAGGCGCGGGTGCCGCTGAGGTCGCTCGATCCCTCGATCAGGTTCACCGTCCCATCGGGGTTGACGGAGACGGTGACGCTCGACTGCATGCCGGCGTTGAACCAGTAGCCCGAGGCAACGCCGCGGCCGCGGTTCGGCCCCTCGATTGGGGAGCGGTAGTGGGCGCTGTCCATGGCCGCCCTCAGGCACTCTTCGTGACCAATGCGCGGGAAGGGCGCGCCGTTCACCAATCTCGTCCCCTCACGCGAGCTGTTCCGTTCGCGGAAGGCGAGCGGATCCGCGCCGATGCTTTGCGCAAGCTCGTCGACAGCCTGTTCCAGCGCGAAGGCGGCCGCCGGGGAGCCGGGGGCACGGTAGGCCGCCGTCTTCGGCTTGTTCACGACGACGTCGTAGCCCTCGATCTTGAAGCTCTCGACGACGTACGGCGCGAGCATGGTCATCGCCCCGGCGCCAACGCTTGAGCCCGGGTAGGCGCCCGCCTCGTAGGCCATCTCGATTTCGGCCGCCGAAATGCGCCCATCCTTCGCCGCCAGCTTCACGTTGATGGAAGTCCCGCTGGTCGGCCCGGTGGCCTCGAACACTTCGGTCCGGCTCATGGTGAGCTTCACCGGGCGGCCCGCCTTGCGAGAGAGGATGGCTGCGATTGGCTCAAGGTACACCGGCGTCTTCCCACCGAAGCCGCCACCCACTTCCATCGGAATCACGCGGATGGTGGAGGCCGGTCGCCGGAGCACCTCTGCCAGTTGTCCCCGGCAGGCGAACGCCCCCTGGGTCGTAGCCCAGACCGTGATTTCGCCGTCGGCGTTCCACTGGGCGGTCGCGGTCTGCGGCTCGATGTAGCCCTGGTGCACCATCTTCGTGGTGTAGTGGCGCTCGACGATCGCGTCTGCCTCGGCGAACGCATTCTCGACGTCGCCCCCGGCGAACTGCACCTTCGAGGCGACGTTGCTCGGCCGGTCGGAGATGACCTGGCCCATGGAGCGCGTGAACAGCTTCTCGTTCAGCAGCGGGGCATCCTCGAGCATCGCGTCGCGTACATCGAGCACGACAGGCAGGGGTTCGTACTCCACGCGAATGCGCCGCACGGCCTCTTCGGCGACGTGGGCGTTCACCGCAGCCACGGCCACGACGGCATGGCCGCGGTAGAGCACCTTGTCGGAGGCGAGCACGTTGTCGCTCAGCTCCTTCAGGTTGACGGCCACCTCGCCCAGCGCCTGGACTTCGTCGGAGGCGGCGGGCAGGTCTTTCGCGGTCATCACTGCGAGCACGCCTGGCATCGCTTCGGCCGCGCTGGCGTCGATGGAGAGGATGCGGGCGTGGGCGTGCGGGCTGCGCAGGATCTTGCCGTAGATGAGGCCCGCGGGCCGTGCGTCGGCGCCGAACAGCGCCTTGCCCGTGACCTTGTCTGCGCCATCGGGGCGGATAGGCCGCGTGCCGATGACCCGGAAGCTGCGCTTTTCGATTGCGGTCATGATGCTGCCCCCTTCATTTCGGCCCCGGCCCGCTGGACGGCCTTCACTATCTTGTCGTAACCGGTGCACCGGCAAAGGTTGCCCGCGAGCCAGTAGCGGATGCGCTCCTCACTGGCATCAGGCTCGCGTTCGAGGAGCGCCTTCGCGGCGATGATGAAACCGGGCGTGCAGATGCCGCACTGGAGCGCGGCTTCCTCGAGGAATGCCTGCTGCAGCGGGTGCAGCCGGTCGCCCTCCGCCACGCCCTCGATGGTGAGCACTGCTGCCCCCTCGGCCTCGACGGCGAGCACGCAGCAGGAGTTCACGAGCCGGCCGTTGAGCATGACGCTGCAGGCCCCGCAGTTGCCATTACTGCAGCCTTCCTTCGTGCCGGTCAGGCCAAGTTCGTCGCGGAGCACCTCGAGCAGGCTCTGGCGGGGCTCGCAAAGGAAATCGATGTCAACGCCATTCAGGCGCGTTTGGACCTGGGTTCGACGCATGGCTAGCGGGCCTCCGTTGCACGCTTGAGCGCGCCTTCGAGGGCGCGGCGGGTCAGCACTCCCACGAGGTGGCGGCGCTGGGCTGCCGACCCTCGCATGTCGGTGATCGGCCGGGCCGCCGCCGCAGCCGCCACCGCAGCGCGCGTAAACACCTCTTCGCCCGGCGCCTGGCCCACCAGCACTTCGGCGGCGGCCGGGACCATGAGCGGCGTCGGCGCAACCGCGCCAATGGCTACGCGCGCGGCCTCGATTGTCCCCTCGGCGCCCATCTGGAGCCACGCTCCCGCGCTCGCCACGGCGATGTCCATTTCGTTGCGGGGTATGAAGCGGTGGTAGAACGCCCCCGAGCGCGGGGCCATGGGCGGCACAACCACCTGCAGGAGCAGTTCGCCGGGGCGCAGCGTGTTCTGACCGGGCCCTGCGAAGAAGTCCCCCACCGGCAGCTCGCGCGTGCCCGCCGCCGCGCCGATGCGGAGCCGCGCTCCGAGCACCATCAACGCGGGCGGCGAATCCGCAGCCGGGCTGGCGTTGCAGAGGTTGCCCCCAAGGCTCGCTCGCCCCTGCACCTGGATTCCGCCGATGATTGAGGCGGCATCGATGAGGGCGGGCCAGCGGCGGCGGACCTCCGCGTTCTCGTAAACCTCTGCCAGCGGCGCCGCCGCGCCAACTTCGAGCGAGCCATCGGCGGCGATGCCCACCTTCATCAGCTCCGGTATGTGCTTCAGGTCAATCACCTGGTCGCATGACCGGCGCGCCTCCCGAAGCTGGACGATGAGATCCGTGCCTCCCGCCAGGACCGCCGTTCGCCGCCCATTGCCAAGGTGCGAATAGGCCTCGGCCAGCGTGCGAGGCGCGATGTACTCGAATGCCTCCATGGGATTCCTTTGTCACGGGTTGGATCCCCCCGGCCGCGCTCACGGCTCCGCTGCCGCAGCCCGGAGAGTCAGTCCGTCGATCATAGACGCCGGGTATCGAGTTGTCGTGCGCATCCCAACCCGGTCATGGTCAGGACCCGGTCCGCCGATACAATACCCGGGATGCTCAGGACACTCGCCCTCGCCGCCATCGTCTTTGCCGCCCT
>CAYYYI010000042.1:12864-17214 GCA_964475735.1 uncultured Anaerolineaceae bacterium
GACGAAGGTGACCGTTTCGCTCCCCGCGGGAACCCGGGTCGACGCGACCTGCTACCAGGGCTATTACGGATCAACGGCGAAATGCCAATCGAGCGCCAGCGGGAACGTTGCGACGTATACGGCGACGCGGCTGCTGGCAGCGGGCGAAGGGCTCACCATCGTCGCCGGCTGGCCGGGCGGTGTGGTGACCGTCGAGCCCCCACTGCTGGAGGACCGCCTCAGCATCGACGACTTCTTCACGCTGGACGCCATCGAGTTCGGCGGCGTCCTTCTCTCCGCACTGTTGGCTATCGTGCTTCTCACCCGCCTGTGGTGGACCCACGGCCGGGACCGGGCCTACAAGACGCTCTACTACCTGACCAACGACCCCGGCGAGGGCCGGCGCCCGCTCTTCGCCCGCGCCGATATCGTTGTCGAGTTCCTCCCACCCGAGAAGCTGCGTCCTGCGCAAATGGGCGTCATCCTCGATGAGCGCGCCGATACCCTCGACGTGACAGCCACAATCATCGACCTGGCGGTGCGCGGCCACCTCCACATCACCGAGATCGCGAAGAAGGGGTGGTTCGGCAAGAGAGACTGGCAGCTGGAGAAGAGGGAGAACCCGGGCGACGCCCTGTTCGCCTACGAGCGCGAACTGCTCGACGCGATCTTCGATTCGCGCGAGGAAGTGAAGGTCTCCGCGCTCAAGAACAAGTTCGCCGAAGACCTGCGCCGAGTGAAGGACGAACTCTACAAGGACGCCGTGGCGCGAAAGTGGTTCAAGCGCAGCCCGGAGAGCACGCGCAATCTCTGGCTGGTCGCTGGCATTGGCATGGCCGGGCTTGGAGCGCTCATGGTGGTGGTTGCGGCGCTGCAATTTTCGCGCGCGCTCATCCCGGTTCCCTTCATCCTTGGCGGACTTGCGATGATCCCGCTCTCGCGGGCCATGGCGCATCGCACGGCTACGGGCAGCGAGGCGCTCCGCCGCGTGCTCGGGTTCCGCCTGTACATCGCCACCGCCGAGACGCGCCGCCAGGAGTTCAACGAACAGCAGAACATCTTCGCCAGCTACCTCCCCTTCGCCATCGTCTTCGGCTGCGTCGACAAGTGGGCGAAGGCGTTCGAGGGGCTCGATGACATGGCCAGGCAATCCACTGCCACCTGGTATACGGGCGCCGGGGCGTTCCAGGTCATGGCATTCACATCGGGGATGCGCGGTTTCGCGAGCACGGTCTCGACGACGATCGCCAGCACGCCGGGAAGCTCGGGCGGCTCGGGCTTCAGTGGCGGCGGGTTCAGCGGCGGGGGCGGAGGCGGAGGCGGCGTAGGAAGCTGGTAGGCCCTTCGGCGCGGGGGTATGCGTTCTTACGAGGCCACACTTGCCAACCAGCGAACGTTTGTTCTATGCTTCCAGCCTCCAACTCCCTGAAGGAGAGCATCAAATGCAGACATCCCTTTCCCACCTGCAGGTCAACGTCCAGCAGGCCAATCTCCAGTTCTACCGCGACCTCCTGGCCTTCCTTGGCTGGAACACGCTCATGGACCAGCAGGAATTCTACGGAGCAGGCGGCGCGAACGGCGCCAGTCTCTGGTTCATCGGCCAGGTGAAGGATGTGGCCAACGACTACGACGGGCCCGGCGTCAACCACATCGCGATCGGCGCCGGTTCGCAGGCCGATGTCAACGCGGCCGCGGCGTACCTGGCCGGGCGGAGCATACCGGCGCTGTTCGAGACGCCGCGCCACCGGCCAGAGTTCGCCTGGCAGCCGGGGCATACCTACTACCAGGTCATGTTCGAATCACCCGACCGCGTTCTCTTTGAAGTGGTGTACACAGGCCCGAAGCAGGACTGATTGTCCGCCTCGCGGCAGGCCCGGCAGGCTCCTAGCCGTCGAGCCACGCTCGCAGCTGGCTCGGCACGTTGGTGATGATCCCGTCCACTCCAGCTTCCATCAGGCGCTCCCAATCTTCGGCCTCATCGGGCGTCCATGCCCAGACGGTGAGCTGGCGCTGCTTGGCCCGCACAATGACATCGCGCTCTATGCAGGAGTGCTGAAGCGAGATGGCCTGTGCGTTCCTTTTCAGCGTGGCTCCCAGCAACTGCTCTACGGCCCCACCGCGGACGGGCGGCGAAATGATGGCGGCCGAAATTCGCGTCTCCTGCTCGCGGGCCTCGCGCACCATGTCCCGCCGAAACGAGTGGATGCCCGTCCAGTCCCACGCGCCGAACCGGACGATCGCTTCGATGACGGCTGCCACCAGGCGGCTGTCCTGACGCTCATCTCCGGCGGTCGCCTTCAGTTCACAGAAGACCGCCATCTGGCCGTTGACGAGCTCCAGCACCTCATCGAGGGTGGGGACGTGCTCGCCCTGCCCGGCATCTGCTTCCGCCAGCTCGTCAACGGTGAGCCGCCGCACGCGGCCTCTGAGGTTCGTGGTCCGGTCGACGGTCTCGTCGTGCATGAGCACGGGGACGCCGTCGGCGCAGAGTTGGACGTCGATTTCGATCGCTTCCGCGCCCGCGTCGAGACAGGCTTCGACCCCTGCGAGCGTGTTCGCTGGCGCCTCACCCGCCCCCGCTGCATGGCCAATGACGAACGGCTTACCCACGGTTCAAGAGCATACCGCAATGCGGCCAGCCACCCCAAGACCCGGGGCCACCCCACATGCCACGAGACAAATCCTTTGGCATCATTGGCTCATGGACGAAAGCCTCGCCGGCAAGCTCCTTGTCGCCAGCCCAAAGCTCACCGACCCCAACTTCGCTCGCGCGGTCGTCCTCATCTGCACGCACGATGAGAACGGAGCGTTCGGCCTGGTGCTGAATCGCCCGCTCCCGGAGGCGCGCGTCAGCGAGCACCTGCCCGCCTGGATTGAGCATGTCGCCGAGCCGCCCGTGGTCTTCCAGGGCGGGCCCGTGGAGACAACCACGGGCCTCGGCCTCGGGTACTGTCATTCGCCGCCACATGCGCCCGGCTGGACGCCCGTCTTCGGCAAAATCGGGCTGGTTGACCTGGGCAACCCGCCGGGGCCGGATAACGCCGCCGATCTCGAGCGCGCACGCGTCTTCGCGGGCTATTCCGGCTGGGCAGGCGGACAGCTTGAAGGCGAACTGAGCGAAGACGGGTGGTTCGTCCTCCCTCCCCTTGAGGACGACCCCTTCACGCCCGACCCCGGGGCTCTCTGGCGCGATGTGCTGCGCCGCCAGGGCGGCAAACTGGCCTTCTTCGCCTTCTTCCCTGAAGATCCCTCCCAGAACTGACCCCAAGGAGGCGCCTGGTGCCAGGCGATAGGCTTTCCCGCTATCTCACGCGCATCGGCTATACCGGGACGCCGAAAGCAGACATCGAGACGCTGCGCGCCCTGCAGCGAGCGCACTTCCTCAACGTCCCCTTCGAAAACCTCGACATCAAGCGCGGCACGCCAATCGTCGTGGACCTTGAACAGAACTACGAGAAGGTTGTGACGCGTGGGAGGGGCGGCTGGTGCCTGGAGCTCAACGGCCTCTTCGCATGGGCGCTGCGGGAAATCGGGTTCGATGTCGACATCCTCGGCGCGAGAGTCATGGCCCCGGTTGGCGCCCTGGGCGAACCCATGACCCACATGACCCTCCTCGTGCACCTGGACGAGCCGTGGATCGCCGATGTGGGCTTCGGAGGCGGACGAATGCGCGCGCCCCTCCGCCTGGCCGAGCGCGAACCGCAGCCCGCCGGGCCGTGGTCGTACACCGTCGCGAACGACGAGGACCACTGGTTCGTCTCCGCTCACGACCCATGGCTGGCGCCGCAGGCGCCGCGCACCTACGTGTTCACGCTCGCGCCTCGGGAGATGCCAGACTTCGAAGCAGTCTGCCAGTTCTTGCAGACATCCCCCCGTTCGGCCTTCACCCAGGGCGACGTTGTATCGCTTGGCCGCGAGAACGGGAGGACCACCTACTCGCAGGGGCGCCTGCTCTCCGCAGAGGGCGAAACCCGGTCCGAGCGCGAGGTCCCCGAGGCGGACCTGGCGGCAGTACTGGAGGAAACGTTCGGCATCCGCCTGTGACGGGCGTGCGCAAATGCGGCGAACGACAGCGAAGGCCCTCCCATTCCCTCTTCTGCATTCGGAATGCCCTGCCTAAGTTCCCTGCTTCCTCTGCCGGGCGAATATCAACCCCGCCAGCGAGACGAGGACAAAGACCCCTGCCACGATGACGAGCGCTGGAAGGCCGTCCCCGCCTTCAAGTGGCCACAAAGCTGACTCGGCTTCGACGTCAAAGGTGCCCTTCTCCGAGAGGCCTCCTGCGGTCGCCGACACCGTTTCTCCCGCCCCAACCATCACGGTTTCGCCCGTTGCCAGGCTGGTGAACTCGACGTTTCCTTCCAGGACCTT
>CAYYYI010000042.1:17314-19193 GCA_964475735.1 uncultured Anaerolineaceae bacterium
GTTGGCCGGGGTGCTGTCGTTTCGGTGGGATCTATCCGCCCTGTGCCCGTGGGTCCTGGCGTTGCCCCGGACGCGGTTCCCTGCCATTCGTACGTGTATGTGGTCTGTCCCGAACCGGCCACGCCCTGCAACCGGAGCGTGACCAGCATGAGGCCGCCCTCTCTGCCGCTGGGAATCGAGAATTCGCTGTCCGCCGAGACAGTCGTGTTTTCCTCCGTAGCGTTGGCCCAGCCCGCGCCCGGGTAGGGCCCGCCCCCGGGCACGAGGTCAATGCGGACCCAGGTCGATGCTCCTCCGCCCATCCCGACGGTGTGGAACGTCCCCTCGACGCTGGTCGTCGAGCTGATCCGCAACACCTCCCCCGGCGCCAGGCGCTCCGGAGGAGCGGCAGACCAGGAGTGCTGACTCCGCTGGTAGACGTCGTAAGTGGGGCCGGTCGACGTGCATCTGACATAGGTCGTCGCCGACAGTCCAGCGATCGTCACCTCCTGGCCACTGTAGCAGTCGCCCGGGTGGTCGGGCGCTTCCTTGTGGGTCTCCGATCCCTTCAGGACCCAGCCGCCCGATGACGCCGATGCGATCCCCGCCCCGGCGCCGGACGGCGTCGAGGCGATTCCTGCGGAGATGGCTACCGCCAGCGCCACGATACCCGCCAGCGCCGGCAGCAGAGCCACTCTTCGTTTACTGATGTTGGTCACCATTGAGCCCAACTCCTCGCGCGCCTATTCCCCCGAAGGCGTTGCGAGTCATGGCCCTACCCCCGGGCGCACAGGTGCGGCCGGCCAACCCTATCACCCTGCCGATGGAACTTACAAGGTGCCAGACACACCCGTCACACGGGTAGGACCGTCCCCCGGCGCTGGGAGCGGGCCAGGATGTCCCAAGCCACTTCCGGAATTAGGTTATGTCGCTTCTTGAACCTGTGATTCGCCTGGGAGCAGCCGCCCATACCATCGATTCCAGCCCCGTCACGCGGCGACGATCTGCAGGCCGCCCAGGGAGATAGCAAGAGGCCCCCATTGCGGGGGCCTCTCAAATGTGAATCTGGTAGCGGGGGAGGGATTCGAACCCCCGACCTTCGGGTTATGAGCCCGACGAGCTACCACTGCTCCACCCCGCGGTGACCGCGGCGAAACTGCCTTTACAACTGAAGAGCGAAAGAAACTGCAGGGCAACCATGATTGGCAATCCTGTATGTAGGTCAAGCCCTCGACCATTAGTACGCCTCAGCTGAACGCATTGCTGCGCTTACACCTGGCGCCTATCAAACAGGTAGTCTTCCTGTGGTCTTACCCGATTAATTCGGTGGGAAGTCTCATCTTGAGGTCGGCTTCGCACTTAGATGCTTTCAGCGCTTATCCGATCCGGACATGGCTACCGGGCGGTGCTCCTGGCGGAACAACCCGCACACCAGCGGTCCGTCCACCCCGGTCCTCTCGTACTAGGGGCAGCTCCTCTCAAACTTCCTACGCCCACGGCGGATAGAGACCGAACTGTCTCACGACGTTCTGAACCCAGCTCGCGTACCGCTTTAATGGGCGAACAGCCCAACCCTTGGGACCTACTCCAGCCCCAGGATGCGACGAGCCGACATCGAGGTGCCAAACCTTGCCGTCGCTGTGGACGCTTGGGCAAGATAAGCCTGTTATCCCCGGGGTAGCTTATATCCGTTAAGCCACGGCCCTTCCACTCGGTACCGTAGGATCACTTTGACCGGCTTTCGCCCCTGCTCGACTTGTGGGTCTCGCAGTCAAGCCCCCTTATGCCAATGCACTCAACAGGTGATTTCCATCCACCCTGAGGGGACCTTTGTGCGCCTCCGTTACATTTTGGGAGGCGACCGCCCCAGTCAAACTGCCCGTCAGGCACTGTCCTCCTG
>CAYYYI010000043.1:0-18816 GCA_964475735.1 uncultured Anaerolineaceae bacterium
CGTTGCGCGCCACGTACAGCATCCCGCCCAACTCCTGTTTCGCCGCCAGCCGGAGTGCGGCCAACGGCGCGGCCCGGTACGACCAGAATTCGGCCGGCGTCTCCGTGGCCGTGTCCAGGGCACGCATGGTCGCGCTCCACCCCGCCTCATCCAGGATGGTGGTGATCAACTGGTCTACCCGCTGCGACTCCTGCAGCGCCACGCGCACGCTCCCCAGCCGCAGCTTGTCGAACGCATCCTGCGCGCTGAACTGCATCGCCGGGCGGTCCGAAGGGGTTCGCGACTGCATGATGCTCGACAGGTAGCCGTAGTAAACCGGGTAAGTGGTGGAGTTCGCTACGATCTCGAGCTTGCACGCCCGCCCCGGGATGACGTTCCCGTAGAGCGGGCTCCCGGCGTTGTAGGGCGAGTAGTCGCCGTCCCGGTTGTCCAGGTCGAACGACATGCTCCCCGGCGCGACCTCATCGTTCACGCTCGATCGCCCGCGCCGCGTCGCTACCGACAGCAGGCGGGCGCTCACGTCCTCTCCCGTGTCCGCGAAATCCCCGTCCCCGGACCAGTCAACGTAGGCTTTCACGTCGTAGGCGAGCGCCATTCCTACACCCCCGCTCGCGCGTTGTTGTCGTTCACGACCTTCGCCAGCACCTGCCCATCAACCACGAGGTTGATCACTTGGGGAGGCGTGTACCCGCCCGCCCTCGCATCCGCCGGACCCATCGGCCCCACATACGCGCTCACGCTCCTGCCCTCACGGTTTGTGTAGGTCATCGGGTTGTGGGTAATCGCATGGTTCCAAAGGACAGTCCCATCCTCGGCCACTGGCGCTTTGAACCCGCTCCCAACGTCGCGATAGGGCAGGCGCTTGCCAAACATCGTGGCAAAGCCCATCTCTCCCACCCCCGGCGTGTACTCCGGATAGACGTAGTCGGGCAATCCCTCAGGAAGCCAGGGCATCGGCGTCACGCCGTTCGCGAGCGCTGCAGCGCTCGCCACACCACCCTGTACCACACCGGCCGCCGCCGCCATCACCAGGGGCGCTGACTCCACCATGCCCGCGGCGATACCCTCCCCCATCGGGTAGCCAACCTCCTCTGCCGCCACCCGCGAAGGCGAGCTGATCGCCGCCTCCGCCTTCATCTCCCCGATGGCCGCCCGGATGATTCCCCGGCCCGTTGCCGCGATCCGATTCGCCGCGCTGTTCAGCCCCTGCGACACGCCATCCGCGATCGCCACGCCGAGCGCGTCCCCCGACGCCTTCAGCTCGGGGATGTTCTGCCGCAGCTTCTGCGCCAGCTCCGGGCCGAGGCTCTTGATCACCTCGTTGGCCATTCCCGGCGCGGCCACCTCTACCTGTTTCAGCGCCGCGATGAACCCCGGGATGTCGTTGTTCTTTAACGCCCGCAACGCCGCGCCAACAAGCGCCTGGACACTGATCTGCTGCTCAAACCCGAGCTTGGTTTTCGCCAGCGCCGCGTCGACGTTCATCAACCCTTCGCCGAGGTAGAGCTTCAGCTCCTCGCGCATTCCCTTGGTCGCCTCCTCGTTCTCACCGGCCGCGGCGATCACGTCCTCAAGGGCCTTCTTCTCCGCCTCGAGTTGAGACTTTGTTTTCCCCAGCGTCTCAGACCACTGGCCCCCGCTCCGGTTCAGGTCCCCCAGTTCCTCATCTACGGCCGCGAGACGGCCCTTGGCCTCGATGACCGCCGGGTTGAACGAGGCAAACCGGCCGCTCAGCGCGTCGAGCGCCTTGTCGAACTCGTCCGCCCGATCCGCCCCCTCCTCCAACGACGCTTCGAACTCCTGCAACGGCGTCAGGGCCGCCGCCGCCGCGGACGCCACCTCGCCGGTGGACTGCGCCAACGCGATCATCTTCAGCCGCTCGTCCGCCGCCGCTACCCCCAAATCCCGCTGGGTGGTTGCCCACCCCGCCTGGATCGCATCGAGATTTACCGTTTCGTCGAACACCTGGCGCAACGCGGGCGGCAGAGACTCGCTTGCCCTCACGAGGTCCTCTACCCCCAGCCGCCCGGCGTCGAATCCCTCACGCATGAGCTTGGCCATTGCCTGGATCTCGAATCCGGCCTCGCGGGCCCGCTCCTTTACTGAGGCCAAGTTGTTGTCCCCCGCCGTGATGCTGGCGACCGCCTCGCCCATCCGCCCCATGGCATAGGCACCTATGTCAGCCGCGTCGCCCATGCCGCGCAATTCATCGTTGGCGTCCCGGAGCATGCGGGTCATCATCTCGGCGTTCGACTCGTGCATGGCGTCGTTCAGGGCTGACAATCCCACCGCCGCTGCCCCTACGCCCGCCACAAACCCCATCGCCATCCCGCGCGTCGTGGACATCTGGTCACCGAGGTTCTTGACGGCAGCCGTCCCCTTCTGTACCCCCGAGATCATCAGGGGCATCGCAGAGGCCAGGGCAGCCGTGGCGAGTACCATGTTCTGGGTCTGCGGAGGCAGCGCCCCGAAGGCGTTTACCGCCTTCGTCGCTACCCCGGCCACCTCGGTCAGCGCCGGTACGGCCCTCTGCCCCACCGAGATCCCGAGCGTTTCCAGCGACCCCTTGAGCTGCTCCACCTGGCCGCTCAGGTTTCCCATTCTCTGCCGCGCCACATCCGCCGCGTCCGTCGCCCCCATCTTCCGCGACATGGCCTCGAACTCGCTCCCGGTCATCTTCATCAGCCCGGCCGCCGTCCGGTAGGCGTCGTTCCCGAAGATGGTCTTGAGCGCGACCGTCTGCTGCTCCTGGCTCAGCGGCCCGAGCTTGTCGTGCAACTCCTGGACGATGGCCGCCATCGGCCGGAGCGCGCCCTGCGCATCGTAGAAGCTCAGCCCGAGCTCATTGATCGTCCCCTTCGCCTTCTCACTGTTCCCGGTGAGCGCCGTGATGAACGTCTTGAACGACGTGCCCGCGTCGGAGCCGGACGAGAACGCGCTCGCGGTGGCCGCGATTGCTGTGGTGAAGTCCTGGAAGTTCACGCCCGCGCTCGCGGCCACGCCGCCGCCCATGGCGATGGCCGCTGACATGTCGTCTACCCCGAACCGGCTCGTGTTCGCCGCCCCGGCGAGACGGTTCACCACGTCCATGGTCGCCAGCCCCGACCCCTTCCACACGTCCAGGGTCGTGGCCACGGTCCGGGCCGACTCCGCAAGGTCGTAGTTCCCGGCCTCGCTCAGCGCTACGGCCGCCTTCGCCTCGCCGCCCATGATCTGCGCTACGCTCCGGCCGCCTGCCGCCAGTTCCTCCATGGCCGCGGCCGCCTCGCCGGCCGACTTCGAGGTGTCGGCCCCGAGCTGCAACGCCGTTTTCCGCAGGCCCTCCATGTCCTGTTCGCTGGCGCCCGCCACCGCACCGACCTGGTCCATCTGGTGCTCGAAGTCCATCCCGAACTTCACGGCCGCTACCCCGGCCGCCGCAAACCCCGCCGTCAGGCCGAGCGAGAGCTTGGTGATGTCGCCGAGCTTCTTGGTTGCATCGGACGAATTTGCCTTGATGAGCACCCGCACTTCATTCGCCACGGGGCACCCCCGGCGCTATGAGTACGCGCGCCGTTTCGCTTCTCATTAGCCGGCCCCCTCCTGCAGCACGCGGACATGCCGGAGCAGCCACGCGGGCTCCCTGAGCACCTGCGACGGCGTGCAGTGGTAACGCTGGGCCAGCATCTCGATCATCTCCGCGTCCACCAGCAACTCCGGTTTCGTGACCACGTTGCCGTCCTCATCGATGCCCCCACCTACGTGCCTCCAGCGGGCGAGGGCGACTCGAAAGGGAGGTCGGGATCGAGGCAGGCTTTCATCCACTCACGGTGGAGCGTGCGCCGGAACACGGGCGGCATCCCCATCAGCGCGTCCGCCGTCATCGGGATCGCCTCGCCGTCGCGCTCCAGGTTCCACGATTCGATCACGTGCTCGGCCATCCACCGCATGCGCTCCTCTTCACCCTCGCAGGCGTCATGCGCCAGCAGGTCGCCAAGCGGCAGATCCAGCCGCACCGTGACCTCCGCGCCCCGGTACCGCGTGCCCTCGAACACGAGCTTGCCCCGGTTCTGGTACAGGTCGAATCCCACGTCTCACCCTCCCTGAGTTTGTCGCCCGGCCGTGCCCCGGGGGGTGGGGCCGTGCCGGGCTATTGCGTCCGGCGATTACGCCCAGGTCGGAACGGTGCCCGACTGCAGCGACACCGGCGCGCTCCACTTGAGCGAGCCGTCGGCGCCACGGTTCAGCGCGTAGTCGTCGATGATCACCTCGTTGCTCAGCGTCTGCCCGCTGATCGCCAGCGCCAGCGTCCGCGCCACCGACGTCGAGCTCATCGTCTTGAGCACGGCGTGGGACATGTTCGCGGCGTCGTTGAACACCCCGTTCAGCGAAGCCTTGAAGTCGGCGAGCAGCTGCAGCCGCTCGATGCCCGACTTGTCCAGGCCCGTGATGTCCGCGGAGTTCCGCGGCGTGCTGAACGAAATGTCTGTCACGTCGTTCGTGATCGCCTGGCCCGCCGCGGCAGCGTCGTCCAGGGTCACCGTCATACCGAGGCCACTTTCCTTTGCCACTGTTCTTTCCTCCCTTAGCCCTTCCTACCGGCCGTGTTTCTGAATGTGTTCGTAGTTGCCAACGCCCTCGTGGAGCCGGTCCACAAACTCGTTGGCATCGATGGCCCGGAGCCGCGTAGGGTCCGGGTGCAACTGCGGCGCGGCGTGCATGTTCGGCGCGCCGTTCAGCCCAATGGGGAGCCGGGCTACCACCCCCGGCGAGTAGTGGAACTTCAGTTCCTGGTTGTCATCGGGCACCAGGTGCCCGCGAAGGCTTGGGTTTTTCATGGACCGCGCCAGCCGCGACGGACAGGGGCAGTTCGCCGTCCCCGCTTTGCATGGCTCGCACGCCCCGCAGATCTGCCCCTTACGCGGCGGCGACGCGCACGGGCGACAGCGTGAGAAGTCCCCACACCGCACCCCGGCCGGGTGGGCGAACGGCTTACCCTCATCCACCCCGGAGCGCCCGTACAGGAACCACTCGCAGCCAAACTCCTCGCATGTGCCGATGCGCATGGGGTTGTGAATGCCAACGTTCTCCATGCCTGCGATCGGCCGGTTCGGAACGATGATCTCCGGCATACCTCTCTCCTCCTCTCCCTAGGCCAGTGACACGTCGTCCTGCGCGGTTCCCCGCCGGAACGCCATTGCGAAGTCCGCGTTGACGAACGTGCCCGTGGTCGTGGCCCGAAGGCCCTTTTCAATCGTCCCGGTGACCTCTTTCCGCTCGCCGAACGACGAGACCCCGCCCGTGCCGGCGAACGTCAGGAGCGTGCCCCAGGTGCCATCGATCCCATTCGTCGTATCGGCCGAGTCCTCGATGACGAAAGTGGGTGTGCCGCTATCCCGCTCCTCATAGAACAGGTAGCCCACCCCGCCCGCGGTCGTCTGCGCCTCCACCAGTCCCGTGGACGATCCGGCCGATGCGTGCGTGATCTGGCCCGCCGTGATGAGCTTCGCCCATTCCAGCGGGTAGCCCGCCGCCGCCTGTCCCTCAGCCGAAATGCCAAGGGAGCCGTCGCCCGGGCGGGACACGTCGAGCGTGGCCTGTTGGGCCACCAGCACGGCGCACTCCGCGCCCAGCACGGCCCCCATGGCCAGCGCCAGGACGATGTTGGTCGCCACCATCTGCGACCACTCGTGGAAGCTCGAGCCCGCGGCCGCCGCCCTGTTCGCAGCCCCGCCGTCGTTGAAGTACCCGTTGAACGCGAGCTTCCCGTCGGTCCGAAGCTGGATGCGCTCCACGGCGCTCTTGTCGAGCCCCGTATTCTCCTGCGATGACTTCGGCGAGGCGATGGTCCCAACCACGCCGATATCGCCGGAGACGTTGATCCCGTTCCAGAAAAAGCGGGCGCCGAGCCCATGAGTCTTAGCCATCTTTCACCTCCACCAAGAACCCCCGCCGCAACGGCTCGGCCGGCGAATCGCCGTCGTAGGCGTCGCCCTCGAACCAGCCGCGAACGTCGCCGTCAGGCTGCCTCTGCCGGAACACGGGCAGGTCCGCGGGAATGCCCCGCGGGTTCGCCACGACGTACCGTTTGTCCCTCTTCGTGCTCATGGAGCGATCGCCTCCCCCTCCAGGTTGTCTAGCTGAAGCTCAAACTCCAGCGTCCGGTACAGGCCCTTGTTGGCCGACGCCGGGAAACCCCCGTAACCAACAACCGAGTCCGTGATCTCCAGATCGTTGGCCTCGCTGTTGATCGTCGAGTCGCCCCGGAACCGCGTGCGCAGCGAATCGTCCGCGCCCCATATATCCGTCTCCCAGTCCTCGATCGTGTTGCGCTCCACCTGCATCGGCCACAGGCACACGACCTGAATGCGCGCCCGGTACATGACGTTCCCAAGCGTTTTCCCCGTGTGGGTTCGCCCCAGGTACCACGCGCAGGCATACGGCCCTCCCGGAGGCACCCCCTGCGGTTCCCCGATGAACACCTGCGCGAACCGGGTACCCCCGGCATCGTTGGTGTCCGCCTCCAGGTGCGCGCGGATGGCGTCGAACACGTTTGAGCGGTTCATTCGAGCACCCTCTGCACCTTCGCCGCGATCCGCTCCTCGGGCTGCATTCGCCGAAGCACCGTCGTAGTGCGCGTGAAGAAGTCGAAACCGCGCCGCAGCTTCGTGCCGGACCTAACCCCGTGGGCGAGCCATGTCCGGGTCGGCCGATCGGGGTCGGGCCAAACCGCCGTCGGCAAGATCTTCGCGTAGCCGATGACGTCACGGCTTCGCCGCACGAAAACAACGTCCACCGACCGCAGTAGTTGCCCCGTTCGCTCGAACCCGCCCTTGGCGATCTGGGACATCATGACGTCATCGCCCTCGTCTGCCAGTTCCTCGATCCCCTCAGCGACGGCGTCCTTGAAGCGCCTGATCACGTCGGGGGCGAACAGCGGCCCCTCGAGTTCGATGTACTGGTTCGGCCGGCGCGCCATCAGGCCACCGCCAATCGCTGGTAGCGATCACACGCCCGGCGCCACCGCGCATAGCTCGCCCGGGCGCCCGTGCCGATTGCCGGGTCACCCACAAGGGGCGCTGCCATGTCGTAGCCGCGCTGGCTGTCCCAGCGCAGCCCGACCGCCCGTTCCATGACCGCCTCCTCCACATCCCGCGGGTATCGCCGGATCGAGACCGCCGTGCTGTTCGCGTGCGTCGCCGCCGTGGTTCCGTTGATGCCGCGCGTTACCGTGAGTGTGTTGCCCGAAACGCCAGACACGTACATCTGCTCCGACTCCACGATGAGCGTGTCGCCGAACTCCACGGAGTGGCCGGCGGTCAGGTCAACGCCCGTCTCGCTGGCGTCCAGGTCCTCAGCCAGCGTCCCGGCCGCCTGCAGCTCATAGCCGAAGCCGAACAGCCCGGCGAGTTTCACCGCCCGCGGGTGGCGCGGCCACGACCCCAGTTGTGTGCCGTTCGGGTTCAGATCGATGTACCAGTACGGCTTTCCCTGCTCGGCCGCCTCAAACGGCCCGAGCCAGAAGTCCGTGTTCACCGCCAGCGTCAGTTCGTAGGTGCCGTCACCGTCCTCGTCCACCAGCAGCGAGTTGACCGAGATGAGATCATGCGGCAGAAGCAGCCGCACCGGCGACCGCGAGTGCCCCTGGTAGTAGCGCGTGCCCGAGTAGGCGTAGAAGTGGCGCCCGCACTCGGCCTCGAACTCCCGGCTCACGCGTTCGACCAGACGTTCGTACACGGCGTCACTGGTCGTGCCAGTGACGCCTGCAACTTCCGATTTCACATGCGAGAGCCGGGCGAGGTTGTTCATGGCGGTTCGTTACCGCCTGTAGAACACCGTCACGACGGCATGGTTGGTGATCGAGTTGCCCCCGGCCACGTCCACATTGACGCCCTGGTCGACGACGTAGGGCACCGCCCAGACGCCGTTTGCGTCCGACGACAGGAGGTTTGCGTTGGCGCTGTCGACGGCCTTCGCCCGGGGCGCGAAATACGCGTCCGCAGCGGAGTTGTTCACGTTCAGGATCGTGACGCCGGTTCGCTTGTCCGTGATCGTGATGTCCGTGGTTGCCGGGGCGTTCGCGTGATGGTTGACGTAGATGCCCACGATTTCGCCCGCGAACGTCTCGCTGTCGCTGTTGCCAGCGCCCGAACCGGCAGAGCCGGTGGTTGTCACGCCAACAGTTGCGCTCTTGAGGATACCCATGGTTCGTCCCCCTTACCGGGTGTTTGGTAGGGCCGGGGCGTAGAAGTCGTACCCCGGCCCTGTGTTTCTTAACCGGGCCTAGAACCCGGTGATCTCGCAGAAGGCGGTAGGCCGGATCGTCTTGAACGCGCAGCGCATCGTCGCCATCAAGCTGATCCGCCGCTTCACGAAGTCGTCATCGTTCAGGCCGCTAAGCACCTCGATGCCGCTGCGGGTCCAGAGCTTGGCGCCGCGCTCGAAGTTGCCGACGATCGGAGTTCCGTCCGTGAACGCGGTCGAGACGAGGAACGGCACGCCCCAAGCGCCTCGAGGTCCCGCCACGTTCGGATCACCCAGCAGATAGCGCCCGTTTGCGTCGGTCTCGAGCACGAGATCCTGGTAGTCGTTGGGGTGAATGCCGATGTAGTCCGGCTCCATGTACACCCCGGCCGCCACCCGGACCTTCGTCATCGCCTTGTGGATGGCGTCCACGCGGGTGTCACCGCCGAGCGCCTGGGACTGGGTCACCGCCGTGTAGATGCCCTCCAGGTCGTCCCCGGTACCACCGCCAGCGGCAATCTGGGTATCGAGGCGGTCAACCACGTCAGCGACGAGTTCGCCCTCGACGATGGAGCGCATCTGGCCGGCATCCTGCATCGCCCGGCGGGTGATCGGCACGTAGTGGACGATCTCCTGGACGTTCACCGTCGCCGTTGCGAACGGGTAGGACGACTCGGCGGCGTTGTTCGTCTCAGCGGTTTCTGCGGCGCTGTTCGTCGGCGCCGACTGGGTGACGTACTCAACGACATCGCTGTCGGTCTCGCCCTGGCCTACGACCGTGGCCAGGGTCGGGCGCTTGCGCAGGTAGGCCACGAACCCCGGCTGCAGATCGTTCTGGATGAACGGCCCCGCCGAGGTAGCGCTTCCCCCCGTGACAGCGGTCGCGCCGTAGCGGCCGCCCCTGAGCATCGCCTGCAGCTCGGCCCGGCTCATGAGTGGGATGCCGCCCTTGAAAGCGTCCTGCATCACCCCGGCGAACTGAGCGTCGCCAACGCTGGCGGCGATCTTCTGCGCGGCCCGGTACGCCTCGTGGTCGGTGACGCGGGCGCCGAACCGGAAGATGCTGTCCGTCGGTGCCTGGGCACCGGGCTCGGCCGGTGTGGGCAACCGTCCGCCTGGCCCGGCGGGGACGCTGAGCGAGTCCCAGCCGCGCATCTGCGCCAGCCGCGCCTTGAGGTCGTCGGCCTCCTGCGCCTTGACCCCGTGCGCCTTGTACGCCTGATCGATCTTCTCGAAGGCTTCCTTGTCCGTGAGCGGGTTGACGCCCGCGGCGATCATGTCCGCCTTCAGTTTCTCAGCGGCCGCATACGCCACGGCCGCTGCCTGCTCGGCGTCGCGGACTGCCTGCAGGACGTTTTCAGTCGTCAGACTGGCCATTCCTATCCTCCCCTAACGCCCTGCTAGGGCGATTTCCCAGAGCCGTTCGCCGCGAGACTTCGTCTCCGCATCCGGCTCGTCAGGATGTGTTGAGTCGGCCGCGTCCATGCGGCCAGTGCTCCCCTGGATCTGGGCCCTCACCGGCGACGGCGCAGTCCTAATGCCCACGCCCCCGCTCGCCAGGCGGGCCATGCCCGCTCCAATCGTCTCCACCCGGTCCACCAGCCCGGCCGCCAACGCCTCGGTCGCCAAGAACATCCGCCCCTGGCCGTAGCCGCTGCGGACCCTGTCCTCGCTGACTCCCCGCCCCGCGGCGACGTCGGCTACGAACATCGCGTCATAGGAGTCGACCTTCGATTGGATGTCCGCCGCCGCCTCCTCGCTCAGGCTCTCGTAGGGGTTGGCGTCCGCCTTGCGCGGCTGAGACCGGAACAGCCGGAACGAGACTCCTTGTTTCTCCGCCATCCCCGTCAGGTCCGTGTGGAGGTAGACGACCCCGATCGATCCAACCTGGCCCGATGGCGTGACGCTGAACTCATCGGCCTGCGCGCCGAGGTAGTAGGCCGCACTTGCCGCCACAGTGTTTGCGACGGCGAGGATCGGCTTCTGCCCACGCGCGGCGCGGATCTCACGCGCCAGCTCGGGTGTGCCCGCGACCACGCCGCCCGGGCTGTCGATGTCCAACAGGATGCCCTTCACATCGGGGTCGACGAGCGCAGCGTGAAACTCCGCCCGGACCCGGTCCAGGCCCACACCACCGAACATGTCGGACCAGAAATCAGACCGCTGCTCGATGACGCCATAGACCTCGATGCGAGCGATCGCGCCGCCGCGTGCGGATTGCGACGGGCGCCTAAGCGCAGCTAGCGGCGGGCCGTCAGTCAGGGTGGTGTCAATGCTGACCCGCCCGGCCATGTCCAACATGGCCGCGAGACGCTCGGGCATGATCGCCCATGCGGTTTGGTTGTAGCGCGCGAGTTGGGTAGTAAACAAATGCGCCGGACCATCCCTACGGGTTGGTTCCGGCGCATCTAGTGGCGCTCCGACCTGGAAACTGGCGCCCGGTGGCGCTCCGTCCACCGCCAGTAAACGCTGTGGGCGTTAGCCTGTCAACCCCTAGCGCTCACGGTCGTTCGGGTTCGGGAATGCGACCCGACGGCGACAGCGCGGGCACACCCCCTCGAACGGCCCGCTGCCAGCGCCCAGGAGCCGGTTGCAAGGCCGGCCGAACTCGTTCATCCAATAGCAGCGGTACCTGCCGAAAACCGGCGGCGGGGGTAGCGGCGGCGGGGACTCGGGACGTTTAACGGGGCGCCTAGCTGTTGCCACCACTGCTATCCTCCCTGACTGACGCGTTGGCTGGAGGCGCGAGCCTGTCGGCCCGGTCATCGGTTAGCGGCGGCAGATTCTGGGTCGCACGGCCCTCGTTTGGCGTCATAAACGGCCCGCCGACGGCCTTCGTCAGCACCTCGATCCTCTTCACTGGATCGCCCGCCAGGACAGCATTGAAGTCGAACTCCGCGTACTGCCCCTGCATCCCCGGCTCGAACTCGATCAGTTGGACGGCGAGCGCCTCCTCAATCATCGACGTCCAGGGCTGAACGGTGTCCATGTACTCCATCAGGTGTTGTTCGCTGATATTGCTGAACGTCGCCCGGTCGAGGATGCCAATGACCGGCGGCGGCATGTTGTATGCCGCCGCGACCTCCTCACGGCTGAGTTTGCGCAGATTGATCAGCTCGCTATCCACGAGCGTGTGGCTGATCGGCAACCACTTCGCGCCATGGTCCAGGAGGGCGAGCTTGAACGCGTTGTCGACCCCGCCGTAGATCTGCTGCAGTTGTTCCCGCGCGCGCTCCATCTCCTCGGCCCGCAAACTGCCCTCAACCGAGAACGCACCCTCCGGCCGTGCCCCGTTTTCGAACGAAGCTATGGTCATGCGCTGGGTGGCATCCTCCGTCATCAGGGTCGTGCGCAAGGCGTCGAGCGAACTCACCGCCCGGAGTCCCGCCCCTCCGGCCCACCAACGGAAGTGCAGAATCTCCTCTGGCCGAAATGGGATCGCCGCCCGGTTGCCGGGCGAGAACACGTACCACGGTGCCCCCGACTCGTCTGCGCGAACGTCCCAGTAGGCAAACGACGATGGCAGCAGTTCAACCACCGGGGCGCCTGTCATGCGACGCGATTTCACCAGGACACAGTTCCCGTGGATGGCCACGTTTGAAACGATGTGCTGCTTCATCTCTCCCGGTCCCATACGGTAGCCCGGCCGGCGCAGCAGGTCCGGCAGGGGCCCAGTGCGCAGGCGCTGCCTTTCCGCTGGCTCGTCCGGCGAAACGAACACCTTCAGCGGCAGCCGGGCGATGGAGCGGGCGAGCCGGTTGACGACCGCATGAACCCAGACCTGTGTCCGGTACAGCTCCTCATACGTTGCAGCCTTGTTGCCGACCAGTTGAATGCCGCGGCCGGTGCCATTCAGTGGCATCAGCCGCTCGGTGCTACCGTCGACGGTTACGCTGGCGCGAAATGATCGCGCCCCTCTCGCCATGGTCTGGATCAGCGTCATCGGACCTCCTCCCCTCTGCCCACGCGATCAGCGCGAGCCCTGCCAGGACCAGCGACGCGGGAGGGAACACCAGCCAGGAGCCGATCAGGATTGCGAGCCCTCCCAACGCCTGCAACCCGTCCACAACCTGTGGTTTCATCCCTCGCGCCTCATGCACATGATATTGCAGTAGGCTCCCCCTTTCGGTAGCACACTCCGATCCTCAATCCCGAGTTCGAACCCGAGATCCTCCAACAAATCGAGATACTGTCCGCCAGTCACCCCCGAAACATAGGACAGCTGGGTCTCACAGTACTCAGTCACCAGTACACGCGTCCGGGCCAGCGCTCCCCACGTCCTCGGCCCGCTCAGGATGAGATGCTCCGCGCCCTCGGCGTCCAACTTCAACACGTCGATCCCCTCCTCGGCCAGGTCCGGCAGCCTGCACGACGCCACCTCGATACCTTGGGCATCCTCCCCGTAGAGCAAGTGGGACGCGCCCGGGTTCGCCCAATCGCGGAGCATCCGCACCGTCCGCCGTGGGTCCTCGTCGTTGATCGCCGCCATCGGCCAAATGTCGACGTTTCGCAGACCCGCCAGAGAGACGTTCTTCCTCAGGATCTCCACGAGGTGGGGCAGCGGCTCGACGGCCACATACCGCGCCGCCCTGGGCGCGAGCTGCATCGTGTGATAGCCGATGTGCGCCCCGATCTCGACAACGGTATCCGTCGGACGAATCTCCTGGCTCAGGGCCTCGATGACTTCGGGCTCCCACCTCTCCCCGCGGATGAGCGCCGCGCTCACCCGGTGGTCGTCCGGGTCGATCCACATCTCGAACTCCGAACCGTTGGCGCCGCGTACCGGGCAGGGTCTCGTCACGTCCTTCATCTCAAGTGTTGTCGAAGCGCCCTTTTCCGGAGGGCGGAACGTCGCATCCGCAACCGTGAACAGGTGTGTGCCCATGTGCGTCAACTGCGGCCGAAGGTCAGCCCAGACCCGGAACCCCAGCCGTCGCGCCTTGTCGCAGAATGCATAGTCCTCGCTGAGATACTCCAGGCCACCATCCGGACGCGTCACCGTAGAGGTCTCGAAGAACGGCCAAAACCCGTGCACTGTCTGCGGGAGCGTCGGCCTCATCGCCTCGAGCACGCGCCGATGAACCGCCATGAACCCCGTGGCGACCGACTGACACTCGACGATCCGGTCGTCGGGAATCGTGTAGGCGCCGTAGTTGCCGAACCGGATGGGCACACCCAGGGCAAACCCGCGCTTCGAAAACACCCCGCCCACGATACCCACCTGATCGAGGCAGACCCGCGTCACATGCTCGAGATCCCCCGGCTCCCAGCCGATGTCATGGTCCACCATGATCATTACGTCCCCGGCCCCCTGTTCGAGAAACTGGGTCGCCGCGACGCTCCTCATGCGCGATATCAACGCGTCCTTCGACTGGTCCCATATGGCCAGGTTGGGCCAGCGCCTGGCGTCGCGCAGCAGCGACCTCATCAGGTTCAGCGTCGGCCGCTCGTCATAGACGAACGCGATCAGCGTCGCATCCGGCGGACCCTCAGATCGTGATGACATTCAACCCTCCCTCCTCTCCGCCCTTCGCGAACAGCGTCCCGTAGACCACGTTCACCGCGGCCATCGCCGCGTCCATCGGCTGCCCCTTCCGGCGCTTCGCCAGGTAGTACCCGCCGTCCGTGCCCGCCGCCTTCACCGTCGCGTTCATCACGTGCCGCTCGAACACCTCGTCGCAGTAGTGCAGCCGCTGTTGCCGGATCAGGTCGTAGAGCTGCGCGCTTGACCCGCTCCGCCGTGCCCCCGTCTGCCAGATCTCTTCCACCAACAGCCCCTCGTTGCTGAGGTCCTGGCGCATGAGCTTCGAGTGCCACGGGTCGAACACGTTCGTCAGGACCGTGAACTCAGCGTTCAGATCCCGCACGAAGGCCTTGACCTCCGCTTGCGGAACCTCCCACCCCTCCAGCGGCTGCCCGCTCGGGCCGACCGGTGGCTCCCATGTTCGCGCCCGGAGGTACAGGCACGGCTCCTCGGTATGGCCGCACGGACGATCGTCCCCGTCGAACCACTGCGCCCAGTCCACCGCCGTGGCGTCGCGGCTCTCTGAGAGGTCCACCCCAACCCATGCCTCGCCGCCCGGGCGCAGGTCGAAGTCATCCACCCGGCACGCCTCTATCTGCTCCCGCGTGACCCACGGTTTCTCCCCGTAGTCGACCCACTGGTTGAGGTAGAGCCTCCTGAACGACGCCTCCGGCACGCTCACGAGCTCGCCGCGGTAGAAACCCTCATCCACCGTGTGGCCGTAACTGGGGGACGCCAGCCGCCACATCTCCGGGTCCGTGTAGTCGCATTCGTCCGGCGCCTGGTACCAGCGAAAGAACAGCCCGCCATCATCCTCGATCTCGCCCGATTCGATGCGCCGGCCGAGCCGGTAGAGCTGCCCGCAGCGCGATTCCTCCAGGTCGATTCCCGCCGTCGTGATGGCGATCTGCAGCGGCTGGCGCCGGGCGGCCGAACCCGTGTTCAGCGCCGCCCACAGTTCCTCCCCCTCGCCCACCCCCCACGCGTGCAGCTCATCGAGAATCACCCCGTGGATGTTCAGCCCGTGCTTCGTTTTCCCCTTCGAACTCAGCCGCTGGATGAACGAGTACGGGTCCGCCCGGTTGGTCAGCCGCGAAACCTGCACGTCTACCACGTCGGTCAGCGGCGAACCCTCGAGCGAACACATCCGTTTCGCCGCCTCGAACACCACGTCGGCCTGGTCCTCGGACGCCGCCGCGCAGTAGATAGCCGCGCTCGGCTCCCCATCGGCCAGCATGAGGTAGACCCCCAGCGCGGCCGCAACCTCACTTTTTCCGCTCTTGCGTGGCAACCCCCACAGCGCCCGGCGGAACCGCCGCAACCCCGTCTCCGGGTTGACCTCGAACAACTCATAGAGGTCGCGTTTCTGCCAGGGGAGCAGCACGAACGGCTGGCCGATCCACCTCCCGTTCGTGAACACGCACATCTCCTCGATGAACTCAATCACCCGCCGCCCGCCCGACCAGAACGCCCGCTCCGAACCCGGCAACCGGATGTACTCCGCGTCGCTGTTCGGCCCCCTCGCGATCGCCGGAGGGATGGCGCTAGTCGTCAACGCGCACCGCCTGTTACAACACCGCAGTATGCCACGAGTTCGAGCCGGACTTGACCTGACCATGACAAGAGGGTATAACTGTCCCTAGCGAGGGGGGTGTTGGCCCACCCCCCTCGACTACCAAACGGAGGAGATTCTCCGATATGGCTACATTGATCAGTTGGACAGACGAGACGTGGAACCCCACCACCGGTTGCTCGCGCGTTAGCGAGGGCTGCCGGTACTGCTACGCCGAGTCTCTCAGCCTGCGGTTCGGGTGGAGCAAACTTCCGTGGACTGCAGCCAACGCCTCCGACAACATCATCCTGCATCCGGAGCGCCTTCGAAAGCCGTATTCGTGGAAGCAGCCGAGCAGGGTATTTGTTAACTCGATGAGCGACCTGTTTCATCCGCTGGTGCCGGATGACTTCGTCGAGAAGGTTTTCGAGGTGATGAGAGCCACGCCGCAACACACGTACCAGATCCTGACCAAGCGTCCGGAGCGGGCTGCGACCTGGCCCGGACCATGGACGCCAAACATTTGGCAGGGGACAACCATCGAGGATCAGCGGGCCGTCGGGCGACTGGCTGAGTTGCGCCGGTGTGGGGCAGCGGTCAAGTTCCTGAGCTGCGAACCCCTCATCGGCCCAGTCGACGCCGACTTGAGCGGGGTCGACTGGGTGATCGTCGGCGGGGAGAGCGGCAGACACATGAAGCCGGGAAACCCGCGGTGGATGGACATGGCCTGGGCTCGCCATCTGCGGGATCTCTCCCAGGCCGCCGGCGCCGCGTACTTTTTCAAGCAGGACTCCGGCTCCCGAACCGAGATGCGGCCCTGGCTGGTCGAGGAGGACGGCTCCTGTTGGAGGTGGCATCAGTACCCCGGTCACCTCGCACCTCCCGAGCTGGTAAAAACCGCCGCATAGTGGGTCATCTGCAAAGCATGGCCGGTGTAGTAACCGGTCCAGCGGCCCATGGCGTAGCCGGCATGGCCCGCTAACTCAGCCAAAAACCAGCGGCAGGCGTCTAGATAGCGGTCGTGAAGTCCGGACGCTCCGAACTGGGAGATGACCGGCTCGATGGAGGCTACATCCCAGCCACCATTCAGCTTGACCTTCTGGCGCAGGCCATCGTTTACGACGACGGCCAAGGTCGCCCCACGAGAACGAGGCTGCTCCCAGAAGGCTCTGAGGACGGGCCAGGGATCACCGTAGGGGTCGCAGTCCAGGAGATTGAAGGGCAGGTCGTCTGCAACGCCAGCGGCGATGGCCACTTCGCTAGGAGCTTCATACACGCGCCAGCCCGGGCGCTGCAGCGCAAGCAGCGCCGCCTTGGCTGGGGCTGTTTCGAAGACGACTCCCTCAGCCACGTCGGCAAAGCACGCGTCGAACAGTTTACCGGCTCCGCCGTGAGTCTCGAGTACCAGAGGTGGACAGTCCAGCTCTTTGCGCACCTGCCAGCGCAGCGAGGCCTTCCTCCTCCACGTCGAGTTGTCCTTTTTCACTGAGGTAGCTCCTACAGATTTCGACCAGCGCTGCTCCTCGGGAGCCTACCCCGACCGCGCGTATGCCGCGCTCGACCAGGGCAATCTCGGGGACGGCAAACACTGCTTTCACGGTCGGAGATCCCCCGGCCATAGCCGAGCGAGGCGCATCTTTCAGCCGGGAGGCGTCCGCCTCCACTGCCAAGTCAGAAATCAGCCCCTCCAACGGGGCCGGCACCTTGAGGTCAGTAAGTAACTCGAGCAACTGATCCGAATCCGTGACCGCCAGCGCAGCGAGAGGGTCCAGGGCAGCCAGCACCAGCCGCTCCTCCTCCTCGTCGATGTCCACATAGACCACGGGGACGGAGGGCTCCTGACGGTTGAGCGCCAGCGCCACGCGCAGATGGCCGTCGACCACGTGCCCCGTGCGCCGGTTCACAATCACGTCCTGGACCCAGCCCACCTCCCCGAGAAGCCCCTCCAGCGCTTCCTGCTGCGCCTTTGGGTGGATGCGCCAGTTGCGGGGATTCGCCAGCAGTTGGTCCGGCGCCTCCTCACCATGCCCCACGATCCGGTTGTTCCAGGTCACAGTTCCACTACCCTCGCCTCCACGATCTCGCCCTCATCCCCCGCTGGCAGCGCCAACGCCCGCCTCTCCCGCAACGCCCGCAACCGTTCCTCCCCCTCGCTCGCCGCCGTGTAGGTCAGCTGCAGCCGGAACCGGCTCCGCGGCGTCACCCCGAACCTATCCTCCATCCCCTCGATGATCCGGTTCAACTCCGCCAGCCGCCGGAACAGCGGGTTCATCACGAACTGGCCCATGGACCCCTTGATGAGCGGGCTCGCCTGGCACACGGGCAGCAGCCGGTCCACCTCGTCTATCGCCTCCATCCACCGCCGCAACGCCTCGCCGTCCGCGTTCAGGTCCACGGCCGCGCTCACCGGGCTCTGCCAGTACCGCCGCCAGTAGTCGCGCGCCCGGCGCCGCCCCTGGGTGTCGCGCAACGGGAACCGCGGCATCGACCGCTCCGTTGGCACCGCCACGACCAGCCCCCGTCCCCGGCCGCCGCGCCGGTTCACCAACAGTTCGGGCGGCTTCTGACGGACGTTTGCCATCCCCTCAATCCCCTCCGGGAATCTGTACGCGCGCGCGATTGCATTGGGGCGCGCTCTTGGTTATGTATACCTGTAGAGATTTCAACGCCCCCCCGTACCCCCTAGCGCCGCCGTGCTTGCGAATCGTCTAATGACGTTCGCGCCCACCGGATACTCCCGCAACCTGTCGCGCCGAATACACTCCGCGACGGGCACGTGCAGCATCGACACCACGCGCACGGCCGCCCCGACCTCGCGGGCCAGTGCCCGCGTCTCCCGTTGGGCCACGGTCGTGATGTTGCAGTTGTCCACTACCACCGAACGCCCCTCGGCCAGCGCCCGCCGCACCATGTGAATCCTCGCTGCGCGCACCGCGCCCTCCGTCTCCGGGTTGTACCGCTCACCAAACAACTGCAGCCGGATGGCGTCATTGTTCACGCGCACATAGTCAGGATGCTCGCGAAGCCAGGCTCGCGCCCACGTCGACTTGCCCGACCCTGGCAGCCCCACGAGCATGATGACCTCCTGCCCACTCACCCCCGTGCCCTCCTCCGCGCGTTCACCTCTGTCGCCGTCTTGGTGTTGTGATGCGGCGCACATAGCCCCTGCCCGTTGGCCACATCGTACCGCGCCCCGCCATGCCTCCAGGGCACGATGTGGTCAGCGTGTGTGGCTGGCGAGAAGCATCCCGGCCAACGGCAAACGGGATCGCGAGCCAACACCTCTGCCCGCCACCGTCGATGCTCCTCGCCGTAGCCCTGATCGGTCGATGACGACGGCCGCACCACCGAGGCGAACGGCCGGGTCGCGCACCTCGCGCAGCGTGACCCCCGTGTGATCAAAACCCCGCAACCCAGGCACCGCCTCATCTCCCCCTCCTTACCGCCCGGCGGCTCGCCACTTGCGTCCGGCCCCACGCCCAGGTGTGCGTCATGCCCGGTAGGCCGCTGGCCGGAT
>CAYYYI010000044.1:0-2215 GCA_964475735.1 uncultured Anaerolineaceae bacterium
GCCGCGCATGTTCAACATGATGTTCCGCACCCAGGTGGGACCTGTTGCCGATGACTCGGCGGTGGCCTACCTGCCGCCCGAGACGGCGCAGGGGATGTTCGTGAACTTCGAGAACGTGGTGGCGTCGATGCGCCGGAAGCTGCCGTTCGGCATCGCGCAGGCGCGCACCAGCTTCCGGAACGAGATCACGCCGGGCCGGTTCATCTTCCGCACGCTCGAATTCGAGCAGATGGAGATGGAGTTCTTCTGCAAGCCGGGAACGGACCTCGAATGGTACCGCTACTGGGTGAACGAGCGGCTGCGCTGGTACACGGAGGTGATTGGCATCGACCCTTCGCGGCTGCGCCTGCGGGAGCACACGAAGGAGGAGCTTTCGCACTACAGCGCGGGCACGACGGATATCGAGTACCTGTTCCCGTGGGGCTGGGGCGAGCTCGAAGGCGTGGCCGACCGCACTGACTTCGACCTGAAGGCCCACAGCGCGCAAAGCGGGCACAACATCACCTACTTCGACGAGGAGACGGGTGAGCACCTGGTACCCTGCGTAGTTGAACCTGCGGCGGGCCTCAGCCGCACGCTGGCAGTGGTGCTGCTCGACGTCTACACGGAGGAGCCGGACGAGAAGGGCGACAACCGGGTGGTGCTCAAGTTCCGGCCGAACATCGCGCCCATCAAGGTGGCGATTCTGCCCCTATCGAAGAACGAGAAGCTGCGCCCGCTGGCGCGCCGTGTCTACGAGATGGTCCGCCCGAAGTGGATGACCCAGTACGACGAGACGCAGTCGATCGGCCGGCGTTACCGGCGGCAGGACGAAATCGGCACGCCATTCTGCGTCACGGTGGACTTCGATTCGCTTGAAGACGACGCGGTCACGATCCGCGAGCGGGATTCGCAGGAGCAGGTTCGCGTGCCCATCGCGGGGCTGGTGGAAGCGCTGAGGGACCGGCTGGACTGCTGAGCAGGCCGCGCAGCTAATCGAGCGCCCCGGCAATGGCCAGCTCGGCAATCTCCTCATCGCCCATCCCCAGGATTTCGCGGAGGACGTAGTCGTTGTCCTCGCCCAGGGCCGGGCCGGGCTTGCGGACCGTCGCAGGCGTGCGCGACAGGCGGATGCGCGGCGCTTCGAGCGGGATTGAGCCCATAACGCTGTGCTCGCACCAGGCGAAGTGGTCCTTCAGGTTAGGCTCGGCGAGCGCCTCGGCGGAGGTCGTGAGCGAGTGAGCGGAGATGCCGCGCTCCTGGCAGAGCCGCTCGACCTCGTCATCTTCGAGGCGCGAGGTCCAGGCGCTGACCACCGCGTCGACCTCCGCGGCGTGGCGGCGCCGGCCGAGCAGGGTGTCGAAGCGGGGGTCGCGCGCTTCTTCGCCAATGAGGGCCGCCAGCTCGGGCCAGAGTGAAGGGGACTGGCAGGCGATGGCCACCCACTCGTCCTCGCCTTTGCAGGGATAGACGCCGTGGGGGCACATCACCGGATCGCTGTTGCCGGCCCTCTGAATGGTCGTGCCATCGACGCCGTAGCGGAGAATTGCCGGGGTCAGGAAGTGCATGGCCGCTTCAGCCTGCGAGAGGTCTATGTGCTGGCCTTCGCCGGTGCGACGGCGGTGCTCAAGGGCGGCGAGGATGGCGCTGGCGATGAACCGCGGCGCCACGTAGTCGGTGTAGGCCCCGGCCGGGCCTGCAGGCGGCCTGTCGGGCCAACCCCAGTAATCGACGTAGCCGCCAAGCGCGGCGCCCAGGTTCCCGAAACCGGCGAACTCGGCCAGGGGACCGGTTCCGCCAGCGAGGCAGGTGCTCATCATGATGATGCGGGGATTGATCTTCTTCAGGTCTTCGTAGCCAAACCCCCATTTGGGCATTGCTGAGGGCGTGAACGACTCGGTGACAACATCGGCCCAGGCGACGAGCTTGCGGACTACTTCGCGCCCTTCCTCCGTCGTGAGGTTGAGTTGCATTCCCAGCTTGTTGGCGTTCATGTTGGCCGAGAGCACCGACATGGCCGGGTCGGGCTTGCCGCCCTTGTAGGGGCTGACGGTGCGCGCCGTATCCACCTTCACGCCGCTCTCAACGTGGATTACGGTTGCGCCGAAGTCCGCGAGGATGCGAATAGCGGCGGGCCCAACAACCACCCACGTGAAGTCCAGGACCTTGACGCCAGCAAGAGGAAGACCAGCCACGCCTGCGCCTCCATTCGGGAATGGGCGCAAGTGTAGCGCGT
>CAYYYI010000044.1:2315-15523 GCA_964475735.1 uncultured Anaerolineaceae bacterium
AGGGCTACTTCTTCACTCCAGCCGCGCGGCAGGCATCTCCATATTCCGCGAGTGCCTTGACGAGGGGATCGTGCGCGCCGAGGTCCAGAGGGCCGAAGTGGTGGCTGAGAGCCTCGTAGACGTGCGCGCTGGCCTGCTTGATGCCAACGTCGTCGTGCTCCCGGTTGCGCTGGGCGTACTCCGAGATAGCGCGCACGATCGGCTGGTGGGCGCCCAGGTCGAGTGGGCCGAAGTGGTGTGTCATCGCCTCGTAGAGGTGCTCGCTCGCTTTCTTCACCCTGACCTCGGCGTCGTTCGCGGTTTCTGTCGCCATGCTGTCCCTCCCTGTGGGATTTAACATGATTGTAACATACCGTTTCAAGGCTAGTTCTCGGGGATCGTGGCCGCCTCCGCGAGCCACGCGGCCGCCGATGCGTCGGGGGGCATGCGCCAGTCGCCACGGGGAGAAAGCGAGCCACCGGAACCCACCTTGGGAGAATCCGGCACGCAGTCGCGTTTGAACTGCGAGGCGAAGAAGCGCTCGATGAACACGATGAGCCAGCGGCGGATCTCGCCGATGGTGTAGCGGCCGTCGAAGGCGTGCAGCCCCATCCGCGCGATACGCCGGGGGCCAAAACCAAAGCGCGTGAAAGCGTAGAGGAAGAAGTCGTGCAGCTCGTAGGGGCCGAGGACTTCTTCGGAAAGCTGGGATATTTCGCCGCCGGCTGTTGGCCGGCGCAGTTCGGGACTGATGGGAGTGGCCAGCACTTCGCGGAGGGCGGCAGCGACGGCCGGTTCGCCGGCGTACACGCGCTCCGCGGCCCAGGCGATTAGGCGCGATACGAGAGTCTTGGGAACGCCGGCGTTGACGGCGTAGTGGGACATGTGGTCGCCGCCGTAGGTCGACCAGCCCAGGGCCATCTCCGAGAGGTCGCCTGTGCCCAGGTCGATCCCCCTCTCCTTCGAGGCGAAAGAGAAGAGGACGAACTTGCGCGCCCAGGCCTGGACGTTTTCGAAGGTCAGGTCCTCGACGGCAGCGTCATGGCCGATGGCGGCGAAGATGTCGTGCGAGATGTCGCGGATGTCGACTTCGCGCAGCGTGGCGCCAAGCCCGCGGATGAGCTCGCCGGAGATGCCGTAGGTGGCCTCGGTGGTGCCGAAGCCGGGCATGGTGACGCCTACCACTGAGCTGCGCGGGAGGCGGAGAAGGTCCATCGCCCGACCGGCGACAATCAGGGCGAGGGTAGAGTCGCGCCCGCCGGAGACGCCGAGGACGACTTTTCGCATTCCGGGAGGGAGCGATTCAAGCCGCCGGGCGAGAGCAGTGGTCATGATCTGGAATATCTCGTTGCAGCGGGAATCGAGCTTCGCCGGATCAGAGGGGACGTACGGGTGGGGGTCGATCTGTCGCTGGAGCAGGTGATAGACCACTGCGTCGCGCCGTTCGAGCAGCGCAGGGACATCCACCTGGCGCACGGGGGCGGCGAAGTCCGCGGCGTTCTGGCCCCACGACGTCTGGCGCATCCGATCCTGCTGGAGAGCCACCAGATCGACGTCGGCAAGCGCAACCGAGCCCCTCAGGGAGAACCTGGGGGTCTCGGCGACGATATCGCCCCGGTCGGCGATGATGCCGTGGCCGTCCCATGCGAGGTCGGCACTGGACTCGCCAAAGCCGGCAGCGCCGTACATCTGCACGGCCAGGTTGCGTGCCGAAGAACCGCGCACGAGGTCCTGGCGGTACTCCCATTTCGCCACCGTGATGTTCGAGGCGGAGAGGTTGGCGAGCACGGTGGCACCGGAGAGCGCAGCCACCGTCCCGGGCGGGACGGGCACCCAGATATCCTCGCAGATGTCGGTGTGGAGGACGAAGCCCGGGACGGCCGGGTGGGCGACAAGGATGTCCGTGCCGAAGGGCACGAGGTGTCCCAGCAGCGACACCTCGGCGGAGCGCGCGCTGGAGGCAGGCTGGAACCAGCGCATCTCGTAGAACTCGCGGTAGTTGGGCGGGTAGGACTTGGGAACGGCCATGACGGCGCGCCCGCCGTAGAGGGTGACGGCGGCATTGAAGAGCATACCGTCGACGGCAAGGGGGAGGCCAACAGAGATGAGCATGTTCCACGAGGCAGTCTCTTCAGCCACGCGGCGCAGGGCTTCAAGTGCGCCATCGAGGAGCACCTGCTGGAAGAAGAGGTCGCCGTTGGTGTAGCCGGTGAGGCCCAGTTCGGGGCAGAGCGCGTAGTGTGCCCCGGCCTCGTGGGCGTCGCGCAGAAGCCTGAGGTGGGCGTCCGTGTTGAAGCCCGGGTCGCCAACCCTGACCTCGGGCACGCACACAGCCACGCGCGCGAAGCCGTGAGTGCGGACGTCGAGGAACGCGCTGTCCATCTGTGCGCATCATATCGGGGAACGGGCGCCGCGGTCGCGGGTTGTGTCAGCGTGATTGCTGACCGGAGCAATTGGCGGCAATAGGCTGGGGGTTCGCCCGGGCGCGCTTTGTGGCATGCTACCGGGCGCATTCCGCAATTGGCCCGGGGGACGCGGCCCGGAAGAGGAGCAAATGACAGCAGAAGCACCAGGAGCGCAGGTTCGCGACGTCCTCACGCAGGGTGAGTCCGAGGAGCGGGCGGCGCGCATTTCGAACTGCGCCTACACCATGACGTTCGACCTCAAGGCGGGCAGTCCCACCTACCGCGGCGACGTCACACTCACGTTTGAGGCGGGCGGCGAAGGCGACACGTTCCTTGACCTCAGGGGCAAGACGATCGAGTCGCTTGAGATAAACGGGCGGCGAGAGGAGCCCCGGTGGACGGGGTACCGGCTGACATTGCCGGGCGAGTCCCTACGACGCCAGAACACGGTGCGCGTGGTCTATGAGAACGAGTACGACCACCACGGCGACGGCTTCCACCAGTTCTTCGACCCGGAAGACGGGGAAGAGTACCTGTATTCGAACTTCGAGCCATATGAAGCGCACCGGCTCTTCCCCTGCTTCGACCAGCCCGACATCAAGGCCACGTACAGCCTGACGGTGACGGCCCCGGCGAAGTGGGAGGTGATCGCCAACAGCCGCCTGATCGGCACGCACGACGCGGGCGGCGGGCGAACAGTGCGGACATTCGAGACAACGAAGCCGTTCAGCACCTACCTGTTCGCATTGGTGGTGGGCCCGTACCACGCCTTCCGCGAGCGTCACGGCGATATCGGCATCGGGCTCTTCTGCCGGGAGTCGCTTGCGAAGTACCTGGATAGCGATGAACTGTTCACCATCACGAAGCAGGGGCTCGACTTCTTCGGAGGGTTCTTCGACTGGCCGTACCCGTTCGGGAAGTACGACCAAGTATTCGTGCCGGAGTTCAACGCCGGGGCGATGGAGAACGTGGGCTGCGTGACCCACAACGAGTACATGGTCCACCGCGACCCGCCGACTGATACCCAGCGCCGCCGCCGGGCCGAGACGGTGCTACACGAAATGGCGCACATGTGGTTTGGCGACCTTGTAACGATGCGCTGGTGGAACGACCTCTGGCTGAACGAGAGCTTCGCCACGTATATGGCCTATCTCTGCATGGACGAGGCCACGCGGTTTGGGGCATCCGGATGGCAGGACTTCAACGCCGCAATCAAGAACTGGGCTTACCGCCAGGACCAGCTCGTCACGACCCATCCCATCGCCGGGCAGGTGGCCGACACCGACGAGACGTTCCTCAACTTCGACGGCATCACCTATGGGAAGGGCGCGTCGGTGCTCAAGCAGCTCGTCGCGTTCATCGGCATGGACGCGTTCCGGGAAGGGATGCGGCAGTACTTCCGCGAGCATGCCTACGGCAACGCGACGTTGGCGCAGTTCCTGGAGGCGCTCGAAGCAGGGAGCGGGCGCGACCTGAAGGAGTGGGCAAGGCTGTGGCTGGAGACGCCTTCGCTCAACACGATCTCGGCCGCCGTCGAGAGCGACGGCGAACGCGTGACGAAGCTGAGCGTGGCGCAAACTGCGCCGGGCGAATACCCGACGCTGCGACCGCACTACCTGGAGGTGGGGGTGCTTTCGGAGCGCAACGGCGCCCTGGAGGCGGCCGTACTTCCCGTGCGGCTTAGCGGTTCGGAAGCTGAAGTCGAAGGGGCGATAGGGCTGCCCCGGCCTTCGCTGGTGTTCCCGAACGCCAACGACCTCGGGTTCGCGAAGGTCGCCCTTGATGCCGGCTCCCTGGCCTTCGTGCGGGCGAGCATCGACCGCATCGACGACCCGCTGCTGCGCCAGCTCCTCTGGTCGTCGCTGTGGAACATGGTGCGCGACCAGCAGATGAAGTCGCTGGAATACCTGGCGCTGGTGCGGGAGAAGGTCGCCCTGGAGGACCGCATTGACCTTGTCGAGGCGGTGCTTGCGAATGCGTCCGCGGCGCTGGGGCGCTATGTGCCCGATCGCCTTCGTGACGAAGAGGCGCACCGGATGTTCCTTGCGTCATGGGATGCACTGCGGGCGGCGCCGGAGGGCGACCCGAAGATCACCTGGGCCCGCTTCCTCATCGGGTGCGCGTGGGTGCCTGAGGACCTTGCCCTGGTTGGCCGCCTGGCCGACGGCATCGAGACGGTCCCCGGGCTCACCATCGACCAGGACATGCGCTGGAGCATTGCTATCAGGTGGGTTGCGTTCGGAACGGAGGGCGCTGCAGAGCGGGTGGAGCAGGAGAAGGGCAGGGACCCTTCGGACCGGGGGCAGCGCATGGCGCTGCGGGCGGAGACCTCGGCGCCCTCGGCTGCGGTGAAGGCCGCGGCCTGGGAGCGGTTCCACGGGGTGGGCTACGGCTCGCTCGCGCTGACGGCGTCGGCGATGGGGGGGTTCAACTGGACGCACCAGCGGGAGATCCTTGAACCGTACGTGGAGGCCTTCTTCGGCGGCGTCGCGGAGGTGTTCCGCACAAGCAACGACAAGGAGTTCGTGAGCGACTACTTCGGGGCGCTCTTCCCGGGATACCGCGTGGAGCAGGCAACGCTGGACCGTTCGGAGGCGTTGCTCGCAACGGTGCCCGGCGACCAGACCCTGCTTCGCCGCATGCTGCGCGAGGCGAACGACGATCTGCAGCGGGCCATCCGGTGCAGGGCCTTCGCCGAGAGCTGAGCGCCTCACGGCAGGGGAAGTTGTCGTCCATGGTCAATCGAGCCCGTTCGCCCAGGCGATGCGGTCGTCGATGATGCGATCCATGGAGTGTTCGACCGGGACGAAGCCCTGCCCGAGCCAGAACGCGGCGCCGCTGGGGTTGTTGCTGGCGAAGTGGAGCGTGCAGGTTCGGTAGCCGCTCTGGTTGGCCCATCCCATGGCGTGGGCGAGCAGCGCGCTCCCGACACCGCCGCCGCGGGCGGCCGGGTTTACGACGCCTTCGTGGAGGTACACGTCGGCTTCGTGGTCGATGATGGGTGGCGTGAACCCAGGGCGGATGAAGGTCTGCATGCCGGCGAGTTGGCCATCGCGATAGGCCACAAAGTAGGCGGCCTGGCCAGACTCCAGCTCATGGACGTGATGGTCGCGCACTGCAGGCTCGGCCGTCTTGAGGAGGGGCCAGAACATCGGCGCCTGCGTGTGGTGGAGACCGAGGAGGTGGGTCAGGCTCATCACCACCTCAAGGTCTTCGGGCCCCGCGCGGTGAATCTCCAACGCAGGGGCTCGCGGGCCCGCGACGGGCAGGGAGGTGTCGCGCACAGCGCATGTTGTGTGACGCCCGAAGCCAAGCGAAACCCACGCCTCCTGTAGCTCCGCATCGCCGGGGACGCTGTAGGTTCGATGGGCGAAGAAGCCATCGCGCACCCAGCGAGCGGCCATGAACGCGTACAGAGCCTGCAACACCAGCTGGACGTTTTCACCCGGTGCGATTGCCTGTCCCAGGACGGGCATCGCGATTGAGTGGGGGTGCAGGTACTGGTAAGCGTCGTGGTAGGGGGCGAAGAGCATCTGTTCGCCGAAAAGGAACCCCACGACCGCGCCGTCGCGCAGGGCGACCGCACCCGAAGTGCGCTTCCGCTGAAGCAGAGCGGCGACTTCTGCCGCGCACGCACCCTGGTCCACAAGCTTCGCGGTGAGCACGGGAAGCCGCTGCCGATCAGCGGCGTGGCGCGCCGCGAGCAGGCTCCCTGCTGCCTCAACGTGGGCGGGGGCGAAAGGTTCGGCTTCAATCACGGGCATCGCTAACCTCCCAGGCGGACGATCCTACACGAACGCAGCGTGCGACGGCCGGACGGGGATTGGGACCTTCAGCCGCTTTGACGCCTCGCGCGGCTTACGCGTACGATCACAGGAATGCACCGCCCCGGCGGGACGCAGTTTCTTGTGTTTATGTCACCCAAATTGACAACTCTGGAGAACCTTCATGCTGGCGATAGCCATTATCGTCGGCCTGGCGGGATTGATGGTCGGAGCTGGCGTGGGCTACGTGGCCCGTCGCCGGACCGTTGGTACTTCACTCCAACAGGCGGAGGAGCAGGCCGGCCGGATACTCGCTGAGGCCGAATCTCGGCAAAAAGAACTGTTGCTCGAAGCGAGGGACGAAGCCCTCAGGCTCCGGGCAGCTTCGGAAGAAGAAGGCCGCGAGCGGCGGGCAGAGGTAGCCCGCATTGAGCAGCGGCTGGTACAGAAGGAAGAGAACCTCGATCGCAAGACCGAGGCCATCGACCGCCGCGAGCAGTCGATCCGCGACCGCGAGGAACAGAGCGAGCGCGTCCGCGCGGAAGCGGAAGAGCTGCGCCAGCGCCAGTTGCGCGAACTCGAGCGCATCGCTGCGCTGACCACGGACGAGGCGCGGGGGCAGTTGCTCGCCGCTGTGGAAGTCGAGATCCGGGACGACGCCAGCCGGCGCGTCCGCGAAATCGAGAAGGAAGTCGAGGCGACGGCGTCAACGCGCGCCCGCAAAATCCTGGCTACAGCCATCCAGCGCTACACGGCCGAAGTGACGGCCGAAACGACGGTCTCGGTCGTGCCGATTCCGAGCGAGGAGATGAAGGGCCGCATCATCGGTCGCGAAGGGCGCAACATTCGCGCCATCGAGGCCGCCACCGGGGTTGACCTCATCATCGACGACACGCCCGACGCGGTGACGGTGAGCGCGTTCGACCCGGTCCGCCGCGAGATCGCCCGTCTGGCACTGAGCACGCTCGTTCACGACGGTCGGATCCACCCCACGCGCATCGAAGAATCGGTGAACAAGGCGCGGCGCGAAGTGGAAGCGACCATGCAGGAGTCGGCTGAAGCCGCCGCCGTGGAAGCGGGTGTACTCAACCTGCATCCCGAGGTGCTAAAGGTGTTCGGGCGGCTCCGCTACCGGACGAGCTACGGCCAAAACGTGATGCGCCATTCCATCGAGACTGCACACATCGCCGCCATGATCGCCCGCGAGATCGGCGCCGACGTGGACGTGGCTCGTGCGGGCGGGTTCCTCCACGACCTGGGCAAGGCAGTCGACCATGAGGTCGAGGGGACCCACGCCCTCATTGGGGCTGACATCGCCCGCCGCCACCGGGTGAAAGACCCGATCGCACATTGCATCGAGGCCCATCACGAAGAGGTCGAACCCCGCACCGTGGAAGCCGTCATCGTGATGATGGCCGACGCCATCAGCGGCGGCCGGCCGGGCGCGCGGCGCGAATCACTCGACGCCTACATCAAGCGGCTGGAGACGCTCGAACATATCGCCCGCGGGTTCAAGGGGGTCGATTCGGCCTTCGCCATCCAGGCGGGGCGCGAGCTTCGCATCATCGTGAAGCCCGAGCAGATCGACGACCTGGAGGCGATGCGCATAGCGCGCGACGTGAGCCAGAAGATCGAGGAGACGATGGAGTACCCCGGCCAGATAAAGGTGACCGTGGTCCGCGAGACCAGGGCCACGGAGATTGCGCGCTAGTGGGCCTGCCCGCAAGCAGGGGAAACTAACGATGCGCCTCCTCTTCCTGGGAGACATCGTTGGTTCCGCTGGCCGGGAAGCGGTACGCCGGGCGGTCCCGGCGCTGCGGTCCGAGTTCGCGCTCGACTATGTGATAGCGAACGGCGAGAACGTCGCCGGAGGGAAGGGCATCACGCCGCCGCTCGCGGACCAGCTCTTCGCCTGCGGGATCGACATCATTACGGGCGGGAACCACACCTTCCAGCACCGCGAGGTGTACCCGTACCTCGACTCGACGCCCGCGATCACGCGACCGCTCAACTACCCGCCGGGCGTGCCGGGCCACGGCATCGCGCGGGCGGGGGAGCTGGCGGTGGTCAACCTGATCGGCCGCACGTTCATGGGACAGGACTTCGACGACCCCTTTCGCGCGGCCGGCGCGGCTCTGGCGGAGGTGGCGGACGCGCGGTATGTGCTCGTCGACTTCCACGCCGAGGCGACGAGCGAAAAGCAGGCCATCGGCTGGTATCTCGATGGGCGCGTGACGGCGGTGGTGGGGACGCACACGCATGTTCCGACCGCCGACCAGCGCATCCTCCCGAAGGGCACCGCTTTCTGCAGCGACGCGGGCATGTGCGGCGCGCGGGACTCGGTGATCGGCGATGAAATCCAGCCGGTGCTGCATCGCTTCCTCACGCAGTTGCCGACGCGGTTGCCGGCAGCGGAGGGCACGGCGGTCATCAACGGTCTTATCATCGAGGCCGCGGAGCGCGATGGCCGCGCGACCAGCATCGTACGCTGCGACAGGGTGATCGATTGACAGCGACGGGCGACTTCCATTTGCACAGCACCGCCTCCGACGGCGTTCATTCGCCCACATGGGTGATGGAGACGGCCGCAGCGCGTGGCGTGCGCTCCGTGTCGCTAACTGACCACGACTCGACGGACGGGCTTGCAGAGGCGACGCGAGCAGCAGCAAGGCTGGGGCTGCGCCTGGTGCCCGGGATCGAATTGAGCACAGACCTGGGCCCGGCCGACGTCCACCTGCTCGCGTACGGGATCGATGTGTCCTCGCGTCCGCTGCAGGAGTTCCTTCTTTGGCAGCGCAACGGGCGGCTGGACCGTGTGCGTAAGATCGTGCAGATCCTCGAAGAGAACGGGATGCCCATCGCGGTGGAGCGCGTCTTCGAAATAGCGGGCGAAGCGACGGTGGGGCGTCCCCATGTAGCGAGAGCGCTCGTGGAAGCCGGGCACGTGGCGAGCATCCAGGAGGCGTTCGATCTCTGGCTGGGGAACGGCAAGCCTGCCGACGTGAACCGCGAGAAGCTTGCCCCTCAGGACGCCATCCGCACGATCCACGAGAACGGCGGCCTCTGCTTCATCGCCCACCCCATCTTCATCGGGGAGAACTACCCGGAAGTGGTGGAACTGCTCGCGGCCTGGGGTGCGGACGGCATCGAGACTTACTACAAGAACTACGACGCGGCCACGATCGCAGTTCACGAAGGGTTGGCTTCGCGGCTGGGGCTGGCGAAGTCGGGTGGAAGCGACTACCACGGCCTGGGCAACCCGGACGACCGGGAGATCGGCGACATCCCTTTCACCGGCGAGCAGGTCGGCGAGTTCCTGGCGTATCTTGAGAGGCGCGGCGTGAACACAGGTCTTGAGAGGCGGACCACATGATTGAAGCCGACCAGATAGAGGCGATAATCCCCCACCGCTACCCTTTCCTGCTCGTGGACCGGGTTATCGAAATCGAGGACGGGAAGCGCGGCGTTGGCATCAAGAACGTCACCGCCAACGAGTGGTTCTTCGAAGGGCACTTTCCGGGGCGGAAGGTGATGCCCGGGGTGTTGATAGTCGAAGCCATGGCCCAGGTGGCTGCCGTGACGCTGCTGCGCGGCATCGACGCGGCGAGAAAGACGCCCATGTTCGGAGGCATAGAGCAGATGCGCTTCCGCCGGCCGGTGGTCCCGGGCGATCAGCTCCGGCTCGAGTTCACGCTGGAAAAGATGCGGGGCCCCATCGGCAAGGGAGCGGTGCGGGCGACTGTGGACGGCCAGATGGCGGCAGAGGGGACCATCTCCTTCGCCCTCGTCGACCTGCCGGGCGATGGCTCCTAGTCGCGCGGTGGCCTACATTCGGGCCGTCATGACGACTTCACCCGAGCGGAGCACTCCATGACGGAAGTAGTCAGCTGTCCTCGCCACCCATCGGTCGAGACAGCGCTCCGCTGCAGCCGCTGCGAGACGCCGATCTGCCCTCGTTGCCTGATCCAGACCCCGGTTGGGGCTCGCTGCCGCGAATGCGCACGGATCGTAAAGTCGCCCATCTACACGCTTTCCGGGGCGCACCTCGCGCGGGCGGCGGGCGCGGCGGTGGTTGGGGGCGTTGTGATGGGACTCATCTGGGGGTTCGTGCTTCTCCCGTTCACGTTCGGCTTCCTGTCGATCTTCCTTGGCGCGGCACTGGGGTACGGGTTCACGCGAGCGATGGAGTTTGCGACCGGCCGCAAACGCGGGCCGGTGGTGGTTGGGTTCGCCATCGGGGGGATCGTGCTGGCCTGGGCGATGCTGCCCCTGTTCGTGCCGATGAAGGTGGCGCTGTACGGACTCGTGGCCGTTGGTATCGGCGCCTACATGGCTTACGTGAATCTGCGGTAGGGCGGCCGGGGACCCTTTGCGGAGCTTCGCGCTTCGAGGGCCTTAGAAGAGGAACGACATCCCGACAACGAAGGCGACTGCGATCGCGCTGGTTACGCTGACGGCGATCAGGTCGCGCCGCACGTAGCCATAGTCGGTGGTGACGTGGTGCTCGCGGTGATGCGAGATGCTGCGACGCTGCCCGCCTGAGCCCGCTTCGACTGCAGAAACGGACCCTGGCCGTGGGAGGCTGGGGCCAGGCGTTGCGCGGCGGCGCGTGCGGCGGGGCTGGGGCGCTGTCATCCGCCTCATCCTATAGGCGGGGGGCTGAACAGTACAGTTCAGCCCCCCGGTAGGCGCATTCCGGGGGCCGGGATTAGACTCCAGCGATCTGGGTGTAGCGTTCGATGACGGGGCGTCCGCCGAGGAGGCCCGCAAGCTTCGCGCCCATGGCACGCATGTGGTCGGTCTTGCCATGGGCCTCGAACGCCTCGGCGCTCGCGTACTGCTCGTAGAACATGAAGAGAGTGGGGTCGCTGTCCGAGGTGTGGAGGGAGTAGGCAACCACTCCCGGCTCGTTCTCCTTGACCTTGCCGACCATTTCCTCGAAGGCGGCCCGGAGCTCTGCTTCCTTGCCGGGTAGTGCCTGCAGCTTTGCGATGACTGTGAGCATGGGTATTCCTTCCTCGTGGGGGTGTGCCGCGGATTCTAAGGTGTCCGGCTGCGGGCGTCTCGCTCCCGGATAGTCCGCAGCGCCGTTAGCATGGTCATGTGCTGAAGCGTCTCCCGGCCCCACTGGTCGCGCGGTATCTTGCCGACGCAAAGGCGTCGCCCATGGCAGGCCCGGCGGTGAATTACCCGGAGTGGTACATGCAGCGCTGGCACTATCTGCCCGAGGGATACCTCTCCCGCCGGAGTGTCGCCGGGTACGAAGCGGTCATTCGCAATTTGTACAACGCTGCCGCGGAGGGCCACGTTTTGGGAACGCTTGTGCGCCGCCTCCGTGCGGCCCGGCATGGCCGGATACTCGATCTCGGTTGCGGACCCGGACGGTGCCTTGCGGCACTGAAGCGGGCGTTCCCCGCGTCGGAGCTGACGGGCCTGGATCTTTCGCCGTTCATGCTCGAACTGGCGCGGGACCGCCTCGCTGCGGGCGGCGGGGCCTCGCTTGTTCACGCCGACGCCCGGGAGACACCCTTTGAGGAGCGCACCTTCGATGCGATCACCGCCATCCATCTCCTTGGACACGTGCCGCGCGGCGCCGCCCTGGCGGTGCTGGCCGAGGCCCGCAGGTTGCTCGCACCCGGCGGCAGACTCCTGGTTGTAGACCACTCATGGCACCCGCGGGAGAGAGCAGGCTTCCGGTCCGAAGCGCGCCACCGGCTACTGGGAGGATTGCTGCGCCTCGAGACGCTCACCCCGGCCTGAGCGCCGGCGAAGACGCGCTGGTACGTCCGTGGCATAATGCAACCCACTCACCAGGGAGGACACCATGACCACTGACCCCGAGATGCTGCGCATCCGCTCCTATCTCCAGGCCCAGGCGGCGGAGAAATCCGTGGAGGAACTCATTGCCCGGGTGGAGGAAGGGATGCGAGAGCTTGCCGAGGCCGCTGCCGCCATCCGCCCGGAGCTTCGCTCCACTGTATCCGCCGGGGAGACGTGGTCGCCGGACGACTGCCTGCGCCATGCGACCGGCTCGGACATGCATTGCGCCCGGCAGATCCTGCACGTGGCCTGCACAGGCGAGCTTCCCGCGGGCGGGGAGGAGGAGCCCGGCGGTTCCTTCGAGGAAATGCTCGCGAAACACCGCGAGGCGCTCGATTCGCTCTATGAGCATGTTCGTTCCGCCGATCCCGCCGCGTTCCTGGACGTGAAGTGGGAGCACCCGTTCTTTGGCGACCTGAACTGGCGCGAATGGCTGCTCTTCCTTCGCATCCACGCGAAAGACCACGCCCGGCAGCTGGCGGGGATGAGGACTGAGGACTGAGGACTGAGGACTGAGCGGAGGCAGCCCTCGTCTTGCGTCCATCGTCTGCGCGCAGGAGCGTGGCGTGTGCAAGGGGCTGCGGCGGCCGGTACGATAGCTGTCTATGCGGGTGATCCATTTCGCCGACCTCCACATCGGGGTCGAGACCTACGGCCGGCCGATCCCCGAGCGGGGGTGGTCGTCGCGGATGCAGGACTTCCTGGATGCGTTCGACGAACTGGTGGCATTTGCCATCGGCGAGGGCGCCGACGCGGTGATCTTCGCGGGCGACGCCTACAAGGCGCGCGAGCCAAGCCAGACGCATCAGCGGGAGTTCGCGAAACGCATCCGGCAACTGAGCGAAGCGGGGATTGCCACGTTCCTGCTGGTCGGGAATCACGACCTGCCGAACGCCGAGGGCCGCGCGCACGCGCTCGAGATCTTCCGGACGCTCGACGTGCCCAACGTATATGTGGGGGACAACGCCTGGTTCGCCGCGAACGGGTTCGTGCCGCAGGTGATGGAGACGCGCTCGGGGCCGCTCCAGGTGGCGTTTCTCCCCTGGCCCCAGGTGAGCCGCCTGATCGCCAACGACATTGAGGCGGCCGGGCTTTCCATCGACCAGGTGCACCGGATTGTGGAAGAGAAGCTCGCGGCGCTCATCGCTGAGCAGGCGCGGGCGCTGGACCCGGCGCTCCCGGCAATCCTGACGTGCCATGTCTCGATGAACGAAGCGATCGTCCGCAATCGCCCCGGCAC
>CAYYYI010000044.1:15623-18736 GCA_964475735.1 uncultured Anaerolineaceae bacterium
CGGCGGGAGCGGCTGCTGGCCGCGGCCCGCGACCTGGTGGCGCTCACGGGGGACAGCGGTGGCTGAGCGGCGTCCCCTGCGGGTCGTGCACACATCGGATGTGCACCTCGGCGCGTACAGCGGCAACGAGGGGCACTGGGCTGTGCGCCGCTCGCTCATTGAGACGGCCTTCAGCCGCGTGATTGACCTGGCTACAAACGTTCACGCCGATGCGTTGCTGATAGCGGGCGATTTCTTCGACAACGATCGGGTCGATGCGGACACGGTGACCTTCGCCGCCGAGCAGATCAGGCGATTCCCGGGCGCGACGCTGCTCATCCCCGGCAACCATGATCCGATGGACGACGGCAGCCTCTACTGGCGGCACGACCTGGAGGCGATCGCGCCTCGCTTGCGAATCCTGCGCGCCCACAGCGGCGAAGTGGTGGAACCGGACGGCCTGGACCTGGTGGTGTGGGGGCGGGCCTACCTGGACAGCGACTGGCACTTCCGCCCACTCGCGGGGCTGCCGGGCCGGATGGACGCTCGCTGGCACATCGCCATGGCACACGGGCATTTCGTGCGGCAGGACGGGGAGATGCACCGGTCGCTCCTCATCACGGAGCCTGAGGTTGCCGCGGCGGCCCCGGACTGGGACTACCTGGCGCTGGGACACTGGGAACCCCACGCCGACGTCAGCACGGGTTCGATGAAGGCGGTCTACTCAGGCGCGCCGATGCCCCTTTCCGACGCCAACCGGAGGGCTGGCTGGGCCGCCGTGGTGGACTTCGACGAAGGCGGCGTGCACTGGAGGGTCGAACGCGTCGACCCGCGCGATCCCGGAGGGGAGCGGTGATCCCGCGGCGGATTCGCCTGCACAACTTCCTCTCCTATCGTGAATGCACCGTGGACCTGGCGGGGCTGCACCTTGCCGTGCTCTCGGGAAGGAACGGCGAGGGAAAGTCGGCGCTGCTCGACGGGATGACGTGGGCGCTCTGGGGCGAAGCGCGGGGCCGCCTGGAAGACGACCTCATCCACCAGGCCGAAACAGAGATGCTGGTGGAGTTCGAGTTCGAAGTGAACGGCGACCTGTTCGCGGCCGTTCGGAAGCGGACGCGCGGGCGGTCCGGGGCGCTGGACCTGCTGCAGATTACCCCCGATGGCGGGCGTATCTCCCTCACGGGCGGGACGGTGCGCGAGACGCAGGCGGAAATCGTCCGGCGCGTGCGGATGGACTTCGACACGTTCGTCAACAGCGCATTCATCGCGCAGGGGCGGGCAAATGAGTTCACCCGTAAGCCGGCCGCCGAGCGCAAGGAGGTGTTCCGGAAGGTGCTCGACCTGGGGCGGTACGAGCAGCTTTCCGCCGCGGCGAACGACCGGAAGAGGGAAACGGGGGCGCGCCTCACGGCGATCGGGCGGGAGAACGAGGAGCTGCGGGCCGAGGTGGCGAGGCTCCCCGAGGTGGAGGCGCAGCTTGCCGATGTGGTGAAGCGGCGGGACGGCCTCGAACCCGTCATCGCCGCTGCGGAGACGGCCGTGACCGAGCTTCGCCAGGCCGCGGCGGACTATGAGCGGTTGCAGCGCGAAGCCGGCCAGTGGGAACAGCGAGCAGGCGAAGGACAGGCGACAGTGACCGCGGCCGAGGCGGCGATCACATCGCTCGAGCAAGCGCTCGCGAAAGCGAACGAACTGCTGGCGGAGAAGGAGGCAATCGAGGGCCGCTACGGCGAGCTTGTCCGTGCCCGCGCCGCCGAACACGAAGTAGCCGAACGCCAGGCTGCCGCCGCGGAAGCAGAGCGCGCGGTTCAGACGGCTGCGCGGACGATCGCGGAGGAGCGCGCGCGGCTTGAGACGTCGCTGGCGGCGCTTCACCGCGACCATGAAGCCGCGACGGCTGCCGCCGCAGCCCTGCCCGAACTGCGCGCGGCCGAAGACGGACTGGTTACCCTGCGCGAAGAGCTTGCCGTGCTTGACCAGCGCATCGAAGCGGCCCGCGCGGAGGAGGGGGAGTTCCGCACCCGCGAAGCGGCGGCGCGCGCGGATGCCGAGCAGTGCCGGAAGCAGGCCCGGGAGATGAAGGACAAGGAGACACAGCTTGAGGGGGTCGCCACCTGCCCGGTATGCCGCCAACCTCTGTCGCCCGGCGACCTGGAGCACGTGCGCGCCGAGTACGCCGGGCAGCGCCGGGCCCTGGGAGAACGGTACCGCGAGGCGCTGACGGCCGCCGAGGTGGCGCTTTCCGGGGCGGACGGCTGCAAGGCGGCGGTTACCGCCCTGCAGCAGGAGCGGCAGGTTCGCGAATCTGCATTGCGCGCCCGGGAGCGGGACGTTCATGCCCGCCTGGCGGCGGCGGAGGAGGCCTCGGCCAGGCTGCCCGGCATCGCCGCGGCGCTCGCCGAAGCCGAAGGCGTGCTCGCCACCGGGGCCTTCGCCGGGGGCGCACACGAAGAGCACGTGGCGGCGCAGGAGAGGCTCAAGTCGGCGGGGTACGATGCTTCGGAGCACCAGCGGCTGCGGGCGACGGTGCGCGAACTGGCGGACGCGGAGGACGCCTACCGCGAGCTGGCCAGGGCGGGGGAGAGGGCCGCCGCCCTCGAGGCCGCCCTCGGGCGGGAGCGGGCGGCGCTGCAGGAGCGCCGGGTCGCCGTCTGCGACGCGCGGGAGGCGCTGCAAGCGGCCCGGGATGCTCTCGAAGCGGCGACCGACGTCACACCACGGCTGGAGTCGGCTGAGAGTGAGCTGGCGGGGCTTCGCAACGAGCTGCAGCAATGCATGCTGGCGCAGGGGCGGCTGGGACAGGTTCGGGACGATCTCTGGAAGGCGAAGGCACGGCTGGAGACGCAGGCCGACGAGATGCAGGCGCTCAAGGATGAGGAGGCCGTCTACGGCGAGCTGGCGGCCGCTTTCGGGAAGAACGGCGTGCAGGCGATGCTCATCGACCAGGCGTTGCCGCGGCTGGAGCTTATCGCCAACGAGATGCTGGACCGGATGACCGGGGGCCGCATCCAGGTGACATTGCACACGCAGCGCCAGAACCAGAAGGGCGCCATCGTCGAGACGCTGGACATCCGCATCAGCGACGAACTGGGCGGGCGAGATTATGACATGTACAGCGGGGGTGAGGCCTTCCG
>CAYYYI010000045.1:0-11956 GCA_964475735.1 uncultured Anaerolineaceae bacterium
TACAACCCGACGACCGGAGACTACTCCCGCGGGGCCGGGGGCTTCTGGATTGAGAAGGGCCGCCTGGCCTACCCCGTGACCGAGGTGAACATCTCCGGCCGGCTGCCCGATATGCTGGCCGCGGTCGATGCCGTTGGCGACGACCTCACCTGGTTTGGCGCGGCCGCAGCCCCGACGATCCGCATCAGGCAAATGACCGTTTCGGGCCTCTGAGCCAGGGCTCGCCGCTCAACCGGCGCTCCTGCGCGCAAAGGCCAGCACGTGGCCGTCGGGATCGAGACTGTAGGCCGCGTCGTCGCCCCAATCGCGCGGGGTCAGCGGGCTGATCTCCATGGCGCCCGCAGCGAGCGATCGCGCATGGAACGCCCCCGGATCATCGACAACGAAGTAGAGTTCGGCGCGCGGGATCCCGGCCCCTGCCGCCGGATCCGGCAACCGCTCGCCCAGGATCCGCCGAATACCATCGTTGGGCATCAGTCCGAGCAGACACCCCGGCAGCGCGAACTGGGTCATGCCCGGGACATCGAGAACGGGCGCTGCTGCGAGGACCTCCTCATAGAAGCGCGTCGCCTCCGCCTGGTCGCAGACGTACAACACGAACAGCGTTTCTCTCATGCCCGTTCCCGCAGTCCCCACCTGGCGCCTGGCGCCATGTCGCGCATGGCCTGGAGGATGACCTCGCGTTTGCGAGCCGGTTCCGTCTCGCCGGTGAGGAACATGAGGAAGGCGGTGTCAACGCCGGCATCGAGGTAGCGCTGGACGTGTTCGCGCCGCTCTTCCGGCGTCCCGCGGACAATGACCTCGTCGACGGTCTTCGCAGGAATGGCCGCGACGGCTGCGCGACGGTCGCCCGCGTCCCAGGCGTCCCACATCGCCTGCAGGGCCGGCCCGCGCCCCAGCCAGCGGTGGAACTCCTTGTAGACGGGCACGTTCAGGTAGCCGTTGATATGCCGGCGCGCAAACAGGTCGGCCTCGGGCGTCACGTCGTCCACGACCATCATCAGGCGGGCGGTTATCTCGATGCCCGCGGGGTCGCGTCCGGCTGCCATGGCCGATTCGCGCACCACGGCCACAGATTTCTTCACGTCCTCGGCCGAAAGCCAGTTGATGACGCACCCGTCCGCCACCTCGCCCGCGAGGCGGAGCATGTTCTCTCGTAGCGCCGCCACCTGGATTGGCACCGACCCGGGCGCGGGCCGCGAAAGCCGGAAGCCGTTGACCGAAAACGTCTTCCCCTCGAACACCACGCGCTCCCCAGCCAGCGCCTGGCGAAGGAAGGCCACCATCTCCCGCACGCGCGTCAGCGGCCGGTCGAATCGGCCGCCGTTCCACATCTCGACGATCGGCTGCGATCCCGTGCCGATGCCGAGAACGAAGCGTCCCGGAGCCGACTCGGCGACCCCCAGGGCGCTCTGCGCAAGCGTGGCCGGCCCGCGCGTGTACACGTTCGCAATCGCCGTCCCGACGCGGAGGCTGGTCGTCGCGCCGATGGCGGCCAGGGGCGCGAAACAGTCAGTCCCGTCGACCTCGTACGACCACGCATCCCTGTAACCGAGCCGCTCCGCCTCGCGCGCAAGCTCGACATGTTCCGCGATAAGGAACCCGTCCATCGGCACGGATAGGGCCAGCCGCTTCTCATTCATTCAAGGTCCCGCCTTTAGGAGCAGGTATTCTCGCTCGATCGAGATGAGCGTCCGCTCTCTCGCCGTGTGCGAACCCAGTATGCATCCTCTGCTTCCCGGCGTGCTCCCGCTCCGGTCAAAGTGACGCCCCGGACGCGGAGGAGAATCCTGTCCGGGCTACTCCCTGATACGCACCAGCTCCTGGATCCACCGGGAGGTGAGGTTCGCCGATAGAGTCGTGACAAAAAGGGCCATTCCGGGCACCAGGAACAACCACCAGCCTCCCGTGTAAAGATACTCCCGGCTTTCGGCGAGCATGAGCCCCCAGGATGATCCCGGGGGCTGTATCCCCAGTCCCAGAAAGCTCAGACTCGATTCGGCCAGCATGACGCCAGCGAAATCGAACACCATGAGCACGGCGAGTGCCGGCACAAGGTGCGGGAGCACGTGGAAAATGAGGATGCGCGGTGTGTTCGCCCCGGCCGCAACTGCTCCTTCCACGAAGGCCAGGCTGCGAACGCGCAGCGTCTCGGCCCGGGCGACGCGCGCAAACCCGGACCAGCTCGCGATCGTCAACAAGATGACCAGGTTGGTGATGGATGCTCCGGTGAGGTACAGCAGGAAGATCGCCAGCAGTAGAGCCGGGAACGCCATCAGCAGGTCCGCCGTACGCATGACCAGTTGGTCCGTCCAGCCGCCCCGGTAGCCCGCGACAAGGCCGGCCGCGGACCCCAGTGTCCCCGCAAGCAGGGCTGTCACGATGGCGATCCCCACCGAAACCCGGGCGCCGCGAATCGTACGCGCAAGGACGTCCCGCCCGAGTTGGTCGGTGCCCGCCAGGTGGAGCGACCCCTCAGCTCCCCGTGTGAGTGGAGGCTGCAAGCGATCCAGGAGGGCCGGGGCACGAGGGTCCGCAAGGGGCAGCAATGGCCCAAAGGTGGCGATGCAGACCACGAGCAGGAGCGCGATTGCAGCAGCGGCATACGCTGGCCGCCGGCGCATCCCCATCGCTACGCCTGCTACCGCCGGCCTTCGAGGCTCGGGGTACGCTGCCGCTCGCGTCTCCATCGCGCCTGACGACAGGCTCACCTCAGTCGCACCCGCGGGTCCGCGAAGGCATAGCCGACGTCTACTATCAGATTCATGGCAGTGACGACCGTTCCAAGGTAGATCACGCTCGCCATCAATACCGGCAGGTCCCGCCGAACCACGGCAGTGAGCGCCAGGCTGCCGGCTCCCGGCCACGAGAAGATTGTCTCGGCAAGGATCGCCCCGTTGAGGAGAATGGCAAGCTCGCCGCCCAGGAGGGTGATCCCAATGATGGCAACGTTTCGAAAGGCGTGGCGGCCGAGCACCACACGTTCCGAGAGGCCCTTGGCGCGTGCCGTGCTGATGTACGGCCGTCGCAGTTCCGCCGCGATCGACGCTTCCAGCACCTGCACAAATCGCCCGATAGGCGCTATCGACAGTGCAAGAACGGGCAAGACAAGGTTTCGCCACGAGCCGTACCCACCCGTTGGCAGCCACTTCAAGTGCACGGAGAAGACGAAGATCAGCCCAAGTGCGACCCAGAATGATGGCAGCGAGCCAAATCCGGTGGTTATCGCCGTGATCGCGGTGTTCAGGTTCCGGCTGCGGGTTCGCGCGGCGACTACAGCCAGCGGTATCGCTACGAGCACGATGACGGCCAGCGTGCAGGCGGCGAGAAGCATCGTCGCGGGCACGCGCTCCAGGACAACTTCGGTGGCTGGCCGGTTCTGCCAGATGGATGTTCCAAAGTCGCCCCTGGCAGCGTGGCCCACGAATTCCGCGAACTGCTCCCAGGCCGGCTGGTCGAATCCGCCCTCGCGTATGAGCGCCTCGCGGTCTTCTTCGGAGGAGAACTCGCTGTCTGCAAGCAGGAACACCGGGTCTCCGATGTAATGGGTCGCGAAGAAGCTCAGGACCACCAGACCCACGATCACGGCTACACCCGCGGCCACGCGCCCCGCCAGGTAGGGGATCATCCGAAGCTCAGATCTGTGAGCAGCACGTAGGCGTTGAGCGGCAGCGCTGCCTTCACCCCGTCCGCCAGCCCGTGCACCTGCTTCACCCCCACCACCCAGGCCCGGGGTGCATGCTCGTTCTGGAGCCTGTTCGCTATCGACTGGAGCGCATTCGTCCGTTCGCTTCCGGATAGCGTTGCCATGCGGACAAATTCGGCGTCAAAATCCGCGTTGCAGAACGTACCGGTGCCCTTGCATCCATACTTGTCGCGCAACCCGGAGGCAATTTCGCCATAGTTGCCCGAGCTTGTCGTCTCCATGTAGAGCGGTGGCTGTTCTGCAAAGGGCTTGCTACCGAGCTCGTTGTACTGACGTGGTTCGAGGCGCGTCAGCTTGATCTTCAGGCCCACCGCGTCGAGTGAGGCCTTGTAGATTTCGGCAAGCTGGCTTTCCTCGGGAATGCGGCCCTCGCCATAGACGAGTTCCAACTCCTGCCCCTTCGCACCCGCCTCTTCAATGAGCTTGCGAGCATCTTCGGGCCGGTAGGCGAAGGGCTCTACCTTTGCAGGCTGGAAGGCAAAGAAACCGATCGGCTGCGCTGTCCCCTTGAAGATGCTCTTGTTGATGGTCACACGGTCGATTGCCAGGTTGATGGCTCGCCGCACCCTGATGTCGCTGGTTGGCGTCCTGGCGTTGTTCAGCCGCAACCCGCTGGACTGGAACCCACCGCCCACAACCGTGTGTTCGAGCGCGCTTCCCTGCTCAACTCCGATGTTGTACGCAAAATGCGCTTCGCCGCTCTTCACTGTCTGAGCCCGGACGCTTGCCTCTTTCCGGGTGATGAACTTGAGCCCCGGGATATTTGTCACGTCGCTCTTCCAGTAACCGGGGTTCCGTTCGAGCCGGATCTCCTGTCCGCGCGTCCAGCTCTTCAGGGCGAAAGGCCCTGTGCCCACCGGCGTCTCGATCAGGCCCGCGATTCCACCTTTCTCGGCGAGCGCATTCGGCGAAACGGCCGAGAACCCAAGGCGGATGCCGAACAGGAACTCGTTCTCGTTCGTGGGCGCATTGGAGGTGAATTCGATCGTCATTGAGTCGACGACGCGAACCTCCTTCGCCACCATGGCGAGGATTGCCGTCTTCTTGAGCGCCGTCGCCTGCTTCGAGTCAAGGAAGAGGTCCGCGGCCTGCTTCGCGGCAGCCGCATCCCACAGCGCTCCATCGTGGAACTTCACGCCCGGCCGAAGCCGGAACTCGAACGTCGTGGGGCTTGTCTGGCGGTAGCTTTCCGCAAGGACGGGGACGTACGTGATTGCGGCGCTGCCGTCGGCGCTTGCGCTCATGCGGACCTCGACAAGCGTCTCGTAGAGCGAGCGCATCACGAGCCCGGCCCCGAAGCCCGAGAAGTACGGCAGGAGGTCATCCGGTTCGGCCTCGTTGGCCACGACCAGTTCCGAAGGTACCGGCCTGGCCGTCGGAGTCGCGCTCGATACCGTTTGTGTTTCCTCGTCGTCGTCGTCGTCGTCGCTGCCACAGGCGATGCCGGTGATGGCAAGGGCCGTGGCGCCCGCCGCCGCCCCGAGAACCTTTCGTCGAGTCAAAGCCCTGGTGAATTCGCGTGTCAAGACCAAATCCCCCCTGAGTGTTGACGGGCATTCTTGGAGCTCTACATGAACGGAGGGTGAGCGAGCCGTTAGCGTTCCGTTATCGCCGGAGATCGGCGCGCACGCCGCCGGGTCACTCCTTGCAGCAGCCTCACGTCCCTTAACAAGGGCATGCGAATGTTTCACCACACCGCCTGCGGTGATATCACCCCGAGGTAGTCCAGATGGAAGCTCTCATCAGCCGGGTTCTTGACGGCCAGGTCGAGGGTGCGATCAACATGCGCGATCTTGGTGGCCACGCGACCCCTGCCGGCCGCGTCCGCTCTGGCCGGGTATTCCGTTCCGCCATGACGCACCACCTCACGCATCGCGGGATGCGGACGCTCTCAGATGAACTCGGAATCCGTATCGTCGTCGATTTCCGAAGCGAGTCCGAGATAGCGGCGGACGGACTGGCCCCGTTTGGCGTTCACGGCATCGGCTACCGCCACCTGCCAATCGCGGCTGACACCGCGCTCACACCTGAGGACCGGCGAGAGAGAATACTTGCCATTCGCGATGGCGACGTCAGCTGGGTCGAGCTTTACCGGCATCTGCTGGTGAGCGGAATGGATTCGTTCGCGGCGCTCTTCCACGAAGTGGCGGACGAAGCACCCGTCCCTCTCCTCTTCCACTGCACAGGCGGCCGCGACCGGACTGGCATCGCGGCGGCCCTGCTCCTCAGCGTTCTTGGCGTTTCCGACGATGATGTGGCGAATGACTACGCCTTGACCGGGTCGCTCCTGGCCAGCCACACCCACAGGTTCGAGCGCAACCGGCGCGAGCTCGGCATGACTCCTGACGAATGGCAGGCACTCCTGGCGACTACAACAGAGCCGATTCACTCAACGCTCGACTTCATCCGAACCGAGTTCGGCAGCGTGGACGGTTATCTCAACTGCGCTGGCGCGGGCTCGGAGGTACTGGAGCGCCTGCGCTGGCTCCTCGTGGAGTGAGGGTTGGCGGTCTCGGTGTCCACCGGGCATCCAGGCCCGCAAGCTCGACGTGCTCCGAGATGAGGAAGTCGTCCATCGGCACGGAAATGGCAAGCCGTTTCTCAGTCATTCAAGCTGTCGCCTTCATCAGCCGGTGCATGCGCCCGATGAGCATGGGCACGTACCATTCGAACTTCGCCGACTCCGGGTTCGAAGCGGTCGCCTCCAGGTAGTGCATGTAGAGTCCCTCCAGGATGATGGCGAGCTTGTACACGGCCATCACGTGGTAGAACGTGAAGTTCCGCATGGAACGCCCGCTCTGCCGCTCGTAGCGCGCCAGCATCTCCTCGATGGTGGGGAACCCCGGTTCCCGCGTCAGCTCGCCGATTAGCTCCTGTCCTGGAGGCGGCGCGTCGTCAGTCGGGCCCCAGTACGAAAGCAGCCATCCAAGGTCGGCCAGCGGATCGCCCACGGTCGCCATCTCCCAGTCGAGAATGGCCAGCGCCCGCGGCTCCGAGTTGGAGAAGATGACGTTGTCGAGCTTGTAGTCGCCGTGGACGATGGTGACGGGGCCGGTCGGTGGCATATGCTCCTGCAGCCACGTAGTCGCCGCGTCGAGCCCGGGCAGTTCGCGCGTCCGGGGGCGCGTGAGTTCCCATTGCTTGCTCCAGCGCCCAATCTGGCGCTCGATGTAGTTCTCGCCCTTGCCGGTGATGCCGGCTGCCTGCCAGTCGACCGCGTGCAGCTCGGCCAGGGTGTCGATGAGCTCTTCGCCCACGCGGCGGCGCCCGGCGACGCCTTCGTACGCTTCCGGCAGCCCGGTGCGCAGCACAGCCCCGTCGATGCGCTCCATCAAGTAGAAGGGCGCGCCAATGACTGACGTGTCCTCGCAGGCCGCCACCGGCCGGGGCACCCGCGCCTTCCCGTACAGCGCGGCGATGAACCGGAACTCACGCAGCACGTCGTGGGCCGTGGGCAAGAGCGGTCCCCGCGGAGGACGGCGCAGCACCCACTGTTCGCTACCTCGGGTCACGAAGAACGTCTCGTTGGAGAAGCCGGCCACGTGCTTCTGTACGTCGATGAGGGCGCGTTCGCCCGGTACGTTCGTTTCGATCCAGCGCCTGAGCGCCGCCACATCTATCAGCGCGGCAAGGCCATCGTCGGTCATTGCCTCAACCTCCCGGTCAGGTCATCCGAGTCTCCGGCCGGGCGCGCGGCGGGTCAACTCGCTACATCCGGACGCTCCGGGGCGCCGAGACGGGGTCGCCCGCCAGCCCGATGGCCACGACCGGGCAGTCCGGGCCGTGCGTGACTTCGGCCATGCGGAGGGCGTCCTCCACGGTTGGTGCGCTTTCGAAGCCAACGTGCGCCGGCACAGCAGGGTCTTCAGCCCCGGCCACGATTACCCGGCCCGCGTGCTTGAGCCGCCGCAGCGGTTGCGTGGCAAGGATCGCGTGCACGGGATGGAAAGCGACGCCGTTCCGGTAGCGATCGATGTACGCCGCCTTTGCGGCGAACTCCTCCACGAAGCGCCCGTCGATCTCGTAGGCGTCGCGGTAGGCCGGGAACACGGTTTTCCACGCCTCGCGGTAGGCCGGGTGGTGCTCCATATCCCACTCCTCGCGCGCGGGGGTCGCCATGATCACGGTGCAGCCGGGCTTTCCCAGTGCCTCGATGTAGCCCCCCTGGTAGCCGAGCCCGGACGAGATGAGCGTGAGGATCGGGTTCGGCCGCGCGAAGACGGCGTAGGGGCTCGTGTCGTTCACGCCGTAGATGACAACGTCCGCCCGCTCGGGGGTGGCGCTGCGACGGGGCGGGTTTCGCGACTCCAGGTATTCCAGGGCGGCGGCGCGCGTCTCGCGCACACCCCCGGCCCAGATGCCGCCGATGGTGGAAGCGTTCGCCATCACCGTCTCGATCTTGAAGAACCGCTTGCCCAGGTTCTCCTCGATGTGCTCGCCAATCTCGTCGAGCACGGCGTGCATGCGGTTGTGGCGCACCGACATCGACATCCCGTCGGGAGTGTGGGTACTGCGGATGGAGCGCCAGGTTGTCAGCCCGACGGCGATCGACTTCCAGCCACCGCTGAACCCGAGGAAGCAGCCCGCATTCACGTAGATGCAGAGGTCCGCTTCGGCGGCGGCGCGCGAGAGGTCGGCGTGGAAGCCGCTTGCCGTTTGCCCGAACGAAATGATGTTGTCCCAGTCCTCAGCGTCGTGGCAGGTGACCCGCTCGCCGAAGCGGTCCACCAGCCCTTGCCCGATGTCTCGCGCCAGCTCCGTCCGGGTGAACTTGCGGTGGAGAGCGTTCGCGCACACCAGCGATACGTTCCCCTCGTCGACGCCTGCGTCGCGGAGTTCGGCCAGGCAGGCCTCGATGATCACCTCACGGATGTCGCCGCTTCCCCGGACGGTCGGGTCGTCGAAGGCGATGAGCACGCGCGCTCCCGGGCGGACGGAGTCGCGGATGCGCAGGAGCCCGAGCGGGCTGGCCAGCGCGGCGGCGACCGCCTGCTCGCGTTGCTCGCGCGTTTGCCCGGCGCCTCCGCCACTCCCCGGGGCGGGCAGGCCGATGGCGCGCGCCCGCGCGGGCAACTCGGCGGTGACAATCCCTTCTCCAAACGGCAGTGTGATTGTGGTCATCGGGCCTCTCTCAGTTCACCTTCCGCTCGCGGCCTTCCCAGAAGGGCTTCCGCAACTCCGTCTTCAAGATCTTCCCCGGTCCGCTCTTCGGTAGCGGCTCCGACTGGAACACGACCTTTTTCGGGCACTTGTATCCCGCGATGAGCCCGTGGCAGTGGTCGATGAGCTCGTGCTCAGTCACGGAGGCGCCCTCTTTCGGGACGACGATGGCGAGCACAGCCTCGCCCCAGTTGGCGTCGGGTATGCCGATGACGGCGGCCTCAAGCACCGCCGGGTGCTCGTAGAGCGCGTTCTCGACCTCGACGGAATACACGTTCTCGCCGCCGGAGATGATCATGTCCTTCGCCCGGTCGACGATGTAAATGAAGTTCTCCTCGTCGATGGTGGCGACGTCGCCGGTGTGCATGTAGCCGCCACGCAGCGCCTCGGCGGTCTCCTTTGGCCGCTTCCAGTAGCCGCGCATGACGTTCGGCCCGCGGGCGATGATCTCCCCGACTTCGCCGGGCTTCACGTCCACCCCGTTCTCGTCCACGACGCGAACGTCGGCGCCGGCCACCTGGCGCCCGCAGCTGGCCAGCCGCTTCATATCCTTTTCATCGCCATCGAAGCGCATCCAGTCGAGCTTCATGCCGGTGAGGAGCGGCGACGTCTCGGTCATGCCGTAGGCCTGGCAGAACTTGGGGCCGAAGACCCGCACGGCCGCCAGCAGCCGGTCGATGGAGATGGGCGAGGCCCCGAAGAGGATGAGGTCGAGCGAGGTCGTGTTGTACTTCGCCGCCCCAGGGAAGTTGACCAGGAAGTTGATCATCGTCGGTACGAGGATGGTCTTGGTTACGCGGTGCTGCTCGATCGCTTCGAGGGTCCCCTGGGGCGAGAAGGAGGGCACAAAGGCGTGCGTTCCGCCCACCATGGTGAGCGCGTAGCACGCCCACGCGTCGGCGAGGTGGAACATCGGCGCAACGTGGAGCCAGGTGTCGCGTTCGGAGAACCCGAAGGTGACCACGGCATGGGTGGCGTTCGAGACAACGTTGCGCTGGCTGAGCATCACGCCCTTCGGGAGCCCGGTGGTACCCCCCGTGTAGCAGAGGTTCAACAGGTCGTCTTCCGACCACTCCCGCACGGACCCGCGCAGGGGCTCGTTAGCCTCGATGAGCCGCTCGTAGTCGACGAAGGCGTCCGTGGTCTCGCCGCTGAGCAGGATCACGTGCTCGATTCCCGGTGTCTTTTCCTTGAACTGCTCGTAGAGGTCGAGGAACTCCATGCCGAGGATGAGGGCCTTGATCTCGCCGTCGTTGAGGATGAACTCCAGCTCGTGCGCAGCGAGGCGGATGTTGAGGGGCGCGAGGGGCATCCCGGCGATGTCGGCCACGAAGTAGGTCTCCCAGTAGCGGTGGGAGTTGTTGGCCAGGATGGCGATGTGGTCGCCCGGCTTGAGCCCGAGGCTCAGCAACCCCGCGGCGAGCCGCCGCACGCGCTCCTCCGCCTGCCGGTAGGTGAGGACTCCATCACCGCCGGCCAGGGCTGGCTTGTCCGGGTAGAGCTTCACGGCATGAGAAAGGATGTCGCGCAGGAGCATGGATGGCACTCCGGGTGGGGTGGTTGGGGTGCGATTCTACCACCAGCCCCGCTGCCGCGGCCGGGCGCCTACGCGGGGTGGGAGTCCCCGGCGGGCGTAACCCGGGCCACTTCGCCCGGCAGAACCGCGAGCAACTGATCGATCTCCTCCGCGGTCGTGCCTTCGCCCAGACTGAAGCGGACACTGCCGACGGCGCGGCGGATGGGCACACCCATGGCCATCAGGACGTGCGAGGGCTCCCAGGTGGAGTTCGAGCAGGCGCTGCCTGAGCTGGCGGCGATACCCTGCCTGTCGAGCCCGGCCACCAGCACGTCGCTTTCCACGCCGGCAAACGAGACGTTGAGGTTGTTCGGCATGCAGTTCACCTGGCAACCATTGACCTGGGCGCCCGGGATGCGGGCGAGGATGCCCTCGCGCAGCCGTTCGCGCAGCCCACGGACGCGAGCGGCCCGCGCAACGATGCCCCGGCTCGCGATCTGCAGCGCGGCGGCCGTCCCTGCGATGCCGGCGACGTTCTCGGTTCCAGCGCGCTTCTGCATCTCCTGGCCACCCCCGTGGATGAGCGGGCGGAATGGGGTCCCGCGCCGTAGGAAGAGGATCCCCGTCCCCTTGGGACCGCCGAACTTGTGCGCCGAAAGGCTGAGCGCGTCAACGTCCAGTTGGTTCACGTCGAGCGCCATCCATCCCGGGGCCTGGACCGCGTCGGAGTGGAGCAGCACGCGGTGCTTGCGCTCACGGCCGTACCGGGCAATGGCGTCCGCGATCTCGCGCACCGGCTGGATGGTTCCCACTTCGTTGTTGGCGAGCATGACGCTGGCGAGCACGGTCTCGGGGCGAAGCGCCGCCTCAAACTCGCGCGGGCTCACCCGGCCGTGGGCGTCGCAGCCAAGGTAGGTGACCTCGAAGCCCATCTCCTCGAGCGCCTGTACGGTGTGCAGCCCGGCGTGGTGCTCGATCGCGGTTGTGATGATGTGGTCGCCTGCACCGGCGCGCCTCATTGCGTAGGCAATGCCGAGGAGGGCGGCGTTGATGCTCTCGGTGCCGCCGCTGGTGAAGATGATCTCGGAGGGCCGAGCGCCCAAACAGCCGGCCACGGCGCGGCGCGCTTCGTCGACCGCCTGTTGGGCATCGCGCCCGACTTCGTACAGGCCGCTGGGATTGCCGAATCGCCCGTCGAGGAAGGGGAGCATGGCCTCGCGCGCTTCAGGCCGGAGGGGCGTAGTGGCCGCGTGGTCGAGGTAGATCATCTGGGAATGAGCGTAGCAGACGCCGCTCGCGTTGAGGCACAGCCCGGCGGAAGGTAGGCTCTGACTCGTGATCGAAGAATCCCTGCTCACGCCCGAGGTCCTCGCGCTCACCGGCAGGACCGGGCCGGTCGCGCACCTGACCGTCACGCGCAAGGCGGTTCACCGCGCCATGGATGTCTTCCTGGGCCACCACGACCGTGAGTTCGCCCCCGGCGACCCCGTGCCGGGATACACAATGGTGGCGCTCGACCCGGATTCCGAGCGGTTCGAAGTTCCCGACCTGATGCCGGACTCACTCCTGATCAG
>CAYYYI010000045.1:12056-18573 GCA_964475735.1 uncultured Anaerolineaceae bacterium
GTCACGCCTGACCTGGCGCGCGTCATCCGCTTCTGCGGGCTCACGTGGAACTTCCCTTCGCTCTTCTACGACATTGACGCGGCCCGCGCCCAGGGGATGCCGGGCACACTGATCCCGGGCCCAATGAAGCTCGGGCTCATTTGCAGGGCGGTGGAGGAGTGGCTGGGGGAGGCGGGCTACGTGCGCCACGTGCGCGCCGCGCATCGCCGGCCCGACATCACGGGGCGACCCATCACGGTTGTGGGGCGCGTCGCCCGGGTGTTCGAAGAAGAGGGCCGCCGCCGCGCGGACCTGGAGCTGGTGGTGCTGAACCAGGAGAACGAGCCTTCCGTGCGGGGCTTCGCGACGGTTGAGTTCTACGAGTGACTGCAATCGCTGGGGACTTAGAGTGTGCGAGCGCCATGAACAACGGCCAGTATCTGAACTCTATCGCCCTCGATTCGGTAGATAAGTCGATAGGATCCCTCAACAATCTCCCGAATGAGCGGTATCCCGAACTCCGGTACGGCGCGGCCCGAGTGTGGAAATTCCGTGAGCTGCTGGGCCCGGCGGGTCAGCCGGTCCACCATACGGTCCGCGTAGGCCAAGGAGTTCCTGGCAATATGGTCATGGATACTTTCGAGCTCTGCGACTGCGCTCTGTGACCACTCGACTTTCACGCGTCGAGGCCGAAGCGGCGGCGAACTTCAGCGTTGCTGATCGTCCTCCCGGCCGCGAAGTCTGCAATTCCCTTCTCAACCAGCAGGCGCTCGTAGATCGCCCTCATCAGGTCGTCCCAGGTGGAGTCCTCAGGCAGGTTCTCGACCAGCTTTCGTGCGTCGTCGCGAATTCCAGTGCTCATGCTGCCCCTCTATGGCTGTCAGCTATGCACATGATAGGCCATGGCAGGTCACAATCTGGAGCGAATTCCCTCGGGGCCGTGCCAATCTACCGTTAGGGTCCCGCGAGGAGCGCACCGCTGGCCCGGTGCGCTTTTCTCCACAGCACCAGGAGCGGCGGCATCAACACCACAAAGTAGGCCGCCGAGAACACGAACGCGCTGGTGAGCGACACCTCGTCGGTGAGGAAGCCGAGCGCCGGTTCGAAGAACGCCACCTGCAGGCTGAAGGCCAGCTGCATGAGGCTGAGCACGGTGGCGCGCCGGTCGCTGGGGATGCGCTCGTTCAGGTAGGCGTCGATAACCGGGCGGGTGAGGCCCGCCATGATGCTGGAAAGGCCGAAGAAGGCGAAGGCCGGGCTTGCATCGACCAGCGCCAGCCCGCCATAGCAGCCGATGATGCCCACGCAGGCCATGAGCAGCAGCCGGCTCGTCCCCAGCATGCCGCCCACGCGGAACGCGAGCAGCGCGCCCACCACCGTGGTGGCCCGGAGCGGAGCCTGCAGGACTCCGAAGAGCTCGGTGCTTACATCGTGCTCAATGAGGAACGGTTGCACGAGCACCACGGGTCCGAAAACGCCGGTGAGGAGCACGGCCCCGATGAGCAGGGTGTATCGCACAGACGGGGTTGACCAGGCGAATGAGAAGGCGTTCCCCATGCTGCGCAAGTAGTTGCGCTCCGTGCGTTCGATGGGCGGTTCGCGCATTGCCACTGCACAGCCGATGGCGAGGAAGGGGCCCAGTGCGCTCAGCTGCACCGTGAACGCGAGGCTCGTCCAGCTGGCGAGGAACGCTCCGAGGACCACGCCGAACATGGCGGCTGATAACTGGATACCAAAGCCGCGGCCCGCGATCTTCGGGAAGCGCCCTTCCTGCCCATCGTGCTTGAGCGAGTCATAGAGGAGGGCCGAATCCGCTCCCGATTGGGCCGACATGGCGAAGGCCCAGAGGACGTAATCGAAGAAGAGCATCCAGTAGTTGGTGGTGAACCCAAAGCCAAGGATAGTCAGCCCGAACAGCACGCCCGCCAGGGCCATCATGCGCTTGCGGCCGATGTGATCGGCGAGAGCCCCCGTGGGCGCCTGCAGCGCGGCCACGAGCAGCCAGAAGGGGAGATCCATGAGGAAGATCCACTTCAGCTCAAGGCCGCGCTCTTCGACGAGATACTTGATCCAGATGCCGCCCCAGAGGGCGAAGTTCATGAGGAAGATGAACCCGTAGTAGAGGGGGACGTTGCGGCGAAAGGGAGCAGGCGGGGCGGCGTTCACGGGCGAACGCCAAGCCTAAGGGCGTACCCCATACCGGGAAAGCGAAGCGCGGGAGACAGGCGAAGCCAGCCCCGGGGGGGCTGGCTTCACGCTACATTGTGGCAGTCTTCAGCGAGGCGGCAGTTGGCCTACTTGAAGAGGTCTTCAAGCCCGCCAAGATCGAGCTTGAAGAATTCGCCTTCGCCAATGGCATCCCCGGAGAAGATCCAGACGCCCGGGGCCATGCCGCTCTGATCCGCAAGGAACGAGAGCACGACGGCGAACACCAGGAACCCGACCGCATTGGCCATGACCACATGGTCGGAAGAGGCGGAAGTCGTCGCCTGGATGGCGTAGGTGCTCATGACGAACCAGAGGACCATGGCCGTAATGCCGATTCCCAGTGCCATCGGAGTGATGAGCATGAGGATGGAGAGGCTCAGCGGGAACGCTGCGTAGCCCATGGTCCGGAGCAGACTCTGCATGTCGGCCTGCTCGCGGTAGAACTGGACGAGAACCACGTAGGCTACGCCTACCCAAACGCCCCAGAGGACGATGGAGAAGACCGAGCCGAGCAGGATCTCCTTTACGAAGATGTTGCCGAAATCGACTTCGACACCGTCGGGGGCCTTGAATACCAGGTAGAGCCAGGCGCCAATGGCCGAGATAAGCGTGGCGACGACGGCCACCACGATGGCGGGCACGAGCTCGCGCTCGTCGTCGCGCACCTCGTCGAACACTGTCGTGTCCAGTTTCGCCAGGCGCACAATCCGGTTGACGACCACGTTGGGGTCCATGCTGCCTCCTGCAGATCGCCGGGACTCATGCCGGGCGCCACGGACGCTTCGCAGCGGCCGTGGGCACGATCGTTCCCGGTTGTCGGGCGCACTATAGCACAGGTTGGCAAGAGTGGAATAAGGGCGTATGCGTTTCAACCATTGTTCGGCCGAATCGCCCGCTCAGAGCGGCCTCTTGCCGGGCATCCCCGGACGTCGCGGATAGCGTACGGGGGTAGGGCCCATCTTCCGGATGACGGCCACGGCCAGCAGTTCGCTGACCTCGGCGCGCATGCGGTGAATGGCGGCGAGCTCGCACTTGAGCGCGTCCATGGCCGGGCGCGCGGCCGCAAGCTCTTCCGGAAGCGAGCTCCCTTTTGGCAGCGCCATGAACCCACCTGGCGCCGTCAGCGGTGCAGTGTACTCCAACAGCTCGCGCATTTCGGCCACGGCGCGGGCCGTCACGAGCGCCGTGGCGTCGCGCAGTGGCCCGCGCCCGGCTTCCTCGGCGCGCACGGCGTGCACGGTCACATTGCGAAGCCCAAGCTCCCGGGCCACCTCCTCCAGGAACGCGGCCCGCCTCTTGAAGGGCTCAACCAGGTGGACGCGCATTCCCGGCCGGACCGCCGCCATCACCAGACCCGGGAACCCGCCCCCGCTACCGACGTCGGCGCACGTTTCCACGGGCCCGCTCAGCTCCGCGATCCGCAACACCTCCAGCGACTCGGCATATTGGCGGCGCACTGACTCCCACGGCGGCACGGCAGTGACTCGCACGCGCTCGGACGCAGCCACTAACAGCGCTCCGTGGCGCTGGAGCAGGGGCAACCAGCGCCCGGGCGCTTCGAATCCCGGGAACAGCGCCGGCAGGCCGTTCCAATCGAGCGACCCGCCATTCATGGATGTCCGCCGGGGCGCGATTCGCCGAAAAGTGCTAAGCTGGGTTCATGAGTCATGACTCAGCTACAGAGCAAGTCTCGTCAGTTACCCTCGGCGAGGCGCTCACCGAGTACATCAACTCCCTCAAGCCAGAAGTCCGCATAGCCCACGCCGCCTACGTCCGGAAGTACGTCGAACACGCCGGTGAGCAGACATACGTGGCCTCCCTCACCAGCTCGCGCATCGAATCCTACGCCGAAGCCCAGATCAAGGTCTCCGATCCTTCGGCGGGCGTGCGCGTGGCCGCACTGAAGCAGTGGTTCCAGTTCCTGAAGAAGCGCAGCTACACCTCCCAGAACTACGGCATCCACATCCGTGTCCGCAAGCTGCAGGGGCGCAACGCATCTGGATCGGCGCGCACGGTGATTGGCGAGGAGAACGGCATCGAGATGACCCGTGAGGGACACGAAGCCCTCACGGCCGAGCTGAATGAACTCAGGGCCCGCACACCGGAGCTTATCGCGGCCGTGGCCCGCGCTCGCGAAGACAAGGACTTCCGCGAGAACGCGCCCCTCGAGGCTGCGCGCGAGGCCCTCGCCTTCAATGAGCAGCGAATCAAGCAGATCGAGGCAACTCTCAAGCGCGCAGCCATTGTCCAGGAAGCATCCGTCACCGATGACCGTTCCTCGGTGGGCTCCGTGGTGACGGTCACGCGCCTGGACAATGGCAAGCAGGTGACGTACCGGCTGGTGGGCGCGAGGGAAGCGAATCCAGCTGAGAAGAAGATCTCGGTCGAATCGCCCGTTGGCAAGGTGTTGCTGGGCCGGCGCGCCGGAGACGACGTTTCCGTGACCGTGCCTTCAGGAACCATCGAGTACCGCATAGATGCCGTTTCCCGCTCCTGACTTTTAGCGTTCCTGGCTCGCAGCGTTCACCTTTTGAGCATCCCTGCCGTTACCTAATGTGAAGACAGCGAAGTTGGGGGATGTTCCCCGGAAACCCGCGGTTTTCCAGCGCGCCTTTAGGGGAATGCCCTATGCGCGGCCGGGAGGGCCGGCCGCATACTCGCGCCGGAGGTTGGCAACCATGCTGGTGAAGGGCGATGTCAAATGTCTGCATTGCGGGTACATCTCCGGCCAGTGGGTCGGCCCCGGCGGTGCTCCTCTCACGATGGCCGGTTTCACCTCGGATCGGCACCCCCCGTCCGGCGACCCGGTGGCGCCCGTGCGCTGCGCTCGCTGCGAAGGCCCGGTGCTGCTCGATGACGCGGACCTGGTGATCTCGAGCTACCGCCTGCGCCGCATCCGCCGCCTGCGCGAGCAGATCGCCGCGCTCGAAGCACGCCGCAACCGCGCCGCCTGATCCGCCCGTGAGAGACGCGCGCATGACAGCGCAAGGGGCCGAGCGGACAGGGTAACCTTCGGCGGCGACTGCAATGACCCGTTGGGCAGCATTGCTCTACACTTTCCAGCTATGACCCGGACGGACGAGAAGCTGACCTACTCAGGCGAGGATATCAAGCGCTTTCGTTCTAACCTGCGCGACGAGGTGGACGGCGCGGCTCTCTACCGTTACCTGGCACAGGCGGAGACTGACCCCCACCTGCGCGACATCTACGAGCGGCTGGCGCTGAGCGAGGACCGCCACCTGGCGCTCTGGCGCGCGAAGCTGGAAGAGGCCGGTGAGCGCGTGCCTGAATTCCGCCCTTCGTTCCGCGTGCGGGTGCTGGGGTTCATCGCCCGCCGCTTTGGCGCGGCGCTCGTCGCGCCCGTGGTCGCGCAGATGGAAGCCGGGGCCATGGGCATGTACGACAACCAGCCTGAAGCGGTGGCCGAACACCTCCCCGCCGACGAGCGCTCGCACGCTCGCGTCTTCCGCGAGATTTCGCGTTCGGGGGGCGTCCGCCGCAGCGGCCCTGTGGACATCGCCCGGATTGAAGGGCGCCATCGGGGGGCGACCGGCAACGCTCTTCGGGCGGCGGTCCTGGGGGCAAACGACGGGCTCGTTTCGAACCTCAGCCTGGTGATGGGCATCGCGGGGGCCGACCCGGGGCGCGACGTGGTCATCCTCGGTGGAATCGCCGGGTTGCTCGCGGGGTCGCTCAGCATGGCGCTCGGCGAATGGATCAGCGTGCGCAGCAGCGTCGAGGCGTTTGAGCGCCAAATGGACATTGAGCGCCAGGAGCTTGAGCTCAATCCCCAGGAGGAGGAGGAGGAACTCACGCTCATCTACCAGGCGAAGGGCCTTCCACGCGACGAGGCGCAGCGCACCGCCCGCCAGATCCTGGCGAACCCGGAGACGGCGCTCGACACACTCGTGCGCGAAGAATTGGGGATGTCGCAGGGAGAGGCGGGGAATGCGTGGGTGGCGGCGGGCACTTCCTTCCTCACGTTCAGCGGCGGCGCCGCCCTCCCTGTGCTGCCCTGGCTCTTTGTCGGAGACCTGCCGGGAATCCTTGCGAGCGCGGCTCTCTGCGGGGCCGGGCTCTTCGTCGTTGGCGCCACCATCACGCTGTTCACGGGGCGCGGCGTGCTCTTCTCGGGTGCGCGGATGCTCGGGTTCGGGCTGGCCGCCGCCGCCCTCACGTTCGCCATTGGCAAGGCGATTGGGGCGGGCGCCGGGATCTGAGCGGCAGGCCCGGTTTTCGCTTGATCCTGCGCCGGGGGTGCTCGATAATGTACCTTCTGGTGGCTAGAGCGAGGTGGTCCCACCCGTTCCCATCCCGAACACGGAAGTGA
>CAYYYI010000046.1:0-10477 GCA_964475735.1 uncultured Anaerolineaceae bacterium
CCACCACCGCGCCGGTCACGAGCCAGGCGAAGGCGACGCCCACCCCGATGCCCACGGCCTCGCGGCGCATGATGCTGAGCACGACTGCGAACGTGGCCAGGAAGGCGAAGATGGCGATCCAGGCCGCGCCCCCCGACTCGGCGATGGCCGCCGCCGTGCCCACCCAGACGCCGGCGATGGAGATGAGCCGCGACCACCCCAGCCGCCGCCAGGCGTTCACCCCAACGACGAGCGTGGCGAACCCTGCGAAGAAGAGCGACCACCACGCGCCCGGTTGTGCGATGACCGCGGGGATCATGGTGGCCCAGATGGCGATGATCGAGAAAAGGGACGAGGCCTTGATCGTCATACGCGCCACATTGTCGTGGCTCGGAGGCCGCGCGTCGACCCGGCCGCCACGCCCTGCGATACACTGCGGCCATGGACCGCGAAGCGATGCGCGAACTGTTGGCCGCCGTGGCCGCCGGCGAGAGGACAGTCGAGGAGGCCGCCGCACGCCTGGAACGCGCGCCTTATGACGATCTCGGCTTCGCCCGGGTGGACCACCACCGCGCCCTTCGCGACGGCCTGCCCGAGGTTGTGCTGGCGCTGGGAAAGACGCCCGAGCAGGTGGCCACAATCGCCCGGAGCATCCTCGGCGCGGCCGGGCGCGTGCTGGTCACGCGCGTGGAGCAGGAGCACGCGTCGGCCCTCGCCACGGCCGTGCCCGGGATGGTCTTTGACCGCGACGCCCGTTTGGCGTGGTACGACCCCGCGCCACGGCCGAAGCGCGGGAACGTCGCCGTGGTCACCGCCGGAACCGCCGACATCCCCGTCGCCCAGGAGGCGGCGCTCACGGCGGAGATGATGGGCGCGATGGTCACGCGCCACTACGACGTGGGCGTGGCCGGCCTCCACCGCCTGGCCGACCGGATGGAGGCCCTGCGCGAGGCGAACGCGCTCGTGGTGGTCGCGGGCATGGAGGGGGCGCTGCCGAGCGTCGTGGGCGGGCTGGTGGCGAACCCGGTGATTGCCGTGCCGACCTCCGTTGGCTACGGCGCGGCCTTCGGCGGGCTGGCCGCCCTCCTGGGGATGCTGAACAGCTGCGCGACCGGCGTGGCCGTGGTGAACATCGACAACGGCTTCGGCGCGGGCTTCCTGGCGGCCACCATCAACCGGCTGGCATCTGAAGGGAGGGGCGAAGGCCCTGGCTAAGAAGCAGACCGGGAAGAAGCCGGCCGCGATGCCTGCGCCCGTTTCCGGCGCGTCGCAGGCAGTGGTCTTCGATTGCTTCTCCGGCATTGCCGGCGACATGACGCTGGCCGCGCTGACGGACGCGGGCGCCTCGCTCGACGCGGTGCGCGACGGGCTGGCGCGGCTGGGGCTGCCGCCGTTTTCGATAGAGTCGCAGCGGGTGACGCGCGGCGGCATCGAGGCCGCGCACCTGGACGTGCGGGTCGAAGACGAACGCACCTACACACCGGCGGAGATGCGGGCGCTGGTGGAGCAGGCCGGGCTGCCGCAGCGCGTCACCGCCCGGGCGATCGGCGCCATCGGCTGGCTCGAACGGGGCGAGGCGCTCGCCCACCGGACGTCCGAACCGCACCTGCACGAGGCGGGCGGCGTCGACGCGATGGTTGACATCGTGGGGTCGATGCTCGCCCTCGAAGACCTCGGCGTGGATTGCGCCTGGTGCCCGGTGGTGACCGTGGGGGCTGGCACGATTGTGAAGACGCAGCACGGGGTCATCCCCGCGGCGCCGGGCCCGGCCGCTGCCCACATCCTGCAGGAGGCGGGGTTCGCGCTCCGCTTCGTCGAGGCCTCGCACGAACTGGTGACGCCCACGGGCGCGGCCATCCTTGCCGCGGTCGCGAAACCGGGCGAGGCAGTCGTAACTCCTTCGCGTCACGGCTACGGCGCCGGGACCTTCGACCCGCCCGGGCGGCCGAACGCGCTACGCGTGTGGCTGGGCGAAGCCGAATCGGACGGCGCAGCGGCACGCGAGGTAGTTGAACTGGCCGCGAACATCGACGACATGTCCCCCGCGCTGCTCGCGCACGCCCGTGACCGGCTGCTGGAGGAGGGCGCGCTGGACGCCTGGATTGAGCCCATCGGGATGAAGAAGGGCCGGGCCGCTTCGAAGCTCGGCGCGCTCGTAAGGGCTGGTGACGAAGAGCGTTTCGCGGACCTGTTTCTGAGTGAGACGACCACGCTCGGGGTGCGAGCGACAGGCTACCGCCGCTGGGAGGCCAGCCGCCGCGTGGAGACGTTCCAGTCGTCGCTCGGCCCGGTGCGGGTGAAGGTGAGCGACTGGCAGGGACGTCGCCGGATGGCGCCCGAGTTCGAGGATGTGAGGGCGCTGGCCACAAAGCACGGGCTGCCCGCGCTCGAGGTCCAGCGGCGGCTTGAGCGGGAGCTGACGGTTAATCGGGAGTGAACCTTGTTCGCTCATAGTCCCGCGCCATGATCCGATAATCAGGGTAACGCCTGATAACAGGCGAACGTTGGCGTGGAGAGAATCCAGAGGTTGTTGCGGCAGGTGTTTTCAGGACCGGGCGCCCCCGGCCCTCAGCCCCGGCGGAGGCAGCGTTGAGGGCTGCGCCGCCGCGTCTCGCGTTCGGCGGGCAAAGGCTGTGGCTGGCGGTGGCCGCCGCCGGGGCGTTCTTCCTTGCCGTTTACGCCGCCTGCCAGCTCTTCGAGCCCGCGCAGTATTGGGCCTACAACTACGGCTATCAGCTCCCGGCGCTGGTGGGGGTTGCCCTGGCGGCCATCCCCATTCGCCGGAGCCGCGGACGGGAGCGGCTCGGCTGGGTGCTCCTGGCGGTGCTGCTGGCAACCTGGAACATCGCCGATTGGGTCTACACCGGCTACATCATCTTCCTTGACCGCGACCCGCCCTTCCCCGGCCTGCCCGATGTCTTCTACTTAGCGGGCTACCTGGCGTTCTTCCCCGCGGCGGCGCTCCTCCTGCTGCCCGCCCGGCGCCTGGTGCGGGGCGCGTGGCTGCTCGATGCCCTGATCGTCATGGTCGCCGCCGGAGCCCTTTCGTGGGTGTACCTGATCGAACCGGCGGCGGCGGCAAACGACGGGCTGGTCGATAAGCTGGCTGCCCTGGGCTACCCCGCCCTGGACCTGGGCATCCTGGCGATCGTGATCGCCGCGCTCTACCAGGGGGGCGGCGACCATCGGCGGCGCGCCACGGTGATAGGGCTGGCCACAGTACTGATGATTGCCGCCGATAGCGCCTACACCTACTCGTGGGCGGTGGCGGAGATGGATACGGACGGCGCCCTGCTGGACCTGCTCTGGCTGGCGGCGTACTGGACCTTCGCCGTGGCGATGGTGATGCCGGAGCAGAGCAAGGATAGCGGAGACCGGGGCCGGGAGGCCTGGGGCGCGGCAGGCTTCCTACTGCCGTACGCCGTCGCGCTCCCGCTTGTCGTGGTCGCCCTCGTGCGGGCCGCCACCGGGGACCAGAGCTTCGTGCTGACCCTGGGTGCAATCGGAGTGATGGGGCTCGTGGCTGTGCGCCAGTTCGCCGTCCTTAGCGAAAATCGCGCTCTTGTCGCGCGACTGCGAAGGGACAAGGAGGATCGCGACGCTCTGCTCCGCGCCCAGAGCGACCTCGGCGAAGCGCTGCTCATCCTCGAAGGACAGAGCATCGTCTTCGCCAACGACGCCGCGGCGCGCATGTTCGGCATGCCCGTGGAGGAGATGCTCGCCGCACGTTCGTGGGCCGGGCTTCTCCCCGCGCCCGGGGAAGACCAGGAGACCTCCCCCTTCCAGGTGCTGGCGCGCCTCGAAAACGGCATTGTCGATGCGGAGTTCGTGCGGCCCGACGGCAGGCGCATCGAGGTGGAGATAGCCGCGGCCCGGATGGAAGGCCCGGAGCCTGGCCGCTTCACCGTGGTAGCGCGCGAGATCACCGCCCGCCGCGAGGCCGAACGGGCGCTGAACCAATCGCGCAGGCTCGAAAGCCTGGGACTGCTGGCGGGCGGCGTCGCCCACGACTTCAACAACATCCTGACAGCGATCCTGGTCACGGCATCGCTCCTCAAACGCTCGAACGGGCACTCTGCAGAGGACGCCGAAGCGATCGCTCTTATCGAGGACGCGGCCATGCGCGGCGCCAGCATCACCGGGAGGTTGCTGGCCTTTTCGCGCGGCGGCCTGGAGGAGTACGGCCCCATCTCCCTGGCGTCCGTGGTGAGGGACACGCTGCGGCTTGCGGGCCCGGGCCTGACGCCCTCAATTACCGTGAATTCCGTCCTTCCCGGAGAGGACCTGTTCGTGAACGGCGACCGCGAGCAGCTTGAGCAGGCGCTCCTGAACATCATCATCAACGCCCGCGACGCCATGCCCGGTGGCGGGACGCTCACGATCGAACTGGCAGCCACCGGCAAGGACGCGCTCATCCACGTGAGCGACACCGGCGTGGGGATGGACGAAGAGACGCGCGCGCACATCTTCGAGCCATTCTTTACCACCAAGGACCCCGGCGCGGGCACCGGGCTGGGGCTTTCCACGGCCTACGGCATCGCCCAGGGGCACCGGGGCGAGCTCACCGTGGAGTCCAGGCCAGGAGCGGGGACTACCTTCACCATGAGGCTTCCCACGGTGGCTGCGGCCCTCGGCGCCGCGCACGAGACTGAAGCGTAATCCCGCCTCGCCTTAGCATGGGCGCACATGGGCGAGCTTGCGGCGCTGGCAGCGGCGATGACCTGGTCGGTGACCAGCGTCGCGCTAACTTCTCTGGCCGCGCGAACGGCGCCGGTGGTGCTCTCGGCCTTGCGTCTGGCGGCGGGCAGCCTGCTCCTCTTCGCGGCGTTCTTCGCCTTCGGTGATACCCATGACATCACCGCCGCCTCGGGGGCGACGCTTTTCGCCATGCTCGGGAGCGGCCTTATCGGCTACGGACTGGGCGACACGGCCTACATCAAGGCGCTGGCGCTGCTGGGTATGCAGCGCACATTCCCCATCTCCATGGCGCTGTACATCGCCATGACGGTCATCGGAGGGGTTCTGCTTCTGGGAGAGCCGTTCACGTGGGGGCTGCCCCTGGGAGCAGTGCTCATCGCGGCGGGGATCTACTTCATCGTCCTCCCCGGGAGCGCGCACGAGGACGTACCGTTGCCGGTGCTGGCCGCGGCGGAACCCGCGCTGGCCGGCTTTTCCGAGCTGCCCCCGGCCGAGCACGAGGCGGCGCTCCACCCTTCGCCCGGCCAGGGCTGGCAGGGGTACGCCCTGCTCGGGGGAACGGGTGTCTTCTGGGCCACCGCTACCCTCTGGCTGGCGGCCGGCAACGACGGCATGCCCGCCCTGGCGGCGGCCTCCATCCGCACGCCCTCGGGGGCGCTGGCGCTGCTGGCGTTCGCTGTGGTGGTGCAGCGCCCGGCGCTCGTGGCCCCCTTCCGCGACCGCAGGCAGATCGCAGGCATCGCCGCCGCCGGCCTGGCGGGGACGGCCGTAGCCAGCCTCCTCTACGTGTACTCCGTGATGGAAGCAGGCGCGGCCCGCGCGGCTATCCTCTCCGCCACGTCGCCGCTCATGGCGCTCCCGCTTTCGATACTGTTTCTCAAGGAGCGGTTCACCCGGCGGATCGGCGCGGGAACGCTCCTCTGCGTGGCGGGCATCGCCCTGGTGGTGGCATAGGGCGAACGGGCGCTACTGGTCCTTCGCGATGACGGGGGCGATGTGGCGGAACGGCCCAACGGTGGGCGACGGGGACGGAACCGGCGGCGTGGGGGAAGGCGTGACCGGCGGTGTGGACACGGACGCGGCGCCGTAGATGGCGATGAGGCCCGCGATGTCATCCGGCTGAAGCACCCGGGTGAGTGAGCGGGCCCGGTAGCTCTCGCACATCACGGCCCCCGGGCACTCGGAGTTCGGCGGATGCCCGAGGCCGAGGGCGTGCCCGAATTCGTGCGTGACCACCGACTGAAGATCGTTCCTCACGGGCGTGCCGGTGGTCCAGTTCCAGCCGGGGTCTATCTCCATGTCGAACTCTCTCGCCGAAAGCGGCGGGCTTCCCGAGGCGTACCAGGTGCAGGTCATGGCGAGCGTCGCGCCGGACTTGGCGGCCCAGCCGACGGTATTCTGGCCGTCGCGGCCCGCGTGGGAGCAGGTACCTGTCCCGGCAGTAGTTGGTCCGCCCCATGCGAACGACCAGAGCGCCCCGGCCTCGTTCCACGCCTGGGCCGAGGCCCGGATGGCTGCCTCGTCGTCCGTGAGGGTGGGGGTCTTGCCGGCGGGGTTGTAGCGCCACTCGGCCGTGTGCGAAGGCCACCAGTAGGGGTTGAGGACGTACTGGGCGGCGACTTCGGCGGGAGAGACCTCGATGGCGCCGGGGAAGCGGGTCAGTATCTCCGCACGGGCGGCGGAAGCGGCTTCGGCGTAGGCGCCGGACTCGTCGTCGTGCACAAGGGCATGGATCTCGGCGTTCCACCACTCGCCTTCGGAGAAGACGAGGAGGTGGACGCGCTCGTCGCGGAAGGCGGGACCGCCGGAGGCGCTCGCGCTATCGCCGCGCCCGGTCAGAGAGGCGGCTGCCACGCCGAGGGCAAGGCACAGGGCCGCGAAAAGTGCAGCCAGGCGCCGGTGATGGCCCGCGGGGGGCGTCCTTCGAAATGCCGGGGTGGTCAACTGTCTCATGCCATGGGGACCCTGCGGTTGCGGCGTTGCCGCCACAGAGATGATGGCACAAGTGGCACGAAAGGAGCCGGGAAGAGCGTCGTTGTGGCGCCAATGGCCCGTGGGGAAGCGTCTGTTAGGCTGGGAAGACCGCCAACTCTTACGTGAGGGTTATCCCCCCTGCGCGCGTACTTTCGCCGCACGTTCTTCGCCCTCGAGAATCCCCAGTTCCGGACTCTCTGGCTGGGCACGCTGTTCTCGTTCCTGGGCATGCAGATGCAGGTCATCGCGCGCGGGTTCCTGGCGTACGACCTGACGCACAAGAACAGCGCCCTGGGCGGAGTGATGCTAGCCTTCGGCGTTCCCCAGCTCCTGCTCGTGCTCTGGGGCGGAGTGCTGGCCGACAGGCTCCCCAAGCGCAACCTTATCGTGGTCGCCCAGGGGGTGGTGGCGCTCAATTCGGCGTGGTTGGCAGTGATGATCGTGAGCGGGGCCGTAGAGTACTGGATGCTCATCGCCGCCGGGGTCGTCCAGGGGGCGGGCTTCTCGTTCATTGGCCCGGCTCGCCAGGCATTCATCAGTGACCTCGTCGAGAAGGAGGCCATCGGCAACGCCGTTGTGCTCCAGCAGCTCAGCATGAACAGCACGCGCGTGGTGGGGCCGTCGCTTGCAGGAGCGTTCATCGCCATTCAGTTCATTGGCGTGGGCGGCGTGTACTTCATGACCACGGCCGGCTTCATTGCCGCCATGCTGACGATGCTGCGGCTGCCGCCCGGGCATCCCGACCCGGCAGCGGCACGCGGATCGCCGCTATCGGAGATGCTGGACGGGTTGCGTTACGTGCGCAGCCGGCCTTCGGTGGCCCTGCTGATCCTGACGTCGCTGGCGGTGGTGATGTTGGGCTTCCCCTACCAGTCGTTCCTGCCGTCGATAGCGAAGGACGTCTACGGGGTCGGGGCGAGCGGGCTGGGGGCGCTGTCGTCCGCGGGGGCGGTGGGCGCGGTTGCCGCCACGGTGCTGGTGGCGATGTACGCCGGGCACCGCTACGCGTGGCATTTCCAGGCGGCGCTTGCGGTGGCCTTCGCGCTCTCGCTCGTTGCCCTGGGAGCCGCCCCGGCCTTCGCCTTCGGGCTGGGGGCGATGGTGCTCGTGGGCGCCCTGGCGAGCGCTTTCCAGTCGCTCAACAACTCGCTGGTCATGTCATTGAGCGATCACCAGTACGTGGGGCGCGTGCAAAGCATTTCGATGCTGAGCTGGAGCCTCTTCGGGCTGGCAGCGTTGCCCATCGGCTTCATCGCCGATGCCATAGGCATCCAGCAGACGCTGATGTTGCTGGGCGCCGTCGTACTGATGTTGGTCGTGGTGCTGCAGGCACTCCTCGGGCGGCGGCCCTCGGTGGCCCGCGACCGGCAGATGGAGCCGGCCCTGGGCGAACACGTTGCCGGGGTGGCCGGCCGGTAGCTGCTTCCAGGGGAGCCGCCCGGGCTGGTAGCCTTCGCGGCATGAAAGCGATTGTCATCTCTTCCCACGGCGGGCCCGAGACGCTCCAATTCCGGGACGTGCCTGACCCCATACCCGGGCCCGAAGACCTGCTGGTGCGCGTCAAGGCGACCGCCCTCAACCGCGCGGACATCCTCCAGCGGATGGGACAGTACCCCCAGCCGGGCCCGCGGCCCGAGTTCGAAATCCCCGGACTGGAGTTTGCTGGCGAGGTGCTACAGGCCGGTCCGCGGGTCGAAGGCTTCGTCACCGGCGACCGCGTGATGGGCCTGCTTGCGGGCGGCGGCTACGCCGAACAGGTCGTCACCCACCACCGCCTGGCGATGAAGGTGTCCGCGTCCCTCTCGTGGCACGAAGCGGGCGCCACGCCCGAGGTCTACATCACCGCCCACGACGCGCTGGCTCAGTGCGGGCTCGTGGCCGGGGAGACCGTGCTGGTCCACGCCGTTGGCTCGGGCGTGGGGGTTGCGGCCATCCAGGTGGCGAAGGCCATGGGAGCGTCGCTCGTGCTGGGCACCGCCGGGAGCAGCGAGAAACTGGCCCGCGCCCGCGAGCTGGGCCTGGACGTGGCCATCAACTACCGCGAGCAGGACTTCGCCGCCGAGACACTGGCCGCCACCGGCGGCCGCGGCGTTGACGTGATCCTCGACGTCATCGGCGCGGAGTACTGGGAGAAGAACATGCGCTCCCTGGCCGTGAAGGGGCGAATGGTGATCGTGGGGCTGATGGGCGGCGCGGCCGCACAGGCAAACCTGGGGATGCTGCTTTCGAAGCGCCTGCAGGTGCGCGGCACAGTTCTGCGTGCGCGTCCGCTGGAGGAGAAGGCGCTCGCCACCCGGGCCTTTGAGAAGAGCGTGCTCCCCCACATCGCCTCAGGACGAATCAAGATCGTGGTCGACAGCGTCTACCCTCTCGCCGAAGCGGCGGAGGCCCACCGGCGCATGGAGGCGAACGCCAACTTCGGCAAGATCGTGCTCGAAGTGGGCTAAGCGGCCCTGCTGGCGCTAATCGCCCAGCCTTTCGTCGAGCTCTCGCAGACGGCGGCTCATCAGGGCGAGCAGTTCGACGGCGAGGTCGGCGTCGGCGCGAAGCTCGGCGACGAAGTCGGCGCGGTGAACGACTATGCACTCGGTCGGCTCGGTGGCGGTAACGGTGGCGCTGCGGCGGTGGTTATCGAGGAGGGCCATCTCTCCGAAAAAGTCGCCCGCGCCGAGTGTGTTCAGCTGCACACCGCCGCGCGTGACGGAGACCTTGCCTGAGGTGATGAGGTAGAAGCCGACGCCCTCGTCGCCTTCCTTCACGATCTCGTCGCCGGCCCGGAACGAGCGAGCGCGGGCGGCGCGCTCCACGCGCGCCAACGCCTTGCGGTCGAGGTCCCGGAAAAGCGGTACCCGGGCGAGTGAATCCATCGTGCTGCTCATTGCCGACATCCTGTTACCGGTCTGGGGTTGCAGGATTGTATTACCGCGCCCGGGCGATGTCGATCTGACTTGCGATTAACTTCACTCTTTCCGGGCGGCAACGGCGAACATCAGGGGCGCCTGGGGCCGGTCTTCGGCCATGGCCGTGCGGCGCCCGGGGAGATCGCGCATGCCGGGGAAGGGCTTCCAGCCGTTGGCGTACAGGTATTCGCGAAAGACATCGATGCGCAGCCCGGCATCGAGGAGGGCGGTGACCACGTCGGCCATCGACCACGCGTACTCGTGGCAGGGGTTGGGGTTCTTGAAGTCCTGGACGCCCTCAAGGTAGCCCGACGGGGCCAGCGCCGGACCTGAAGCGGCTACGTAGTCGCTCACACCCTCATCCCACGAGAGCGGATCGCCGGCGGAGGAGTAGGGGTAGGTGACCACGCCCTTCCCTTCGTCATCGAGCGTGGAGGCGAAGGGGTGGAACTCGACCAGCACGAAACGCCCGCCCGGCCGGAGCACGCTCGCTATCCCGCGGGCCCATGCCCCCAGGTCCGAGAGCCAGCAGATAGCGCCATACGATGAGAAGGCCAGGTCGAAGCTCTGCCCGGCCGCGGCAGTTTCGCCAAACCAGTCGTAGACGTCGCCGCGGACGAAGGTGGCGGGCAGCCCCGAATCGGCGGAAAGCTGGCGCGCGAAGGCGATGGCTTCATCGCTGATGTCGACTCCGGTGACGCGCGCGCCCATCTGGACGAGGCTGAGCGAATCCTGGCCAGCGTTGCACTGCAGGTGGACCAGGTCCTTCCCGGCCACGTCGCCGAGCAACTCCATCTCTTCGGGGAAGAGCTTGTTGCCGCCTGCGCGGAAGAACGCGGCCTGGCCGGCCTTGTGGCTGTTGTGGGCCTTCGTCGCCTCATTCCAGGAGAGGCGGTTCGCTTCGTGCAGTTCGCGCCGAATCATGA
>CAYYYI010000046.1:10577-18414 GCA_964475735.1 uncultured Anaerolineaceae bacterium
CGGCCAGCTCTTCCTCGGTCAGCTCATCCGGGTCGGCGAGCATGTTCAGATAGTCGAGCAGGGCCTCCGCCTCCTCATCGCTGAGGGCGTCTACCAGCTGGTGGATCGCTTCCTTCACCGTCATGAGGACATTGTACAACGGGGCGTGGGCCGCCCACCCCTACCCGATCCCTTCCACTACGCCGCAGCGGTGGAAGATGCGCGGCAGGCGCGTCTGCAGCGAAGCGAGCACGTCCCAGCTGATCGTCTCGGCGGCCTGCGCCACATCGTTGGCGGTGATCCGCTCCTGCCCCTGCGCGCCGATGAGCACCACCTCGTCGCCCTCCGCCGCTCCAGGAACGCCGGTGACGTCGACCAGGAAGTGGTCCATCGCGACCCGCCCCACCACCGGGCGGCGGCGGCCGCCCACCAGCGCCTCGCCGCGGTTGCCCAGCGACCGCTTCCAGCCGTCGGCGTACCCCACGGGCACGAGCCCCACGCGCGAGGGCCGCTCGGCTCGCCAGGTGAGCCCGTAGCTGACGCCATCGCCGGGAGCGACTTCGGCCACGCGGGCCAGCCGCGCCGTCAGGGAGAGCACGGGCGTGAGCGCCGGGCCCGGCGTGTTCGGGGGCAGGATGCCGTGGAGGGACAGCCCGAGCCGCACCCCCTCGTAGCGGAACTCTCCCCGGCGAATGGCCGTGGCCGAGTTGGCCGTGTGCCGGTACCGCACCCAGGGAAGCCGTTCCGCGACCGCGGCGAAGCGCGCGCCCTGCACCTCCGAGAAGCCGTCGTCCGCCTCGTCGGCGTTCGCCATGTGGGTTGAGAGGCCCTCGACATCGATGCCGGGCATCTCCCGCAGGGCCTCGGCCAGGGCGACGGCCTCGTCCGGCGGCACGCCGAAACGGTGCAGGCCGGTGTCGGCCTTCACGTGCACCCGGGCGGTCTTGCCCGCCGCGCAGGCCGCATCGGAGAGCGCCCGGCCCAGTTCCAGTGAATGCACGGTCAGTGTTATGTCGCGTGCCACGGCTTCGGCAGCATCGCCCGGGAAAGCGTGGCTGAGGACGATGATCGGCCTCGTGACTCCGGCTTCCCTCAGCGCCAGCGCTTCGGACACCCAGACCACGGCAAAGCGTTCGGCGCCCGCCGCTTCGAGCGCGGGGGCGATGCCTGCCGCGCCGTGGCCGTAGGCGTTCGCCTTCACGACGGCGATGATTTCTATGTCCGGGCCCACCCACTGGCGCAGGGCTTGCAGGTTCGCAGCCGTGGCTTCGAGGTCGATTTCGATCCAGGCGTTGCGCTCGCGCGTGGCCTCGCCGAGGGTAAGCGGCTGACCGGCGCGCGCCGTGGGGGAAAGCTGCACCTCAACCATCCTTTACGTGCGGCCGCTGGCGGCTTTGACCTGCCCGCGCAACGAATCTAGCATCAGCCCGGGGAGCGGTCTCACGCAAACCTCTCCCGGGAGGCGCCATGAGGGTACTGCAGGCCGGCACAGTGCTCGCCGCTCTCGCCCTGGCGGCGTGCAGCGCGTCGCCGCGGAGCGACCCCACACCCTCGCCTTCGCCCGAGCTTTCGCCGTCGCCAGCCGCTACGGTCACGTCGACGTCCAGCCCGGGCGCCACGCCCGATGCCCGGCCCCCCGAACTGGCAGCCGCTGACCGCGCCCTCGCCGAAGGCCGCTTCGAAGACGCCGCGGGCGAATTCGCGGCCGTGGCTGCGTCCACATCAGACACCACGCTGCGGGCCCGGGCGCTGCTTGGCGAGGGGATCGCACGGAACGAAAGCGGCGACAGGCAGGGCGCCATTGACGCCCTTCGTGCCGCAGCCGGCACGGCCCCCGGGGAATCGGTCGTGCAGCGCCGGGCGGCGTACCTGCTCGGCCTCCGTCTGGGCGAGGCGGGCGAGCACGCGAAAGCGGCGAACTTGCTGCAGCCGTTCGCAGCCGCGCCGAAGACCGACGCCCTGCAGCCCTACCTTGTCGCCGAACACGCTCGCGCCGCGCGCCGGGCAGGCGATTCGGCGGCCGCCGGCGCGGGATGGTCCGCCCTGCTCGCCATGGCCTCGCCGCCAGCTGCCCTGGTGGAAATGGCGTACCACGAACAGGCGGAGATGGCGAAGGCGGCGGAAGACTCCGCGGGCGCACTCCAGTGGCTCTCAAAGCTCGCGGCGGTTACGGCCAGCCCTATGGTCCGCTACGAGATTGCCGGCATCGCGCGCGACCTGGGCGACAGCGTCACTTTCGCGGCCCAACTGCGGGCGATCATCACGTCGACGCCGGGAGCGAGGGAGGCCGTGCTCGCCATCGCCGATCTGAGGGAGGCCGGTTACGAGGTCGACCGGGGGCAGGCCGGCCTCGTCTACTACCGGCGCGGAGCCTACGTCGAGGCGCGCGCCGAACTGCTCGATGCCATCGAGGAGCCAGATCTCACGCCGCTGGAAACGGCCTTCCGTCTCTACTACCTCGGAGCGGCCTACGAAGACGCCGGCCACCCGGAAAAGGCGGTCCCCCACTACGATGCGGCGGCCGCGGCCGCGCCGGTCTCGGTCTATGCGCACAGGGCGAAGTACTGGGCGGCGCGGTCGGTCGAAGCGACCGGCGACCACACCGGCGCGGCCGCGCGCTACAGCGCACTCCTGGCGGAAGGCCCAGCCGGGGAGTTCGACGCCGAGGCGGCCTTCCGCGCCGGTTACGAGTTGTACCGTTCGGGCGACCACGCCGGCGCCATCGGCGCCTGGGACCCAACCGGCGAGACAGGCGGCGCGCGCACTCTCTACTGGAAGGGCCGGGCCCTCCTCGCGCGGGGCGAGGAGATCGCCGCGCGGGCGGTTTTCGAACGCGCCGCCAACCTTGAACCATGGAGCTTCTACGGGACCGAGGCCGCGAGTGAGATCGGCCGGGCGGCGCCCGTCGATGTGGCCTACCGCGCGCCCGTCCAGGTGCGTGACCCCGACTGGGACGCTCTGCGCGCCTGGCTGCGCGCGCTAGACATCACCGAGACCGCGCCCGTGGGAACGGTTGAAGAGGCAATCGAGCTGATGTCGATGGGGCTTCGTCCGCAGGCGACCCTGGCGTTGCTGGCCGCGTCGGCCGGCGCGGGACCGTGGGGGCTGCTCGAACTTGCCCGCCAGGCCCATGCACTCGGTTTAAGCGACGTGTGCGCGAGTCTGGCCACGCGGCTACAAGAGGCCACACGCGCGGACGAGGACGACGGACCCATGGACCTGCTGTGGCTCGCTTATCCCATTAGTTATGTCGAGTTGTTGAATGAACAGGCGTCCTCCGGGGGGTTGGACCCCCTGTTTGTGGCGGCGATGATCCGGCAGGAGAGCTTCTGGGACCCCAACGCGGGGTCGCGGGCAGGCGCGCTCGGGCTCACGCAGGTCATCCCACCGACGGGTGAGGGCATCGCCAACGCCCTGGGGAGGACGGAGTTCAAGGCGGAGGACCTCTTCCGCCCGGCGGTGAGCATCGAGTTCGGGGTCTACTACCTGGCGGGCCAGCTGCGCCGGTTCGGCGACCCGTACGCGGCCCTCGCCGCCTACAACGCGGGCCCCGGGAACGTCATCCGCTGGGTCGACGCCGCGGCAGGCTCCCGCCCGGCCGACTTCGTGGAGGCGATCAGCATCCCGGAGACGCACGACTACGTGGAGCGCGTGATGGATCACTACGCGCACTACACCTGGGCATACCGCTGACGCCAGTTCGCTGGTAAGCCAGCGAGGGGTTAGTCTGTTTCTTCACGTTCGGAGTTCAGAGGAGTCGCGTGATGTCAACGAAGCGCACCTATCAACCCCACACGCGCCGGCGGGCGCGGACGCACGGCTTCCGGCATCGGATGTCGACACGCGCCGGGCAGCTTGTCTTGAAGGCCCGACGACTGAAGGGCCGCAAGCGCCTGACCGTCGTATAGGGCGGCCTTCGGCGTGGAGCGCGCAAGGCGTCTCCGCAAGGGCGAAGAGTTCGATACCGCGTATCGGAAGGGGACCGTGACAGGCGGTCCCCTTCTTGCGTTGCGGCGGACGCCCAACGGGCTTGAGGTGACGCGCTGGGGATTCGCGGTGGGCAAGCGCCTTTCGAAGCGAGCGGTGGTTCGAAACCGCACCAAGAGGCGGCTGCGTGAGGCGGCGCGGGTGATTCCAGTAGTCCCCGGGTACGACGTGATTGTGACCGCGCGCCAGGGAGCCACGGAGGCGCCGTTTGCGGAGTTGCGGGCCGCGCTCCTGGCGCTGCTGAAGCGGGCGCGGCTGCTCGTGGGGGACGACGAGCGGTGAAATACCCGTTTCTGTGGCTGATCCGGCTGTACCAGGCCACGATTTCGCCGTTGCTTCCGGACGTTTGCCGCTACCGGCCCACGTGTTCGCGGTATGCGTACGAGGCGATCGACCGTCACGGGGCGCTTCGCGGGGGCTGGCTGGCGGTGAAGCGGCTTGCGCGATGCCGCCCCGGAGGCGGCCGCGGCTACGACCCCGTTCCGGAGTAGGCCGGGGCGGCTGGCGAACGTTTCACGTGAAACAGTATCCGTATATCGGTATACGCGTCTTAGCGGAATCTGCGAGCGATCCGGCGAGAGGGGCGCGTGTTTCACGTGAAACACGGCCCTGGCCGGCAGAAGTCGCCGGCGCACGCGCGAAGACCCCCGGGGTGCGCCAGAGTTTCACGTGAAACATAGGGCGGCCGAACGGCCTCCAAAGAGGTCGTGACGCCTGGCCGCAACGGCTCGTCGCCACGAATTGCGCCCGCAGCAAACCACCGGAGCCCCCTCCAGCGGCGCCGGGGCGCCGCAGCTACCGCTTAGGAGCGGGGCAGAGTACGATGCCCGGCGTGAAGCTTCGACGCTCGGCTCTCGCCGGGTTACTTGCCGTTTTCCTCGCCGTCACTGCCTCTTCCTGCATGGGCATGCCCAACCCCCAGGGCTGGGCCAGCCCCGTCATCGACGGCTCCACCGTCTACGTCTTCACCAAGAAGGACCGCCTCTCCGCCATCGACTTCGACGCAGACGGCCGCGCCACCACCCTCTGGACCTTCCCCGACCGCGATAACCCCAAACAGAAGAACGTCCGCCTGGATGCGGTCTACACCACCCCAGTTCTCGATGGCGATAAACTCTACCTGGGCTCGTACAAAGGCGAGGTCATGGCGCTCTCAGCCGCCGACGGCGAGCTCATCTGGCGCGACACCGCAATCAACGGCGGGATCGTGGGTGGACCGGTCCTCGACGGCGACGTCCTCCTCTTCGGTACCACCGAGAATCGCCTCTACGCCCTCAACAAGGCCGACGGCACGACGGCAAAGGGATGGCCGGCCGGCGGCTTCAACATCGGCGCCCCTGTGTGGGCGTCCCCGGTGGTGTCGAATGGCATCGCCTACATCGCCACCATGCGCGGCCAGGTGCGCGCCATCCGCCTTGCCGACCGCACCGACGTCTGGCCGGAGCCGTTCACAATCCCCGGCGCGATCGTCTCCCTGCGCCTCCTCGACGACTCACGCCTGTTCGTGGCCGGCCTCAACCGCTCGGTCAACATCCTCGACACCGCCACCGGCAAGGCGGTAACACCGATGTTCCAGGCAACGGACTGGGTGTGGAACACACCGGCCTTCCACGATGGCGTCGCCTACTTCGGAGATTTCGGGGGCAAGGTGTATGCGCTTGACATAACTACCGGTAAGCCGCTCTGGACCTCCTCGTCTCCCACGAACAAGGTCCGCTCCGGCCCGCTCGTCATCGGCGACGTCCTGGTCGTCGTGGACCGCGACCCGGTGGTCCACTTCCTTGACTTGAAGACGGGCTCCACGCTCAACACAGTGCCGCTCGTCGATAGCGGCACCGTGCGGGCCGACGTCACGCCCGAGGAAGCGACCGCGCTCATCGTCACCACGAAGGGCAAACTCTTCCGGGCCGACCCGAAGACGCGCTCCGTCCCGGACATCCCGCTTGGGAGCGGCAGCCAGTGATAGGGGACATCTTCACCCTCCTGCTGCTCGACCCGATGATCAACATCCTGGTTGTGCTGAACCAGGTGCTGTTCGAGAGCTTCGGCCTTGCCATCCTGGCGTTCACGATCCTGGTGCGGGCGGTCACCTTCCCGCTCATGCTCCGCCAGATGCACCAGACGCGGGCGATGCAGTCGCTGCAACCTCGCGTGCAGGAAATCAACAAGAAGTACAACGACCCGAAGCGCCGGCAGGAAGAGCTGATGAAGGCGTACCGGGAGGCCGGGGTCAACCCTCTCGGCTGCCTGGGGCCGATGCTCATCCAGATGCCCATCCTGATTGCCCTCTTCTACTCAATCCGCCAGACGCTCGCCATCTCGCCCGAGGCGCTGGAAGCGCTCTCGGGCCACCTCTACAGCTGGAGCTACATTCAGCACGCGGTTCCGCTGGAAGAGAGCTTCCTGGGAATGGACCTGCGCCATCCCAACATGATTCTGGTTGTGCTCGTGGGTCTCACGACATGGGCGCAGACGAAGACCACTATTTCGGTGACCACCGACGAACGGCAGCGGGCCCAGCAACAGATGATGGCCTACATGATGCCGATGATGTTCGCGTTCTTTGCCCTCAGCTTCCCGAGTGGCGTTTCGCTCTACTGGGTGGTGAACTCCCTCGTCGGCATCGCGTTCAACATCCTCATCTACGGCTTCCCGCTCCTGAAGCTTGAACCCGTCTTCAAACCGCGGCAGGCCCCTGCCGCAGCCATCGCGGGTGGCTCGAGCACCGCCTCGCCGCCCGCACCTTCCCAACCCGCTCGAGAATCGAGGACCGCCAATGGATCAGGTCGAAGCAAGCGGCAAAACCGTAGAAGACGCCCTTAAGAAGGCGCTCGCCAAACTCAACGCCCGCCCCGATGAGGTCGAGTTCGTCGTGCTTGACGAAGGGCGAAAGGGCTTCCTGGGCCGCGGCGCCCGGGACGCCATCATTCGCGCCGAGAGGATCAAGTCGCCCGCGCCGCCCGCCGAAGGCAGAGGCGAGGTGGACACGCGGATCCCGCGGCCGGCCGGCCGCGGGGGCCAGCGTGGGCCACGCCCTCCGGCGCAGCCACGCCCGGATGCCAGACCGCCAGGGGGCGGCCAGCGTCGCGGCGCCCCCGGTCCACGGCGCGGGGCCGGTGGCTCCCTGGAGGCAGCCACCCCAAAGCTGACCGACGCGGACTTCATTCGCCCTCCCAGCTACGAGGAGGAGACATCCGCGGCGCTGCCGCGCCGCGCGGAGCGTGGCCGCCGCCCACCCAAGGCCGAGCAGCCTCCCTCCGAACCACGTGAGACGGAGCCGCGCCGCCGCCGCGAGGAGTTCCCCGAGGTCGCGCCCGACATCAACGCGGAGGAGGTGGACTTCGCCGCCCACGTAGTGGATGACCTGCTGCGTATTCTTGACATAAATGTTGAACTCACCATCCGAGAGCCCCTCTCGGCGGGCGACGGCCTGGGGACGGCGCTGGCAGTCATCGACATCTCCGGGGGAGACCTTGGCCTGCTCATCGGCCGCCGCGGCGAGACGCTGCTTTCGCTCCAGTACATCGTCAACCTCATCGTCAGCCGCCGTTACCCGGGCAGGGGCGGCGTGACGATCGACGTGGAGCACTACCGGCACCGTCGCGAAGAGCTCATCATCTCGCAGGCGCGCCGCATGGCCGACCGCGTGCGCCAGACCGGCAACCCGATAACGCTGGAGCCGATGACCCCATCGGAGCGCCGCCTCGTGCACATGGCCTTCGCCGATGATCCGGAGCTGATGACCAACAGCATCGGCGAGGGCGACAACCGGAAGGTCGTCATCAGTCTGCGCCGCTAGCGCGGAGGAGGAGAGCCGTCACGCATATCGTGGTCGCCGGCAACGTGGTGGAAGACCGGGCGCCCGGCGGGG
>CAYYYI010000047.1:0-14772 GCA_964475735.1 uncultured Anaerolineaceae bacterium
TGGGCGCCGGCTTCGAGGCGCATGGTCATGATTACGTTGCTGTACTCGTAGACTTCGAGCTTGCCCTCGTCGAGCGCCTGGCGGACGGACGGCGTGCAGAGGAAGAAGCCGGTATCGACCTTGCTGGCGCAGCCAGCCCCCACAAGCATGCCCACGTCCACATAGGTGAACTTGCCCGCGATCCAGAGGTTCTTCTTCCGCTGCCGCATGATCTCGTGCAGGAGCGAGTTGGGTCCACGGGTGAGGTAGTTGCACTCGTAGGTGATGTAGTCGCCGTCGGCGACGAATTTCGCGACCGCTTCCTTCTCGGTCATGAGCTTGGAGACGAGGGCGCGCTGCTTGTTGTCGCGCACCCACTCGCGGAAGCCGTCCGGATCGATCTTGTGGTAGGGAGCCGTGCCCGAGGCTAGCACCTCGATGGTGGCCGGTTCCGAGGCAGTGGTCATCAGGCGTCTCCTTTGCGGCCGGGCCGGGCCGCGGTCTGGGTTACCGGGTACGGTCGTGCCGCGCGCGCCCCGGAAAGAGAAGGGAGGGCCTCACCGTGTTCGCGAGGCCCTCCCCCTGTCGCGGTTAGCGGGTGAGGATTGTGACGCACATGGCGGCTGCGTCGGAACCGATGTTGCCGCCGCCGTTGTGGGCGAGGCCCACCTTCGCGCCTTCCACCTGGCGCTGCCCGGCGCGGCCCTGGAGCTGCTCGGCGATCTCCACGATCTGGGCGATGCCGGTGGCGCCCACAGGGTGGCCCTTGCGGAGCAGGCCGCCCGAAGTGTTCACCGGGACGCGCCCGCCAAGGGTGGTCGCGCCCGAATCGACAAGCGCTCCGCCTTCGCCCTTGGCGCACAGGCCAATGGACTCGTAGGCCATCAGCTCGGCCGGGGCCGAGGCGTCGTGGCACTCGACGAGGCTGAGGTCCTGCGGCCCAACTCCGGCTTCGGCATAGGCTTCCTTGGCGCAGAGGTCGGCGGTGCCGTTCTCTTCGGTGCCACGGTCCCAGCCGGAATGGAGGACGCTGGTCGCGATGCGGACGGGGTTCGTGATGCCCAGCTGCCGGGCCTTCTTCTCGCTCACGAGAACCACTGCCGCCGCGCCGTCGCCGATGGGCGAACACATCGGCCGCGTGAGCGGCTCGGCGATCATGGGCGCCGAAAGGACGTCCTCGATGGTCAGCGCCTCGCGGAACTGTGCGCGGGGGTTGAGGCTGCCATGGAACGAGTTCTTGGCCGAAATGCGGGCGAACTGCTGCACCGTAGTGCCCCAGGCCTTCATGTGGCCGCGTGCCGCCGAGGCGTAGATGTCCATGAACATGGAGCGATTCTCGCCCGCCCCGGAGGCGGCCTTTTCCGCGCCGCCTTCGCGGGCGCCGGCCTTCAGGCGCTCCATGATCTGCGCCAGCGCTTCGACATCGACCGCGCCGCTGAAGGCCGAGAAACTCTTCCGCTTGTCCTCGTGGTAGAGCTTCTCCACGCCGACCGCGAGCACGACATCGTACAGGCCGGCCGTGACCATGGCCGCGGCCTGGTTGAGCGCCGTGGAGGCGCTGGCGCAGGCGTTCTCGACGTTGATCACCGGGATCTTGCCGATGCCGACGGAGCGGAGCACAACCTGTCCGCGAATGCATTCCTGCCCGGTGATGAGGCCGGCGGCGGCATTGCCCACCCAGGCGGCCTCGATGTCTTCCTTGCGGATGCCGGCGTCCTTGATGGCGGCGTCCACGGCCTCGCCACCAAGGGCCTTGAGGCCAGTCTCCATGTGCTTGCCGAACCGGGTCATCCCGACGCCGGCGATGATGGCGTTCATCTTCATATCAGTTCGATCCTTTCCTGAGCGCGGGTGCCCATATCCTACAGCAGACCGTTGTCCTTGATGCCGAGCGCAACCCGCAGGTACTCGAGCTCGGCTTCGCGATAGGGCAACGGAGCCGGGGCCTGCAGCAGCCTGTCACGCTCCAGTTCCTCCACCACCTCGGGGGAGCGCGGGAACGGGTTGCCGAAGCCGTTCATGTAGAAGAGCTTCTCGAACGGTTGACGCGGTCGCTGTCCGCCTGCTTCCGGGCTTTCTGCCGGGTATCCCACCGTCTGCAGGACCAGGATGCGGCAGCTTTCGGGAAGCCCCAGGTTCTGCCGGAGCTTCTCGCCGTTGCCTGTGCCAAGCAGGCAGGTTCCGAGTCCCTGCTCGAATGCCATCAGCGTCGCCTGGGCGATGCCCTGGCCGCAGTCGAGCTCGTTGAGGCCGGGCTGCTTCATCCGCGGCAGGATGTTCGTGAAGATCGGGATGATCTGCTTCTCCAGCGCCTCGGCCTTCCCCTCGCCCACGCCCATCGCCCCGGCCTTCACGAGCTCGCGCAACCGGTCGTTCTGCTCATCCACCGCGTCGGTATCTACGTACCAGACAATCACTACCGGGGCGAGGCGGATCTGGTAGCCAACGATCGGCGCGACGATCGAGTCCACCACCTCTTTTGGCGCGGTGTCGCGGAACACGACTACGGCCCGCAGCGACTGCACGTTGCCCCAGTGCGATGCAAGCCGGGCTGCTTCCAGCATGCGCTGGATCTTTTCCGGCTCCACCGGGCGGTAGGGAGCCAAGAATCGCATCGACCGGCGCCGGCCGATTGCTTCGCGAAGTTCCATCGGGTTGTGTGTTCTCCTTCGGTGCTTACAGGCGAGAGGCGGCAACGAGGCCAAGGAGTTCGTTGCAACCGTCTTCGATCATGGAGGCGCGAGCATCGCGCATGAGCTTCTCGATCATGAACTCCTTCGTGAGCCCGTTGCCGCCGAAGATCTGCAGCGCTTCGCTGGCGACCTGGAAAGCGGTGTTGGTGCAAAAGACCTTGGACGCGATCGAGTACTGGATTAGCCCCGGATTGGTGGTGTTGTACACGTACACGCGGCGCGCGAGGCTGCGAGCCGCCTCCACCTGCATGAACATCTTGAAGAGGCGGGCCTTCACCGCCTGGTGCTCGATGATAGGCACACCGCCCTGCACACGCTGCTTCGCATAGTCAACGGCCATTTCGTAGGCGGCGCGCGCGACGCCGATGAAGATGGTGCCCATGCTCGCGTTCGCCATGGTGAGGATGTTCTCGACGACCGGCGCGTACATCTCCTTGCCGATGACCATGTTCTCGGCCGGGATGCGCACGTCGTCGAAGAAGATCTCGCCCTGGTTCAGGGCGCGCTGGCCGAGCTTGTTCAGGGGCTTCCCCTTGGACACTCCGGGGAGCGTGAGGTCGACGACGGCGACGCCGCCGCCCTTGAATCCCTGGTCGCCATCGATGGTGCAGAAGAGCGCCCCGACGGTGGCGATCGTGCCGTTCGACACCCAGGACGACTTCTGGCCGTTGATGACATAGAAGTCGCCGTCTTTGCGGGCGATGCAGTTCGCCTTGAGCGAAGGGTCGCTGAAGTGCTTTTCGGTGACGGTGAGGGTGTCGCTGCCGTGGTCGGGCTCGGTGACTGCCCAGCAGCCGACGTCCCGGGCGCCGGGCTGGCACCAGCGCTCGATGAGGGCTGGCTTGCCCGACATCATGGCGAAAGCCTTGTGGAAGTTGGCCACGCCCAGGCTGATGGCGAGGCCAGAGTCGCCCCAGCCCATCTCCTCGCTGATGAGCGCGCGCAGGCGCGAGCGCTCGCGGGGCGGCAGGCTGGCGGTCTCGGTTTCGAGGTCGGCCAGGCCGATCTCGCGGTGCTTGCGGAAGACTTCCCAGAGGATGGATTCCTTCTTGATGACGTCGGCGGGGTCGGCGAGCCTGTCGAGCTCGCGTCCGGCCGGGCGCATCACCTCTTCGGCGAACCGGTGCGCGGTGTCGCGGATCTGACGTTCCTGGTCCGTCAGATCGAGCTCGATGTCGGTCATGATCATGTCGGGGCAAACCCTCTTGGAGATGAGATCTCAGGCTATGGCCGGGGGCGGCATTGACCTATGACACCGATCATAGGTCAGTGCCGCCCCGAGCTCTGTCAGCGAGCCTGACGCTGCTGCGCCAGGGGCGCCCCGGGGGGCGCTTATGATTCAGATCATGCACGTTATTTCGCCTGAGGCGTACGTTCGCCGCTAGACCCGCGCCTGGGCTCTGCGCCCGCACGCGGACGTGCTGAGGAGTAGTCTCGCGAATGTTCGCACCTTCCCTGAACCTCGATCTTTCCAAGCTCGCCCAATCAGAAGAGAAGCCCGCGACCGCCAAGAAGGTCGCCGCCAAGGGGGCCAAGGCCCGCAAGGACCCGGCTGCCCCGGGCAAGCCCGCCAAGAAGTCCTGACGCTCGCAAGAAACGGGTGATAATCATGAACCAGCACTCAGAAAGCGGTCGCGCCCGATGACGGCCACGGCAACCGCTGCCCCAACGCTTCGGCGGCTGAAACCGGCCGATGCCGGCGCCCACCTCGCCGAGATCCTCGCGAAGCCCTACGAATACCGGGGCTGGGAAGACGTCTACCGCGACGAATGGACCTGGGACAAGGTGACGAAGGTCACCCATACCCGGGTCAACTGCATCTCCGCCTGTTCGATCGACGCGTACGTGAAGGACGGCATCGTCTGGCGCGAAGAGCAGAATGCGACCTACGAGCAGTCGTTCAAGGATGTCCCGGACTTCAACCCCCGGGGTTGCCCCAGTGGCTGCGTCTACAGCGTTCAGATGTACGACCCCACGCGCATCAAGTACCCCATGAAGCGCGTGGGCGAGCGTGGTTCCGGCAAGTGGCAGCGGCTCTCCTGGGACCAGGCGTTCACCGAGATCGCCGACAAGCTGATTGACACGGCAACCCACAAGGATGGGCCCGAGTGCATCATCTACGACAACGGCACCACCAACCTGGACTTCGGCATCGGGTCCCCCATGGAGGGGCACTTGTTCACCGCCGGCCTGGGCGCGAGCACGATTGACTCCTATGCCGGCGTGGGCGACCTGCCGGTCGGGCTAATCCAGGCCTGGGGCCTTTACATGAGCGAGGGCACGGCGGACGACTGGTTCCTCACCGACTACGCCCTGATCTGGATTGGCAACCCCTCCTACACGCGCGTGCCTGAGGCTCACTTCCTCTATGAGGCCCGCTACCACGGCGCGAAGATTGTGACGGTCTCGCCGGACTTTAGCGCCTCGACGGTCCACGCCGACCGCTGGCTCAACCCGCGGTACGCGACCGACGCCGCGCTGGCGCTGGGCATGCTAAACGTCATCATCAACGAGAAGCTCTACAAGACGGAATACGTCAAAGAGCAGACGGACCTGCCGTTCCTGGTCCGCACCGACACGAAGCAGTTCCTGCGCCAGTCGGACCTGGAAGAAGGCGGCTCGGAAGGCATCTTCTATTTCTGGAACGCGACGACGGGCCGGAAGATGGAGGCGCCGGGCACGTGGGGCTCGACAAACGGCACCATCCGGCTCGACGAGGACGTGGACCCCGAGCTGGAGGGAACGCACACCGTCAGGTTGAAGGACGGCAAGCGGGTGAAGGTCCGCACCGTCTTCGACCTGATGAAGGAGAGGGTGAACGAGTACAGCCTCGACCGGGTGGCCGAGATCACCGGCGTTCATGGGAATAACATCGCCCGGGTGGCGCGCGAGTTCGCCGCCGCCAAGTCGGCGATGATCTACGCGTCGTGGGGCGCGTGCAAGCACTACCACTCGGACCTGTTCCAGCGCGGCATGGCATACCTGTGCGCGCTGACGGGGAACTCGGGCGGGAAGCCCGGTTCGGGGATAAAGGTCTCGACCTGGTGGCCGCCTCCAAGCACCGTGCTCATGGGCGGTGGCATCGGTGGCGGTGGCGTACGCCTTCAGACAGAGCCTGCGGGCGATCTCCCGGTTGACCGGGTGAGCATGCAGGAGTTCTCGAAGATGACGTTCCAGATGGGCCGCATGGGCGCCGCTTCGCCGCTCATCCCGTGGCTGTATGCCCACGACAAGAAGTGGCGCGAGGTAGCGCACAAGCAGGCCTACAACGATCCATCGCTGCCGCGGCCTGTGAAGCAGTATCTGAAGGAAGCGCTGGCCCAGAACTGGCAGCCGGTGAACCCGAAGCCGCCGCGGAAGCCGAAGTTCCTCTACTACTCCGGGCCGAACCCGTTGCGGCGCTGGCCGAACCCCCAGCTCATCCGCGACAGCCTGTGGGCCGAGCTGGAGACTATCGTGACGTGCGACTTCCGCATGTCGACGTCGGGCCTTTACTCGGACTACATCCTCCCGGCCTGCGGCTACTACGAGAAGCCGGGCATCAAGTACACCAGCTCCTACGTCCCGTACGTGATCGTGGGCGACCGGGCAGTGCCCCCGCTCTACGATTCGATGCACGAATGGGACATCGTCCTTCTGCTCGCCAAGAAAATCCAGGAGCGGGCGAAGGAGCGGGGGCTGGAGCCCTACGCGGACTCCCGCGGCGGCAACCATAGCCTGACCACTCTCTTCGATGACCTCACCGCCGATGGGCACTACGCGATGGGCGAAGAGGGCGAAGAGAAGGCGCTCGACTACATCATGCAGTACTCGGCCATCACCAAGAACAGCGAGCTTGGCGAAGGCGCATGGGGCAAGGCGGCCGAACGCGGCATGGTGAAGATCAAGAAGGTCCAGCCCTCGGCGCTGGCGGTGTACTTCAACGCCGTGTACAGCGACTACACCGAGGATGAGCCGATGAACCAGTGCGGCTGGTTCGTGAACATGAAGAACCCCTGGCCTACCCTCACCGGCCGCCAGCAGTTCTACATCGACCACCCGTGGTTCCTCGAGGCGGGCGAAGAGATGCTCGTCCACAAGGAGCCGGTGCAGTCGGGCGGGAAGTACCCGATCCGCATGACCGGTGGCCACACGCGCTGGAGCATGCACTCCATCTGGAGGGCGAACACGCAGCTTCTGCGGCTGCAGCGCGGCGAGCCGGTGGCGTACATCTCCACGGAGGACGCCGCCAGGCGGAAGATCCAGGACCACGACTACATCCGGCTCAAGAACGACGTCGGCAAGGTCGAACTGCGGGCAAAGGTCTCGCCCGCAGTGCAGCCTGGCTCGGCCATCGTTTACCACGCCTGGGAGGGTTACCAGTTCAAGGGCTGGGCCACCCAGAACGACCTGGCGGCCAGCCCCATCAAGCCGACAAACATGGTTGGCAACTACGGGCAGCTTCACTACCGCATGGCTTCGTACACCATGAACCATGTGCCCAAGGAAGTCGCCATCGAGATCGAGAAAGTGGAGGGCCGCAAATGACAGCAGTCACGGCCAGCAAGACCAGCGGCGCGGTCCAGGACCTCCTCTCGCCGCGGGCGGCCGCCTGGAAAAACGCGACCGAGGTGAAGCTGCCGCTGCAGCCCACCCCACTAGACGCTCAGCCTTCGGCCTACGTCCAGAAGGCATGGGCCGGGCGTGCCCGGGGCGGCGTGTCCTCCGTTTCGGTGAAGGCGCTCGCCGCAGGCGATCAGCTCGTGCTCAGGCTTGAATGGGCCGCTGCTGACCCTCGCCGGACCATCAACGATAACGACGTGTATGCCGACGCCTGCGCGGTCCTCTTCCCCTCAAACGGCAAGGATGCCGAGCTGAGCACGATGGGGAGCCCTGCCCAGCCTGTGACCGCCTGGTACTGGCGAGCTGGCGCCGCCGGCCCGTTCCTGGCCACGGCCACTGGGCTGGGCACTGTCTCCCGCGAGGCGAAGCACAGCATCCAGGCGACCGGCGAATGGCAGAACGGGTCATGGCAGGTTGTGCTTGCCGGCCCGGCGAAGTCCGCCCGGATCGGCGTCGCCGTCTGGAGTGGGGCAGCCGGCGAACGCGCCGGGCTCAAGTCGCATACGCCGTCATGGCACGACCTAAAGGTCGGCTGAGGCAGGCGAGAGGAGAATCACGATGGCAAAGAAAGCGGCGCCTTCCAAGCGCCAGCTGGCAATGGTGTTCGACCTGAACAAGTGCCTCGGGTGCCAGACGTGCAGCCTTGCCTGCAAGACTGCCTGGACCACCAAGGCCGGCACGGAGCACCAGTGGTGGAACATCGTCAACACGTTCCCCGGCCTGGGGACTCCGCGCGACGTGTTCAGCCACGGCGGGGGCTACAACAAGAAGGGCGAGCCCGTTCCCGGCGAGTTCCCCGGCAAGCGGCTCTGGGGCGAAGCCTGGGACTTCGACTACGAAGGCGTCTTCGGCAGCAACCGCGAGGAGGCGATTCCCCTTCACCCGCGCGAGCACGACGGCGCTGCGCCGCAGTGGGGCCCGAACTGGGACGAGGATATGGGCGGCGGCGAATACCCGAACTCCTACTTCTTCTACCTTCAGCAGATCTGCATGAACTGCAGCGAACCTGCCTGCGTGGAAGCCTGCCCCCGCGAATCCATCTACAAGCGCGAGGAAGACGGCATCGTCCTCATCGATGAGGAGCGCTGCCACGGCTACCGCTTCTGCGCCGAGGCCTGCCCCTACAAGCGCATCTACTTCAACGAGCAGCGCAACGTGGCGCAGAAGTGCATCTCGTGCTTCCCGCGGCTCGAAGCGGGCGTGGCGCCGGCCTGCATCCGGCAGTGCCCGGGGCGCGTGCGCCACATCGACTACCTCGACAACGTCGACGGGCACATCTACAAGCTCGTCACGAAGTGGAAGGTGGCCCTGCCACTGCGCCCCGACTTCGGCGTCGAGCCCAACGTGTACTACGTTCCACCCACTTCGCCGCTAGCCTTCAAGGAGAACGGCGAATTCGATGACCTTAACACGAGGATCCCGATGGACTACCTGAAGGAGATGTTCGGTCCCGGCGTCGAGATGGCGCTCGCCACCATCGAAGCCGAACGGGAGAAGGCTGCCAGCGGCAAGAAGTCCGAGTTGATGGACATCCTTATCTCGCGCAGCTGGAACGATATGCTTGGCCCGTTCACCGTTGACCCGGCGCAGCTGCAACGGCAACCGGTGCGCTAAGCTGGGATTGATGAACGAAACCGCCCGGGCCCGTAGCGAGTTCTACGGGCTCCTTTCCGAACTGCTCTCCTTCCCCACGGAGGAGCTTGTTGGGGCCTGCCGCGACGGCCGCCTTCTCGGCGCCGTGGAGAACATCTCCGCGGCGCTTCCCTATGCGTTCCCGGAAGCGGCCCTCACCGGGCTTCTGATCGAGGACCTGGAGTACATCGACCTGCAGGGCGACTACATCCGGCTCTTTGACCTGCCGGGCGGCGGACCCTCGATGCCGCTCTACGCGGGCGTCTTCGCAGCGTCGCGCCGCGACTCCATGGAGGAGCTGCTGCGCTTCTACCGGCACTTCGGGCTGACCATTTCGGCCGATGCCCATGATCTCCCCGATGCGATACCAACGGTGTTGGAGTTCCTCCACTACCTCGCCTTCCGCGAGGCCAACCCCGGGACCGGAGAAGAAGACCACCAGGCCCTCCGCGCTGCGCAGGGCGACGTGCTCCAGAGACACGTGCTGCGCTGGTCCGCGGAGGCAGCGAAGCGCATCGAGGGCAAGGACCCGCCGCCGTTCTACCGCTCCGTTGTGCACCTCTTGCACCAGTTCTGCGCCCAGGAAGCGGCGTTCCTCGCCGCAGCCTGACCCTGGCGCTCTCAACGAAAGAAACATAGAGGCCCGGCAAGCTCTTGCCGGGCCTCATGCTCTTGCAGCCGGGTGGATGCTATCCGCCGAGCAGGTAGATCATCCCGTTGGCGTCGGATGAGGCGATCATCCCCGTCCGGTACCGCTCGTCGGCGAAGCGCTCCGGGTGTGCCGCGCCCTCGTAGCCGGTCATCAGCGCGGGCGTCCAAACTGTGACCTCGGCCGATTCAACCAATTCCCAGAGGGCCTGGATGGGCTGGCCGGTCCGCGGGTCAGAGGGGACGACGTGGGAGTTGCTGATGGGGATGCCGATGGACTCGTCGATGTACCACGACTGGTGCGAGGCGAAGATCGGTCCCGTCTCGGGCATGCCGTAGACCGTGAGCGCCGGGCATTCGAAGGCCTTGCTCACGCGCCGGCGGGCGTCGGGGTCAAACATCCCCGAGGTTGAGAGCAGGAACGCGTTGAGGATGCGGCGCGCGTCCTTCACTGCCCTCTTGGCGTCGCGTGTGAGCGCTGCCGCCTCGTCCAGCTCGGTGAAGGCATACCCCACGCCCTCGCGCACGATTGTTTCGACAACGGTATCGGCGTCGGCGTTCTGCGGGGCCAACACCAGCGGCGCTCCCAGGAAGAGCGGGATAAGCACGGAGGCGAGCCCTTCCCAGCGGCTGAGGGGCAGCGAGGCCATCCAGGGGCGCTGGGAGTCGGCGTCGAGGAAGGTGGCCATGCTTAGCGCCGCCGCCAGGAGCGAACGGTGCGAGTGGTTCACGGGCCCGTCCCGCCCGTCAATCGTCACCGCCGGGGTTGTCAGCTGGTCCGAGGGCAGGGGCGGCGGAGCAGATCCCGGCACCGGCTCAACGTCGCCCGCGCCCTGGAGCACGAGGCTCGCGCCGAACTCCTGGGCAATTGCCTGGAGGTTTGCCCCCGGCGGCGCAATGCGCATATGCAACCCGGCGGCGAGCGATCCGAGCAGCAGCAGCACCGTATCGAGCGTGGGCTCGCCTGCAATCACGGCCCGGCGGGACTGGCCTGCCCGGGCGGCGAGCGCCGGCGCCAGGCGGTCGACTTCGTCCTTGAGCTCGCCGGTGGAGAGCCTTGTGTTCCCGGCGACGAGCGCGGGCTGCCCGGCCCGGTCGCGGGCGCCGCGAGAGACGCAGAGGTCGTAGACGGAAAAGGGCGGCACTCCGGCCACGCGGGGCACGCCTGTGGGCCAGTACCAGGAGGGGGTGATTGCAATCGTCTTAGGCATGTTCAGGCTCCAAAGGTGCTAGACGAGGCCCCCGGCATGCAGTGAAGCGCCGAGTCCAATCGCCAGCAACGAGACTACGAGTTCGATGCGAAGGGCCCACTCCATCCGCTTGATGGCGCGCCCCACGCGTTCGCGTTCGGCCTGGATCTCTTCTTTCGACATCTCTGGCTGCGAGCGTCTTGCCTGGGCGGGATGCAGCCAAAAGGCCATGGAGGAGAGCACTGCGAACAGGATGAGCCATGCGACGCCAAGGAGCAGCACGGTGCGTCCGTAGGGGTCGCCGAGGCTGAGTTCGGGGCTGCTGAAGCGCCCCGCCAGGTCCGAATCATCGACGGCCAGGAGCAGCAGAAGACCGGAGAGGCCCGTCACGGCCAGCGCGGCGAGCGCGAACCAGCGATAGCGTGATCCGGCATGCTTGCACACCACCGCTGTTTGCGAAGGCGGCATCGTGCGCTGGGCGTAGCGGAGCACCCACTCCATTGTCACCGCCCCGCCGGCGTAGACCGCCCAGCCGGCGACGTGGAGGGTTGCGAGCAGGGTTTCCATGGGTTCCCTTGTCGTGGGGCCTGCGGCCGCATCGCTAGAGGATCCCTCCCCACTTGAGAGAGGCGCCAAACAGAGCAATGACGACGGCGATGACCAGGTCGGCGCGCGTGATGCGCTCGATCCACTTCGCGGCCTCCATCTTCGCCTGCTGGCTCGCCTGGACACCAGCCGCGGTCGTCCCTGCCTTCAGCCGGCCGGCCAGGCGGGGACGCAGGTAGAAGGTCATGATGGCGCCGTTGACGCAAAGGACGCACCAGAGGGCGAACATCGTCCAAATGGTCCGGCCATAGTCCTCCGAGAGGGCAAGCCCGGATTCGAAGAACGGCCAATCCGAGGTGATGTAGCCCATGTGCTGGAGCCGCAGGAAGGCGGTCACGATGATGAGCGAGAGTGAGCCCCACACCAGCCAGAGGAACCGGTCGGCGGTCTTTTGGCCCATCACCTGGGCCTGCGCGGGTGGGATGGACCCCTGCGCGGGGCCGAGGACGAACTCCATGGCGACGGCGCCGCCGATGTAGACGGCGATCGAGATGTCGTGGAGGTAGGCGTAGATGATATGGAGCCAGGTATCGAGGTCGGTCGGCACTAGCGCGCTCCCCCTGCATATGGATCTGCCATGCCGGGGTGCCAGTCGCCGAAGTGACTCCTCAACTGGGGAGTCACAAGGAAAGGCTCGCCGTCGCCGGCGTGGAACTGACGGTAGTAATCGATGTCGACGTGGTGCACCTGCGCCGAGAACTTGGCGCGCACGGGGTTGATGTAGGCCGGAGCGCAGCCGTACTTCTCGACGATGTACTTGACCGTGTCGATCGCGGCCTGGATCACCCAGTCCGGGATGTGCGTGCGTGGGTGCTCCATGACCTTGCGGAGCGTCTCTTCCTTGAAGGGTCCGCCGACTTTGAGTGCCCAGTTGTCGTCGCGCGCGAGCTGGGCGCCGCGCTCGTAGCGCAGCTTCGCTACGTGCGTGACGAGCGCCTCGGCGTTGGGGAACTTGCGCGAGGGCGTCATCGTCGCTTCGAACACACCAGGCAGGCCCTGGCAGGTCGCCGTGCGCGAGGGGTTCTTCGCGGGGTCGCGCTCAAGGTGCGGGAAGCCGAGCCCGCGGGCGACTTCAGGATAGGCCCCAAGGAGCATGTCGTCGGAGTAGCCGCCCATTGCCCAGGCGCCGAGCCCCATCGCTTCGCAGGCGAGGCGGATGTTCTGGACAACGCAGGACGCCTCGGAGACGTGCTGCATGAGGGCAAGCTCGTCGAACGTGGGGATGGGGAAGCCCACTTCGAGGAAGCCGGGGCGGATCCACTGGTCGCAGCCCGCCGGCTTGTCCGTCTCCGGGTCCTGCAGATAGAAGCCGGAGAACTGGTAGGACGAGAGAAGCTGGTTCACCCACTCGAGGCCCACGTCGCCGACGGGGAGGAACCAGGTGCTGCCCGGGCGGTTGGCGTTGTACTGGAGGGCGCCCATGGCGTTGACGTTGTGCGTGCCTGGCGGCGCCGTGGCGTAGCCGATGTCCGGGCGGCGGTCCATGATCTTCGTGCGGCAGTTGCGGTACCAGTGGAGGATCTTCCAGTAGTCGTCCGGGCCGGAGATCTCCACGGGGGCCATGCGATCCGGGCCGGGGCGGTAGATGTGGACTCCCTGGTCGTTGATGATGAAGAGGTCGACCGCCATGTCGTTGCTGGAGGCGGGGACGGTGCGGCCGGCCCAGTAGAGCAGGCTGGAAAGGTCACCGTTCACCGGCACGTCGGCGGCAATGACGCCGTTGGGGCCAATGGCCGCCCAGGCGATGAGCGCCTCCTCCACTTCCGATAGCGGGATCGGCTTCGTTGGCGAAGCGTAGGCGAGCGGGCCTTCGCGCTGGCGCACGGCCAGGCGGCTCGACCAGTCGAAGGTCTCTTCTTCGCCCGTTTCGCTGCGATAGCCGAACCCCATGCGCCGCGTGCGGAGCGTGGAGAGCAGGGAGAATGCGGACCTGCCGCCTTCGAACAGCCGCGCGATAGTGGCGTGCTCCTCGGCGGTCAGGGTAATGGGAGCTGGTGCGCTCATACCTTCCTCACATCTACAAACACTGACCGGTCAGCCGGGACAGGCTGCCAGCCGAACGGGAGGTACCGCAGGTGTCCGTAGCGGCTGACCAGGTGCAGCCACTTCACCATGCCGGGCTCGACTTCGTTCGCGCCCTTCCATTCGGCGAACATGTGCGGTTCCCAGCCGTTGTACACGATTAGCTGCCCCGGGCGCACGCGAGGCGCCACCCGGCAACGGATCTGGTAGTCCCCACGGTCGTTGAAGACCTCGATCATGTCGCCGTCAACGAGGCTGCGGGCGGCGGCGTCGTGCGTGTTCATGATCGCGAGGGGCTCGCCGCGATGGGTCCCGTGCAACACGTGGTTGCCCATGGATACGGCGTGCACCGTCCAGCGCGAGTGCCCGCTGGTGATGATGAGGGGGTAGTCGCCGCCCTGCTTGGGGTTGTCCTTGTGCGTGGGCAGATCTTCGCCAGCCTCGGCGAACCACGGGTGGTCGATGAGGAACTGCGAACGCTTGGTCAACGTCGGGTAGGGGACGAAGTCGTTCACGTGCCACTGGAAGGCGGTCACGGTCTCGTCCGGCTCGACGTCGGCGGCGAGCGAGAGTCCCGGAGCGAACATGCCGAGGCCGGTGAAGCGCACGCTGCCCTTTTCGCGGAGGTGGCTGAGGGTGCCGTTCTCGGGGAGGGTGCCCGCCTCGATGCTGTCGCGCAGCCATTCTTCGAGCACGGTTTCTTCGCTTTCGTAGGCGCCGTTGAGGGTGAAGGCGTCGTAGAGGCCGTCGAGCCGCCTGGGCTGGCGGCGCCCGTCCTGGTACTCGACCACGCCCTGCGCTACAGCGCGTTCCTGGAGAACCTTCGAAAGGGCTTTGAAGATCTCCCACTCGGTCTTTGCCTCGCCGGGCGGCTCGACAGCCTTGTCGGAGAAGCCTACCGAGAAGGAATGCGTGATGGCGTACTGGAGGTTTGGCCGCTCGTACTGCATGGCGGCGGGCAGGACGATATCGGCCTGCAGGGCAGTCGCGCTCATGCGGTTGTCAACGACGATGATCTTCTCCAGCTTCGGCCAGAGCTCTTTCTTGAGGGTGTTTATGCCGCCGCGCTGGCGGCGGATGGGGTTTGTGGCGACGATGAAGAGCACCTGCGGGTCTGAACCGGGGCCTGGCTTGACGAGGCCGCCCCACCAGCCGCGGCGAACGGCGTCGCCCACGTACTCCTCGAATGTCCGCTTCATCGTGGGGTCGGACCACTGCGGTGTGTTCCAGGTGTCCTTGTAGCCGCAGTGGTAGAAGTGGAAGAAGGCCGGGGGGCTGGCCGTGCCCGAGACGAGGCCGCGCTGCAATAGCTCGTAGCCCAGGATCTCGTCAGAGGCCTCCGGGTCCTGGGAGCGGAGGGCTTCGATGGCGCCCTCGACACCTTCCATGACGCGGATGGT
>CAYYYI010000047.1:14782-17367 GCA_964475735.1 uncultured Anaerolineaceae bacterium
CGGCGACGCCGCGCTTCTGCTTCATGCCGAAGAGCATGTAACCGTCGAGCCCTGCCAGGGCCAGGCCCTGGATACCCGTGCCCTTCCGTCCCCAGTTCCCGCTGAGACCGAGGAGCAGGATCATTGCCCGCTCCATCAGGTCGCCGTGGTAGAACTTGGGCGTATTGAACCCTTCGAGGATCTTGGTGCGCTTTGCGGCGACGAGCCGCGCAAGCCCGCGGATGACCTCGGGGTTGACTCCGCAGACGGCGCTGGCCGCTTCGGGCGTGTACTTCTCGAGGTGTTCCTTGAGGAGCTCCCAGACCGTCGTCACCTCGATCTCACCGTCGAGGGTCTGGACCTTCCAGCGGCCTTCAAGGGCAGGCGTGACGTCTTCGATCTCGAGCGTCCCACGCGGCGCCTGTTCGATTCGCCCGGAGTCGCTGTCCCACCAGTAGAACTGGTCCTCGCGCTCGCCGGCCGTGATCTCCGTCCCCCGCAGGAAGCGCCGCGTGGCGGCGTTCACCAGGAGGGGGAGGTCCGTTTGGCCGAGGACAAAGTCCCTGTCGAACAGCCCCTCGTCGATGATGACCTTGCACATGCCCAGCGCAAAAGCCGCGTCGGTCGCGATCTTGATGGGGACGAACTGGTCGGAGAAGGGCGCCGACGGGCTGAAGTCGGGAGCGATGCAGACCACTGTAGCGCCGTTGTAGCGCGCTTCGGTCATGAAGTGCGCGTAGGGGATCCACGTGTAGGCGGGGTTGGAGTGCCAGATAAGGATGACTTCCGAATGGAAGGTGTCGTCCATGGAGCTGGCGCAGGAGAACTTGCCCCACGTGATGTGGTGGCCGGCGGGGAAGTCGTTGATAAGCCCGTTCGCGTCGAGCGTGACGGCGCCGAGAAGCCCGGCGAAGCGCAGGTAGGGCGCCTGTGCGAGGAGCCCGCCCTCCACGGTCTCTTCGAAGACGATGGACTCGGGGCCTTCGTAGTCGATCGCCTCGATGACCGCGTCGGCGATCTCCGTCAGCGCTTCGTCCCAGGAGATTCGCTCCCACTCGCCGGAGCCGCGCTCGCCCTTGCGCCGCATGGGGTACTTCAGCCGGTCAGGAGTGTCGAGCTGGACGCTCCAGGCGCTGCCCTTCTGGCACGACATGGGGTTGAAGTCGGGGACGCCTTCATCAACCTGCTCGAATGTGGCGACGGGCTCTTCGAACAGCACTTTCCCGTCGCGCGCGTAAACGCGGTACGGGCAGGTGGCGAGGCAGTTGAGGCAGTGTGTCCCGAAGGTCACGCGGTCCCAACTCCATCGCTGCCGGTATTGCCCCTCAGCGGTGGTAGTCATAGGTCAGCGCTTCTTTGCTAATCGAGGTGGGGAGAGGCGGTGAAGACCTATCCCAGATTGCTCTTGACGTAGGCGAAGTCGGCCTCGGCGAAGGCCGCAGCGCGGCCCACAGCCCACTGCCAGAATGGCATCGCGTTCTGGGCCTTTGTTCGCTCGACAAGCTCCGGCAGCCAAGTGTTCAGCTGTCGCTCGAGGAAGTCGTGCTGGGCGCGGCGGAACGAGGACTGCAGCCGCGGCGACGCCGAGGTTGCTTCCTTGAGCGTCAGGAACTTGAGGAATTCAAGCTCCGTTGCCAGGTGGTCGGCCGGGCGCGGGTCCTCAGGCGAGGTGCGCAGGCCGAAGTATTCGTAGAAGCGGACGACCTCTTCGAGCTTCTTCATGCGGTCGCCGCCGCCGTAGACGCCACCAAAGAGAGGCGCGCCCGGGCCGCCCTGACCAGAGCCAACTTCGAACAGGCGGAGATACTCGGCCTGGAAGTCCGATTCGGAGACCGCCCCATCGAGAGAGGCGGCCCCGAATTCGAAGGAAAAAGGCAGCAGCTTTGCATCGTGCGCCAGCCGTTCGGGCCACTCGCCGGCGACTGCCGCGGCGTGCGAGTCGGCGTCCGGGTAAGTCATGAGCATGGCCATGGCCTGGTACACCCCGAGCCGAGAGGTCGTCTCGTTATCGGGGAGCTCCATTTCCTGGCTGGCTTCGCCGTCGATCTGCAAACCGGCGAGTGAATAAACGAACATGGCGATGCCTCCTGGCGCTTAGACGGTCGGGACGATGTCCGCAGGGTCGACGGTGAACGGCCCGAGGAGCTCCTGCCACTTGTAGGCGATGAGCGTCTTCAGCATCTCAGATGAGCCGCCTCCGCGCACCTTGTCCATTTCGGACTGGAGCGTGGCAAGGGCGCCGTGCACTTCGGGCCCGAAGAGGGACTCAAGGTACTCCGGCGGGATGCGCGGCGTTTCGTAGTCGATGCTGAAGTCATCCTTCAGCCGGTGCGGCGAGAGCGGTGGAACGTAGAAGACGTTCGGGCCTGTGCCGGCCTCGGCGTGCAGCGGGAGCGCGATCTTCCACTTCTTCACGAGGTTGTTAACCGGGGTGCCCTCCTCGTCGATGTAGCCGACAAAGACGGCGCGGCCGGGGCACTGGCGCACGCAGGCGGGCGCAACACCGGCTTCCACGCGCGGGAAGCAGCCGATGCAGTGTTGAGCGACGTGGCGTTCGTAGTTGAAGTAGATCTTCTTGTAGGGGCAGGCTTCCATGCAGAAGCGGT
>CAYYYI010000048.1:0-17214 GCA_964475735.1 uncultured Anaerolineaceae bacterium
TCGGGCAACACCGACGTCGCGACCTTCCTGAGCGACCAGAACATCGACATCACGGGCACCGCGACGGGCCAGCCGAGTGTGAAGCTGACCTTCGAGGACAAGGGGGGCTTCGGCCCCTGGCTGAGCCTGCTGCTCAATCTGCTGCCGTTCCTGCTGTTCGGCCTCTTCCTGCTGCTCATCATGCGCCAGGCGCAGGGGTCGAACTCGCAGGCGATGAGCTTCGGCAAGAGCAGGGCGCGCCTGTTCACGGGCAGCAAGGTGACGGTCACATTCGCCGACGTGGCGGGCGTCGACGAAGCGAAAGAGGAGCTGGCGGAAGTCGTCGAGTTCCTCAAGTACCCCGAGAAGTTCGCGGCGCTGGGGGCGCGAATCCCCAAGGGCGTGCTCCTGGTGGGCCCCCCGGGCACCGGCAAGACGCTGCTTTCGCGCGCAGTTGCCGGCGAAGCAGGAGTGCCGTTCTTCAGCATCTCCGGCTCTGAGTTCGTCGAGATGTTCGTGGGCGTTGGCGCGAGCCGCGTGCGCGACCTGTTCGACCAGGCAAAGAAGAACGCCCCGTGCATCGTATTTGTCGATGAGATTGACGCCGTCGGGCGTCAGCGCGGCGCCGACCTCGGCGGCAGCCACGACGAACGCGAGCAGACCCTGAACCAGATCCTGGTGGAAATGGACGGCTTCGACACCGGCACGAATGTCATCGTCATTGCCGCCACAAACCGTCCCGACATCCTCGACCCCGCACTGCTGCGGCCCGGGCGCTTCGACCGCAAGGTCGTGCTCGATGCCCCGGACGTAAAGGGCCGCGAGGCCATCCTCGCCGTCCATACGAAGGGCAAGCCGATCTCGGACGACGTGAAGCCGCAGACGCTCGCGAAGTCGACTCCGGGCTTCAGCGGAGCCGACCTCGCGAACCTGGTGAACGAGGCCGCGATCCTCGCGGCGCGGCGGAACAAGAAGATCATCACCATGGGCGAATTCGAGGAGGCGGTTGACCGCGTGATTGCCGGCCCCGAGCGGAAGAGCCGGGTGATGTCGCAACACGAAAAGAAGCTGACCGCCTATCACGAGGGTGGGCACACCGTGGTCTCCCACTTCATGGAGCACCACGATCCGCCGCACAAGGTGACCATCGTCTCGCGCGGGATGGCGGGCGGCTATACGCGCTTCCTTCCCGACGAAGAGTCGCACTACCGCACGCGGAGCATGTTCCGCGACCAGCTTTGCACGGCCCTTGGCGGGCACGCCGCCGAGGAGCTTGTGTTCGGCGAGGCCTCCACAGGGCCATCGAATGACATCGAGCAGGTGACGCGCATCGCGCGCGCCATGGTGACGCGCTGGGGCATGAGCGAGCGGCTCGGGCCGCGCACGTTCGGGCGCAGCGAGGAGCTTGTGTTCCTTGGCCGCGAGATCTCCGAGACGCGGAACTACAGCGAGAAGATCGCCGAGGAGATCGACGAAGAGGTGCGCCGCCTGATCGAAGAGGCGCAGGAGCGCGCGCGGAACATCCTGAGGGAGCGCCGGCCTTTGCTCGACAAGCTTGCAGGCGTTCTGCTCGAGGTGGAGACGATCGAAGGCGAGACGCTGACGCGCCTGCTCAACAGCGATCCGAATGAGCCCTGGCCGCCGTCCGACCTGCCGGAGAAGCCCGAGAGCCAGGCCCCATCGGCGCCGACGGAAGCGCCGCGGAGGCCAGCATTCGAACCGAAGCCAGCGCCCGGCCTGGCGTGGGAAGGGCCCAGCCAGGCGAGCCTGAAGCCGCCCGCTGAGACATAGGGCATCACCGTTTCGTTGACCTAACCGGGGGGCGTTCCCTAGACTGGGAGATCGTCCACCGAATCCTGGAGTGGTTGAAATTGGAAGCGATAATACGCGCCGACGGGCGCCAGATGCGCCTTGTTGAAGGGCAGGAGTTCGAAGTCAGCCATCTCGCCGGCGAGCCCGGCGATAGCGTGACCTTCGACGTGATCATGCTGCTCGACGGCGCCGACGTTACGGTCGGCCAGCCGCTGGTTGCGGGCGCGAGCCTCAAGGCGCGCATCGCCCAGCATGGCCGGGCGCCGAAGATCCGGTTCATGAAGTACAAGAACAAGGTGCGCTACCGGCGCATCTTCGGCCACCGCCAGCCGGTCACGCGGCTCGTGGTGGAATCGATTAGCAAGGGTTAGCAGCAATGGCTCACAAGAAGGGCGTCGGAAGCTCGCGGAACGGCCGCGACAGCAACAGCCAGCGGCTGGGCGTGAAGCACTTCGATGGAGAAGTGGTAAAGCCCGGTTCGATCATCATCAGGCAGCGGGGAACGCGCTTCCACCCGGGAGAAAACGTGGGCCTGGGGCGTGACTACACCATCTTCTCGCTCATCGACGGACAGGTGAAGTTCGCGCCGTTCGCCAAGGGCCGCCGCAAGAAGGTCAGTGTCTACGCTGCCGCGACGGGAGACGAGGCATGAGGCCGGGCATCCATCCCAAGTACGAGACAGCAGTCATCCACTGCACCTGCGGGAACGAAATTGAGACCCGCTCCACGAAGCAGAAGATGCACCTGGACGTGTGCAACAAGTGCCACCCGTTCTTTACGGGCGAACATCGCATCGTCGACACGGCCGGGCGCGTCGAGCGGTTTAACCGCCGCTACCAGCGGCCAACGAGCTGAGCACCAGCAGCGACTCGGCAGGGGCGCCCCCGGCGCCCCTTTTTGATCGGCGGAGACAACCGTGAGCCACGCCCCGGCCGGACCAGCGAACGTCTACTACGGCGGTCAGGCTGTGCTCGAAGGTGTAATGATCCGGGGCCCGGAGCACATGGCGGTGGCAGTCCGCCACCCAAAGGGCCACATCGTCCGGCATTCGGAGAAACTGGGAAGCCTCTACACCGGCCGCACCCGCAGGATCCCGATGGTGCGCGGCATGGTCGTGCTCTGGGAGACGATGGCGCTGGGCATGCGCGCCCTCTCGTTCTCTTCGCGCGTCGCGATGGAGGAAGAAGACGAGAACGGCGAGACGGCAGAGTTCCCGGAGACCGTGTTCTGGGGAAGCATGGTCTTCGCCATGCTCTTCATGGTGGGCGTCTTCTTCGCCGGGCCAATCCTGCTTGCGAACCTGCTGGAGATGGTGGATGCCCACCGGTTTGTCATCGTCCTGGTCGAAGGGATTGTGCGGCTCGGGCTGTTCGTGGGCTACATCGCGTTGATCGGGCTGATACCGGACATTCGCCGGGTGTTTCAGTATCACGGAGCGGAGCACATGACGATTCACGCCTATGAGGGGGGCAGGCCACTTACGGTGGAGGGCGTGCGCCCCTTCCCGAAGGAGCACACCCGCTGCGGAACGAGCTTCCTGCTGGTGGTGGTGATCGTGGCGCTGCTCACCTTCTTCGTGTTCGACCTGGCAGTCGACCGGGGGATCCTGGTGCGAACGGCTTCGCGTATCGTGTTCATTCCGCTGGTAGCCGGGGTGAGCTACGAGATTCTGCGCCTCGGCGCGCGGTTCGGCGGAAACTGGTTCGTGCGCGCCATGTTCGCGCCCAACCTGGCGCTGCAAGCCCTGACAACGAAGGTCCCGGACGACTTGCAGATCGAAGTTGCGATAGCTTCGTTCGAGGCAACGCTGGAAGCGGCGGGGATTGACCCAGCAACAATGGCCGCCCTTTCTGCGGCGCCACCGCTCGACTGAAGCGGCGATAGGAGGGGAGCCCGCTCCCCCGGTCCTCACCCTCGCGGTAGCCTGTCTTTACCTCGGCACGTCACTACCGGCGCTCTCCCGGCCATGGTCAGGTGAGAGGAGGATAGAACATGCGATACCAGCATCGATTCACGCGCCGGCAGGTGCTGGCGGGACTTGCGGCTGGACTGGCTTCGGCGGCCTGCTCGCCCGTGAACACGTTTGGAGGCGGCATGAGCGCCCCTTCGGCCACTCCGGCGGGCTCGCCAGATAACACACCGGGCAGCGCGCCACCGTGCAGCGAGCCGCGCGCCTACATGACCTTCGCCATCAACGTCCACGACTGGGTGCACATTGACGAGAGCGCGGACACTCTGCTGCGTGCAACGGACATCTTCGAGCGGGCGGGCGCCCGCGGCGACTTCTATCTGACCGGCGAGATGGTCAAGCAGTACCAGAGGAGCAGGCCAGATGTGATCGAACGGCTGCGCGCTTCGGGGATGACCGTCAGCTACCACGTGCGCCCACCGCACCCGCTTTACGACGGCTTCAACCAGAAGTTGAAGGCGTTGAGCGACGCGGATCTGCGCCGGGCGCTTCTCGACTATGAGACCTACGGCCTGGACATGGCGACCGGGGAGTTGATTCGCTCTGAGGCCGGCGGATACACGCTCGTGGCGGAGGCGCTGGGCACGAACCCTGTCGTGACAGGGGCGCCAACGAGCGACCAGCGCATCAAGAAGGCGGCGTTCGAGACGTACCGCTCGCTCGGATCGAAGATGGCGGTGGTCTACCACGAGACGGGGACGAAGGTCGAGCGGCCGTTCGAGCGGGTAAACGGACTGCTTGCGCGGCCGAGCGACTTCAGCGTGACGCGTTGGCGGACGTCGAGTCTACCAGGCACATCGCAGGGCGGAGAGAATGACCCGTTCTGGTGGAACTTCATGGGGACACCGCATGAGGAGGCATACAACCCGGCGGCATACCTGAAGGAGCGCGTAAGGGCATGGGAAGCGGAACGCCCTGCGTTCGTGACGTCGCTCATCCACGAGAACAACTTCCCGCGCAGCGGAGCAGAGGCGTGGACGAACATCTACTGGAAGGGCGGCGACAAGGCCACGCCCGCATCGCCGCCCTACGACCTGAGCGCGCCGGACCCTTCAAAGCTTCGAACCGCAGCGCAGGTGGAGGCCATCTGGGTTGCCTACGAGGAACTCGTCGCCTATGCGGCGGCGAACCTGGCGGTTGTGACCTCGGCCGATCTCGTTGCACTGGCAGAGGAGTCGGGGACCGAGGGGAAGGTGGCGCCGTACTGCGCAACCATCGCGCCGTCCGCCCGGGGCGGCGGTTAAGGACGAGGTAAAGACACCGCCTGTACACCGGCGGCGCGGCACCCGGGCCATGCCCGTGGCAATTCAGATGATGAGCCGGTGCGGTCAGCACCGGCGGTATCTTCAGAGGAGGAAATGAGATGCGCTTCGCAAGACTGTTTGGCGGAGTTTCCCTGGCGATCGCTGCGATCGCCGTGGCGGCCTGTTCGCCCAACCCGATGGCAAACCCGGACGGGGGAGTGCCTTCGGGTGACACCTTGACGACTGGCAGCAGCGAAACCGGGCCGCTGCTGTTCACGATCGGCATGCACATCGAGCCCCTTGGCCCGACTGCACAGACGGCGGCGTCGCAGCCGTCGCCGGCGCCAAAGCCGGGGGGCGCCTCACGGCCGGCCCCCGACTACAACAACGTCCAGATGTTTGAGCGGGGCGTTGCCGACATCCTGGCGGTGGCCGGGATTGTCGAAGAGCACGATGGTCGCATGACCGTCCAGGCTCAGTCGCCGTTCACCACCACGGCGGTCAGCACCGGGAGCACAATTCTGAGCGACCTGGAGGATGCGGGCCACGAAATCGGCCTGCACTTCCATGAAGACGCCCACCTGGGGAAGTCTGCGGACACACTCAGCGTGGAGAAGTGGTGCGAGGTCTTCAAGGAGGAAATCGGCTTCATCCACCAGGCCGGTGTGGAGGGCGAGGTTGAGTACTGGAGCGGCGGCAACCTCTACCCGCACCTGCTGGAGGCTGCCACTTGCGCCGGGATGTCGGTGAACAGCGACTGGAAGAACCCGCAGATCCAGGAAACGGACCCCGCGTTGATAGGCACAGTACCGTGGCGCCCTTCGGGCAGCACCGACGGGACGGACACGTCGGCGTTCGCCAAGCACGACCCCAACGGCGAGGTTGTCTTCCTGCCCGAAGGAAACTACGACAAGAGCAATTTCGCCGCCTCCCGGCGGTCGGAGGAGACGGGTGGGGACGAAGCATACTTCGAGTACCTGGAGTCTCAGCTATTGCGGTCGCTGGAGACGGCCGAACCGGGAAAGGTGAACGTCTTCCACTTCACGATCCACCCCGGTGAGTTCCGCGGCAACGCGAACGACCCGTTCGGCGTGATCGAGCGCTTCCTGACAGAGGTTGTGGACCCGCTCGTGGCTGAGGGCAAGGTGGAGTGGGCGACGCTGTCGGAGATGGCAGCAGCTTTCGAGGAGTGGGAAGAGGCTAACCCTGGCGTCGACCCGCGTTCCGGTACGGCAGCCTCAACCGCGGCGACAACGCCTTCGACGGCTACCGGCAGCGCGACCGCTACACCCCCGGCAGGCGGCGGCCGGCCCGGGGCCACGGGCCCCACAGCGGGCAAGGTCGAGCGCGACGTGACCTACTGCACCGCAGGCGGCGCCGACCTGAAGATGGACATCTACTACCCGCAGGGCGCCAGCGGCCCCACGCCGGCGGTGCTCTACGTCCACGGCGGCGGCTGGACGAGCGGTTCGAAGTCGAAGGGCGCGGGCTCAGAGATGATCCAGTCGCTGGTTGCGGAGGGGTTCCTGGTGGCGGCGGTTGACTACCGGCTGGCCCCCCAGGACAAATGGCCCGCGCAGATCGAGGACGTGAAGTGCGCCGTTCGCTACCTGCGCGCGAACGCGGCCCAGTACTCAATTGACCCGGACCGGATCGGGGCCTATGGCGGCAGCGCCGGGGGGCACCTGGTGGCGATGCTGGGCGTTACCGATGGAGACGAAGGCTTCGAGGGCGCCGGTGGTTGGGCAGGCGTTTCGAGCCGGGTGCAGGCGGTGGTGGACATGTTCGGCCCAACTGACCTGGCGATAGGGTTCGAAGGCGCGAACCAGCAGATCCTGGCCGGCGTGTTTGGAGTCACGGGCCGCCCTTCAGAGGTGCTGGTGAACGCCAGCCCCGTCACGTGGGTGAGCGCCGACGATCCGCCGTTCCTCATCCTCCACGGCGAGGAGGACACGCTGGTGCCGCTCAGCCAGTCGCAGACGTTCCATGACCGCCTGAAGGCAGCCGGAGTTGATTCGACGCTGGTGGTGGTGAAGAACGCGGGGCACAGCTTTGCCCCACAGGGCGGCGCCATCAGCCCGGGGCGCAACGAGATCACGGCGATGGTGGTGGCGTTCTTCGAGGAGCACCTGAAGTAACGCCTCGGGCCGAAGATGCCGATCACAGGTGGGGCTGCCGCAGTGGCAGCCTCACTCTTGCGTGGACCGATCGAGCCATATGCCGCCGTCCGGGCCTTCCCCGTGGAGGGGCCGCAGGCCCATCCGCATCCAGAAGTAGACTGCGAGCCCGCGCCCGGCCGGCGCCCACGCGCGAACGCAGACAAAGCCGGATGCTGCCGCCGCCCGGATCAGCAGGCGGGCCGCCTCGGAGCCTGCGCCGTAGCCGCGGCGGCTCTCTTCGATACAGAGGCTGCGGACGATCAGGCTAGCGCCGTCTTCGCCGGTCACGGCATCGATGGCGCCGACGACCTCGCCACCGTGCCCGGCAACGACCAGCACCTGGGCCCCAACGGAGTTGCGCTCAACCAATCGAATGCGAGCGCCAGCAACGGGCAGCCCGAGGCGTTCGGCGAGGGTCACCGGTCGAGCCACTCCCGTACGCGCGCGGCCACGGCCGCGGTGTCATCCCTGACCCTGGTGCAATCGGGCAGGGCGGCGACGAAGTCGCGGCCGTATTGCTTCTCGTGGATGCGGCGGTCGAGGACAGCGACTACGCCCCGGTCGTTCCGGTCGCGGATGAGCCTGCCGAAACCCTGGCGGAAGCGCAGGATGGCCTGGGGAAGAGCGTACTGTCCGAACGGGTTCGAATACTGCTCGGAGCGGGCGCGGTAGACGGGATCGGTCGGCACGGCGAACGGGAGGCGGGCGATGATGAGGAGCGAAAGGGACTCTCCGCGGATATCGACGCCCTCCCAGAAGCTGGCCGTGCCCAGCACCACGGTGCGCGGGTTCGCCATGAGGTTCTCGGTGAGCTGGCGCGGGGACCCATCGAGCCCCTGGGCGAGCACGGCGATGCCTTCGCCTTCAAGCTCGGGGCGAATGAGACCGGCGACTTCGCGCAGGGCCGAGTGCGAAGTGAACAGGGCCAGTGCCCGCCCCCGGGAAGCGCGCACAAGCTCGGCCACGGTGCGGGCAACTGACTCGATGTAGCCGGGCGCCGACGGCTCCGGCACGTCGGTGAAAGCGGCGAGCAGTGTCGATGACTTGTAGTCGAACGGCGAGCCCAGCAGCAGCGTCTCCGGGCTCTCCAGGCCGAGGCGGCGCGCCGAGTAGTCCATGCTGCCCGCGGCGGAGAGTGTGGCGCTGGTGGCAACCACCGTGCTCTTCTTCGAGAAGAGGTTCTCCCAGAGGGTGGGGCCGACCTCGAGCGGGGCCGAGTTCAGGGCCCCCGTGCCGTCGCGCTCACGGGTGATCCATACGATGGTGTCGTCGTCGTGCGATCCCATGAGACCGGCGTGCGTTAGGCGCAGTTCCTCCAGCTTCCAGGCTGCGGATTGGATTTCCCCGGCGAGGGCTTCGGGGTCCTCGACGGCCGGGACGGTAGCGACGATGCGGGCCGCATTGAGCGCGCGGTCGTTGACGTCCCTGAGGGCGCGGTCGAGGGCATCCCAGGTGAGCTCGGCGTCGGACCAGGCGGGCTGGGCGCGAACGCTGCGCGTGACGAGCAGGCGGTCCTCGTCTCCGCCGCCGGCGCGAGCCTGTCTCCCCAGGGCCTCAAAGCAGGGGCCCATCGCCGTATGCGCACGGGCGACGGACTCCTCTAGCGCCTTGCCCGCCATGGTTGCTCCGCCCTCGGGCAGCGCGCGGAGCAGCGTGGCGACGCCGCCTTCGCGGTGGTCACGGCTCCCGCGCCGGTGGAGGCCGTCGAGCGCTTCGGCCACCCGGCGGCGGCTGATCGATGACCCGAACTGCTGGGTGGCCTGGTCCTCCAGGTTGTGCGCTTCATCGATGATGAGGTGGTCGTAGGCGGGCAGCGCACTCCCGTTGGAGGCGATGTCGGCGAGGAGAAGCGCGTGGTTGACGATGATGAGGTGGGCCGCCTCGGCGCCCTTGCGGGCCCTCAGGAGAAAGCACTGGCCATCGCGCACGAAGCGGTTCTGGCGAGAGAGGCAGTCGGCGTCCTGGGCCGACATGCGCTGCCACGTGAGCCAATCGTCATTGTCGAGGTTGAGCTCGGCGCGGTCGCCGGTCTCGGTGCCGGGAAGCCAGAGGAGCAGCGATGCCCCGAGGTGGGCGAAGTCTGGGTCTCCCAGGGCCGAGGCGTAGCTGGCGACAAAGCGCTGCATGCAAAGGTAGTTGGCCCGGCCCTTGAGGAGGGCCGCCCGCAGGCCGTCCTCGCTCTCCAACACACCCGCACTTACGAGGATGCGCCGGAGCGCGGGGATGTCCTTCCGCAGGAGTTGCTCCTGCAGGTTGATGGTGTTGGTGGAGATGACCACGCGCTCGCCGTTGCGGATGGCATTGAGGGCGGCCGGGACCAGGTAGGCGAGGGACTTTCCCACGCCGGTCCCGGCCTCGACGAGGTAGTGACCGCCGCGGGCGAACGCTTCGGCGACCGCCTCGGACATCTGCAACTGCTCGGCGCGCTCTTCAAACTGCTCGACCGCGGTCATGGCGGCCCGGAAGGCCGAGCGCACACCGCCAGGGGGAATGGCGACGCGCTTCTCCCGCCGCACGAGGGGCGGCGCCGCCTCCAACGGCTTGACGACCGGGAGCATCCGCTCGGTGAGGGCTCCGGGAGCGGCCTCTTCCCGGGCGATGAGACGCGCGAGGGCGGGATCGTGGATCGAAACGAGGCGGGCCAGCTGGTGGCGCTGTTCCGCGGGGATTTCGCCCGCCCTGCGCAGCAGCGCGACGAATATGGCGGCAGCGGTGCGGGCGTCGGCGAGCGCCCGGTGATGGTCGCCGGCCTCCACGCCGAGCGTCGCCGCCAGGTCCATGAGCCCGCGCGACTGGCGCCCGGGGACGAGGAAGCGCGACATGGCAGCGGTGTCGAAGGCCTGGCCATCAAAGATGATGCCCTCGCGGCGCAGGAAGGCGAGGTCAAAGCCGATGTTCTGGCCGACTACGGGGTAATCGCCGACGAAGCCGCGCAGGTCGCCGGCCACTTCGGATAGGGCGGGAGCGCCACGCACCTCTGAAGAGGCGATCCCGGTGAGCCGTTCGGCAAAGTATGGGAGAGCCCGTCCCGGGTTGACGAGCGTCTGGAAAGACTCGACTTCATCGCCATCGACTGTGAAGCGGACCGCGCCGATTTCGATGATGCGGTCGCGCTCCGGGTCGAGGCCGGTCGTTTCCAGGTCGAGAGCGACAAAAGTGTTGTTCACAGGTTCGAACATCCGTGCGGGTCATCCGAGTCTACAGGGCGTGCCGCCAGCGTACGACCCCGGACCGATCGCGGTCTCCTTGCTACTCCCTGTCCGCGCCGCCTGTTGTCGCGGCCAGGGGCGATCGGGGCACGCGCGTGGAGTCGGCTTGGAGCGTTCCCCCCGGGCGCGTAGAATCGGCGGCATATCCCCGTCGTCACGGTGCATGTGGAGGTTGGGCCTATGAAAGTCTATGCCACCGAGGACATCCGCAACGTTGTCCTCATGGGCCATGGAAGCGTCGGCAAGACCACTCTCGGCGAGTCTGCCCTGTTCGTTAGCGGCGCCATCACGCGCATGGGCAGCGTCGAAGAAGGCAACACCGTCAGCGACTACGACGACGATGAGCACAAACGGAAGTTCAGCCTCAACCTCGCCGTCCTCCCCGTCGAATGGGAAGGGAAGAAGATCAACCTCGTCGATACGCCCGGCTACGCCGACTTCATCTCCGAAGTGACTTGCGGCGCACAAGCCGCGGACATGGCGCTGATCGTTGTCGACGCGGTTTCGGGCCCCGAGGTGGGCACGGACCGGGCCTGGCAGATCGCCGAAAGGCTCAAGCTCCCCCGGATCATCGTGGTGAACCGGATGGACCGGGAGAACGCCAACTTCGCCAACGTCCTCGCCGCGGCCCAGCAGCGCTGGGGGACGAAGGTGGCGCCGCTGCAGTTGCCGATCGGGGCGCACGACAGCTTCGCCGGGGTGGTCGACCTGCTCTACATGAAGGCGTACATGGGCGAGAAGGCAGAAGAGGCCGATGTCCCGGCCAACCTCCGCAATGAAGCTGAGTCGCTCCGCAGCAGCCTCATCGAAGCGATCGTCGAGACCGATGAGGACCTCATGACGAAGTACTTCGCTGATGAGGAGCTGACGCAGGACGAGCTTGCGAGTGCGCTCCATGGCGGACTCGACCAGGGCCTGATCATTCCGGTGGTCTGTGCGGCGGCGGCGAAACAGGTGGGCGTGCGCCGCCTGCTCCACACGATCGCGGCGAGCGGGCCTTCGCCAGCCGATCGCGAGCCGGTGGCCGCCGGGGATGCCACGCTGACCGCGACAAGCGATGGTCCAGTGGCAGCGCTGGTCTTCAAGACAGCAGCCGACCCGTACGTTGGCAAGCTGACTTACCTTCGCGTGATCAGCGGCACTGTGACTTCGGACAGCCACCTGTGGAATGCCAACAAGGGGGCCGATGAGCGCCTTGGCACAATCTACATCCAGCGTGGCAAGGAGCAGGAGCCAATTGCGAAACTCTCGGCCGGGGACATCGGGTCCGTGGCCAAGCTGACTCACACGGCCACCGGCGACACGCTGTGCACCAAAGAGCAGCAGTTCGTTCTGCCGGAGATAGCGTTCCCCAATCCCGTGCACAGCATGGCGGTGAAGCCCGCTTCCAAGGCAGCGGTCGACAAGCTCGGACCGAGCCTGCAGCGCCTTGTCGAGGAAGACCCGGGCCTGCGCCTGACGCGCGACAGCGCCACGGGCGAAGTCATCCTCTCGGGCCTGGGAGACGCCCACCTGGACGTGACCATCGAGCGGTTGCGCAGGAAGTTCAACGTCGATGTGGAGCTGAACCTGCCGCGCGTCCCCTACCGCGAGACCATCGCAAAGAAGGGAAACGCCGACTATACCCACAAGAAGCAGACTGGCGGGCACGGCCAGTACGCGCGGGTCGCGATCGAAGTGAACCCGCTGCCGCGCGGCAGCGGTCTGCAGTTCACTGAGAAGGTGGTGGGCGGTTCGGTACCGAAGGAGTTCATACCCGCGGTCGAAAAGGGCGTGATGGAGACGGCGCGCGAGGGCGTGGTCGCCGGCTATGAGCTAACCGACTGCCAGGTCTTGCTGTTCGACGGGAAGCACCACCCGGTTGACTCGAGCGAGATGTCGTTCAAGCTGGCGGCCTCGCAAGCGCTAAAGGAAGCGGTCGCAGACGCGGCGAGCACCTTGCTTGAGCCCATCATGGTGATCAAGGTGCGCGCGCCGGAAGCGAACGCCGGGGACATCGTGAGTGACCTGAATACACGGCGGGCCAAGATCCACGGCATCAACCCGGACGCGGGGGTCAGCGTGATCGAGGCCGAAGTGCCCCTGGCGGAGGTTCAGCGCTACGCCTCGGACCTCCGTTCGATAACGCAGGGCCGCGGCCTCTTCGAGCTCGAGTTCGACCACTACGGCGAAGTGCCGCCCAACATCGCACAGAAGGTAATCGCGGAGCACAAGAAGGCCGCCGAAGCGCAACACTGAGGCGGCGGCGCCCGGGTGAACCGGGCCGCGACGCCGCCTCGCCCGAGGTAGGACTGCGTGGGACGTGCGCGGCGGGCGCCGCCTCGGGCCGTTTCAGCGATCGGCGCTGAGGCCGGGTGCAACAGCCCGGTTGCCTTCGACCGGCGGAGGGGCGCCGCCAGCCGGGGGCGCCCCGTGGTTCGTGGCGGTCACGGTCAGAACAAACGGGCTCCCGCCGCCGATGAGGGGCTCAATCCAGAGCGTGGCCTTGTAGGTCCCGGTGGGCATAGTGTTGGGGTCGAGCGTCACGAGCAGCACGCTGTCGTACCCCTTCTGCGCCACGCGAGGCTTGCTGGCAGTGGCCTTCTGGGTCACTACCTCAGTCTCTTTGCCAATCGCGACGCCGCCATCGAGCGTCCGTGTGGCGCTATCCCCAGGGTGTTTCGCGACGAGCCAGGGAACGGAGGAGCGCACCCGGAAAGGGCCGATCCAGGTGCCCGTGTTCTTCACAGTGACGGTGGTGGAGGTGATGACGCCGTCGACGTAGGCGATGAGGTTCGCCTCAGTCGCGCCCGTGAAGGCGAGAACGGGGCTGCCCAGGAGGGCGGCGGCCTCGGTGGGGTTCACGGGCGGGGTGGCATCCTGGTGGGTGAGCAGGCCAAGTTCAGGCAGGTTCGTGGGAAAGTCCATCGCCGGGCAGCCGCCGCTGAAGCCGGCATCCTCGCACGAAAGGAAGTTGGAGGGCTGGAAAGCGGCTGCGACCTGCGGGATGGAGAAGTTGGGCATGCCGAACTCCTGGGGCATCCACATACGGGGGCCCTGGAGGGGCGCGCTCTTCTTCGCCAGGAAGGGCTCAGCGACCCAACCATCGCCATAGAGCGCGGACCGCACGTTCCACCAGACGAGATCCTCCGCGGCCACGGGACCACCGAGGATGGTCACCTCCATGCCGTTGGCCAGGCAGCCTTTGGGGGGCTGGGCTTTGCTCGGGGTGGGCCGGAGGTTGACGCAATCGTCGACGTGGACAAGGACCGGTTCGCCCACTTCGAACTTCGGAGCGCCGGGGACAGGCCGAGGCGTGGCGGGCGGGGTCCACCCCTGCTGCCCTTCGGGTGTTGAGGGCGGATAGCGCATGCAGCCGTACACGCGCTCCGGGTAGGTGTAATCGCCGTAGCCGTACATCAGCCCGCCGGCGCTGTTCGTCTGGTAGCCGGGCGCCGAGGAGTCATAGCAGTGATAGATGGGGCTCGCTTCGCCACCGCCTCGGAGGGGGTCGCGGCCGGGGTTGAGCGGGTGGTTGCTGAAGGCGAAGCCGTTGTAGCTCCAGACGGCGTAGTACCAGTCCTCGATGGCCGCCGGATCGCCATTCCCGGCGATGGGGCGGGACTTCGGGGCGCCGTTCCACTTGCCGGCAAGGATGCGCACGCCCTCCGCGATGTTGAAGAGGAAGTGCGTTCCAACAACGGCCTGCTTCGCCGTGGCGTTGCCCGTGCCGTTTGCCATGCCCGTGGTGACCTGGCCAAGGCCGTAGCCGCAGTCGAAGGAGCGCAGGGCCGGACCGACCCCACCCCACGGCACCGAGCCCGAACCGTTCGACCAGTTCGACTCGACCCAAACGATTGACTTGTAGATGGAAGGCGGGATCCGCAGCGACTTGTCCGCGGTCGTCGTGCGCTCGGCGCGAGGACCGGTGAGAAGTCCCTGGTAGGTGACGTCGACCTGCTCACCCGCAACGGAGAAGACGGATGGGACGGCCGTGCCGGCCACCGCCAGGTCTATCGCGGCGTTGTAGCGGGCAACGTACTGTTCGATCTCATAGGTGTCGAAGTCGAATGGGCCAGCGTCGCCGCAGGCGCGAGCCTCCAGGCCGGGGAGGCTGGCGCCGTAGAAGGCGGCTGCCACCAGCAATCCAGCGAGCAGCGCGAAACGGGTCAGCGTGCGGCCCATCCGAAGAACCTCGTGAACGCCCCCAGGGGGGTCCGGCCGCCGTCCTCTGAGACAACCTCGAGGGTGACGTGGCCCGGGCTGGCGAAGCCCGAGCCAGTCCAGCGCTGCACGGCCAGGTAGTCGCCTGCCGCCGAGTAGGCGAGCGGCACGTCGAATCCTGAAGAGGCGGCCTGCGCCAGGGCGGCGCCATCGGAACCAGCAGCCAAGGGCTCGGCGCCGAATGTCGGCGCAGCCGCGCCGGGCTTCCACGAGGCCCCGAGCTGCTGTCCTTCGGCGCTGGCGGACTGGGCCGCAACGTCGCCCCCGGCGGCGCCCTCGAGCGAGATCACCTTCGCCTGGTAGCGAAGCCCGGCGGAGGCATCCGCTTCGATGAAGGCAAGCAGGGCGCCGTCTGGGCTCAGTGCCCAGTCGCGGGTAATCTGCGCGCTCAGGCGGGCGGCTTCGACGCCATCGCGGTAGGCGATGGAACCACGGCCGTCAATGACGACCGAGACGAGCTTCCCCGCCGGGTCGAACGCGACTGGATAGACGCCAAGCGCCGCGTCGAACCGGAGGACCTCGCTCTCGACGGTGTCATCAACACCGGTGCGGAAGACCAGCGCCTGCGCCAGGGGGCTGCCGCTTGTGGCCGTGCGGGTGAAGTACACGGATTGGCCATCCGGCGCCCAAACAGGGGTCTGCAGGTAGTCGACAGTCGCGGCCAGGCGGGTGAGCGCGGCGGTCTCAAGGTTGAGGACATAGAGCGCGGCCACGGGGTTCGCGGGGGTCCCGCCATCAGCCACGACCAACGCGAGCCGCCGGCCCTCGGGCGAAACCGCCCCGCGGGCGAAGTAGCCGCGGAGGTGAGGGATCGTGGCGATTTCGATCGCGGCGTCCGGATTCGTGGCAGGCGCGACGAAGATAACGTCCGCCCCCTCTCCGGAGTTTGCCGCGACTACGTATTCGCCCGCCGGGGCAGAGGCGAAGGCTGTGCGGGCAACCGCCGGGCCCCCACCGGGGCGGACAATGGCCGCCACGATGGGCATCACGGCCACGAAGGCCGCAAGGACGGTGAGGACGACCAGGGCGCGGGAGGCGCGTCCCCGGGCGCTGGTCTGTTTCGCCCCGAACGGGCGGCGTTCGTGGCTAATCTGCATCGATCACAAACCCAAACACCCATGAGCCCGGCGTGTCTGCCAGGAACAGGCGGCTCTCAACCGTTGCCAGTTCGAGGGTTTCGCCCGGGGCTGCCCTTCCACCATTGCTGGCGCCGGAGAGCACGCGGGCCGCGAGCACGGTCCCATCGGGGGACCATCGGACAGGGATCACGTACTGTTCCTCACCTTCAGATTCGGTCAGGCGAACCGACCCCCCGGGGCCGCCGAAATCCGGGACCTCTGAGCCCGGCGTCCACACCGCGCCGATCTGGTCGCCGACGGACGCCTGCTCGCTGATGGCGCCTGTGGCCAGCAGCATCGTGCGGCCGCTGTAGGTGCGATCACCATCCGGGCGGACATCAACGTAGGCGAGACGGGCGCCGTCGGGGCTCAAGACCCAGTCACGCGTTCGCCCCGCGCTGAGGACGCCCATCTTCTCGCTGCGGCCGTTTCGCACCACCCAGAGGGTCGAGCCGGACTGGTTGATGGTGACAACAAAGAGCCGTTCGCCGCCAGGACTGTAGCCAACGGGAGCCGCTTCGAGCACTCCGCCGAAGCTGGCGACAACAGTGGCGGCGCCAGTGCGCGCGTCGACCTCAACGACGCTTGCAGCCACGCGCCCGGTGTCGTCGGCCGGGCCAGAACGCACGGCGGCGACGCGCCAGCCGTCATGGCTCCAGGCGAGCGCGGAGAGGTAGTCGAACTCAGCATCAACGGCGCGCGAACTGTGATTGGCGATGTCGAGCAGAGTCATACGTGCGAACGTGGGATCGCTGGAGACGGAGAGCACGGCCAGCAGGTCGGCCCGCGGGGAGGCTGACCCGCGGGCGTGGAGACCATAGACGTAGGGGAAGGCGGCGTGGAGTGTTGGCTCCGAGCCGGGCTCGACGGAACGGACGTAGATGTTGTCGACACCAGCGCCGGGAACGGAGTAGGCAACCGCGCGAACCTGCGCGGGGTCCACCGGCTCGTAGACGGCAATGCGGGAGTCTGTGGAAAGGGGCCGGGCGTTGAAGGCTGCCCACGCAAGGACCGTGCCCACAACGGCCAGGATGCCGAGGAGCAACGGGACGAGCGAGTGTGGGACGTGTGGACCATGGTGGGTCCGCAAGACGTACAAGCGGCCTTACCTCGCGCTAGCAGGGCGCTCCGCCAGGGGGCGGATGAATGATGCCACCGGCCAGTTGTGGTTCATGCCGGCCTCCATCCTCTGAGCGCCGGTACCCCCGCTGTACCGCCACGACCATGCGAGAACCGGCCATCCGGGCGCCCCTCGACAGAGCGCAGGTCCGGTCCCCTCAACCCGGCGAACGTATCAGCGGGGCCAGATCCCGTCAATCCCAATTGCGGCCCGGCGGTCTGTTACTTCTTGACGTTCGTCCCCCCGGTTTGCTACGTTCACGCTCAAGGAAGGAGGTGATGCGCATGGACGATCACAGTCGTAGTTACGGCCGGAGCATCTTGGCGCTGGAGGTGACCTCCTCCTAAGACTGTCTTCGGTCTTAGCTACGCCAGGGGCCGGGTGCAAAACCCGGCCCCTTT
>CAYYYI010000049.1:0-1883 GCA_964475735.1 uncultured Anaerolineaceae bacterium
GACGCCCGCATCCTGATTCTCGACGACCAGGAGCCGAATCTGCGGGTGCTCGATGCCCTGCTGCGGCGCGTGGGGTATTCCAACCTCCACTGCCTGGCCGATTCCACGAAGGCAATCGAGACCATTGTGCGCTACGCGCCCGACCTCGTGCTGCTCGACCTGCACATGCCCGACCCCGACGGCTATGCGGTGCTCGAACAGATGACGGCCGTGGTCCCGCCCGGCGAATACCTGCCCGTGCTCGTCCTCACGGCCGACATCACCCGCGAGGCGAAAGAGCGCGCCCTGGCGCTGGGCGCGAAGGACTTCCTCGCCAAGCCGCTCGACAGCACGGAGGTCATCCTCCGCATTCGCAACTTGCTGGAGACGCGCCTGCTGCAACTGGAGCTGGCCGCGCATGCGCGCACGCTTGAGCAGCGCGTCCGCGACCGGACCGCGGAGCTGGAAAGCGCCCGCCTCGAGATCCTGGAACGCCTCGCCGTCGCATCGGACTTCCGCGACGACGCGACGGGCAAGCACGCCCGCCGCGTGGGCGAGATGGCGGCGCAACTCGCTGCCGAGCTTGGCGTGCCGGGCGACACGGTTGAACTCTACCGCTGGGCCGCACCCCTCCACGACGTGGGCAAGCTGGGCGTGCCCGATAGCGTCCTTCTCAAACCGGGCAAGCTCACACCGGAGGAGTTCGATCTGATGAAGCGCCACACCGAAGTGGGCGCGAGCATCCTCTCGGGCAGCAGCGCCCCGGTCCTCCAGCTTGCGGAGCAGATAGCCCTCACGCATCACGAGCGCTGGGACGGAGGCGGCTACATGGGCCTCAAGGGCGAAGAGATCCCCCTCTGCGGGCGCATCGTCGCCGTTGCCGACGTGTACGACGCGCTCACCCACGAGCGCCCCTACAAGCACGCCTGGACGCTCGGCGAATCGCTCGCCGAGATTCGCTCGCTGAGCGGCAAGGCCTTCGACCCCAGCGTCGCCGAGGCGTTCCTCGCCCTCGCGGCAGAGGGCCGCATCGCAGGCAAGTAGAGCCGCTCCCCGGGCCTGCCGCCTGGCCGGCCCCGTCCCCGCGTGACCACAGTCACGATTTCTACCCTTTAGCGGCGTCCCTGTTGGTCGCCCCTGAGAGTGGCGCTCCCGCACATTGGCGCGGCGCGGCGCCCGGGAGGCTATGGTCATGAAACGGTTCTTCGACAATCTGCGGATCCTTGCGCCGGGCGCCGCGCTCGCGCTCGCCTTATTGGGCGCGGGCTGCAACCCGAGAACTGCGCCTGACCCCAGCCCACGCGAATTCCTCGCAGAGCACGCCCCGCCCGGCGCGATCGCCGTCTCGGTCAACGAAGTGTCCCTCACCCTGCACGCCGGCCGGGTTGAACAGGGGCGCACGGCCTTCGTCGTCACCAACACCGGCACAGAGCACCACGACTTCGTTCTCGTCCGGCGCGACGGCGATCGCTACGGGATGCCAATCGTCCACTACCACCTCGACCCGGGCGAAGAGCGCGGTGTCGAGATCACCCTCTTCCCCGGCCGCTACGAGATCGCCTCCCTCGCGGCCGCCATGGAGCGCGGCAAGGCCGCTTCGAACATGTCCATGGGGATGCACGCTTCCCTGGAGGTGGCGCCATGAGCATTCCCCTGCTCGGCGCTGTCCTCCGGCGCCCAATGGCTCTCCAGGCCGTGGTCGTGCTGATCGCCGGCGCGTTCATGATTGGCGCCCTCTCCGGGGTCACCGGCAGGATGTCTCGCCTTTCCAGCAAGGCTGACACCAACTCCGAAGCTGCTGAGATTGCCCTCAAACTCAGCCATGAGATCGATGCCGGGGGGAGCTGGTTCCGCTACGAAGGCGCTCTCCTGGCGGAGCTCGGAGACCGGGCGGCCGTGCAGCC
>CAYYYI010000049.1:1983-17159 GCA_964475735.1 uncultured Anaerolineaceae bacterium
GAGGTTCGCACCGCCGTGGCCGCTCAGCAGCGCGCCCAAATTGTGCGCTGGTGGAGCATTGTCTGGGTGGCCCTTGTGGTCGCCACCGTGATCTCCTCCACCACCGTCCTCACCACTACGTGGGCCCTCCATCGGCGCCAGCGCCGCGCCCTCGATTGGGCCGTCGCCGAACACGCCCGGGCGACCGCCATCAGCGAGGCTGTCCAGCGCCGCAACGAGCAGTTCTACGCCCTCTACCACATCATGACCGAGGTCACCGATTCAATCAGCCTGCGGCATGTGATCGACACCACCATCGCCCAGGTGCGGAAGATTGTCCCGGCCGATTCGGTTGGGCTCCGGCTTCTCCGCGATGGGGAGCTGGTCCTCGCGGGCTCGTGGAGCGCAGGGCCCGAATTCGAGCCGAACACCATCAGCCTGGGCAGCGGGTGCGTTGGCATAGCCGCCAGGCGCGGCCGCATCATCCGCATGGAGCAGGGCGCCGGCGAAGCGATTTCCGATGGAGAGCGCATCCCGGGGATCGAATCCTGCCTCGTACTTCCGTTGGTCATGGGCGCGCGCGTCGTTGGGACCCTTGCCTGCTGGTCCGCCTTGCGCGGGCGCTTCAGCGCGGACGACGAGCACTTCCTGGAGATGATGGCGCCCCAGGTGGCCAACGCCATCGTCGCCGCCGAAGCCTTCGAGGCGAACGACATGCGCGCACGTACCGATGCTCTCACGGGGCTCCCCAACCGCGGTCAGCTCGAGCGCGACATCGAGGGCCACTTCGCCATGCTGCCGCCCGGCGACCGCTACGCCGTCGCCATGGTCGACGCCGACCACTTCAAGGCCTACAACGACACCTTCGGGCACGCCGCTGGCGACGCCGGTCTGCGCGTCCTTGGCCGCACCCTGGCGGCTGCGGTCCGCGCTGAGGACCGCATTTACCGCTACGGCGGCGAAGAGTTCCTTGTAGTCTTCGCGAACGTAGATGGCGAAACCGGCGCCCGCCTCGCCGAGCGCATCCGGGAGAAGGTCGAGCTGGCCCCAATCGCCGGACCGGGCGGGCAGCCACTCGCCAGCCTGACCGTGTCCATCGGTGTTGCCGCCCACCCGGGCGATGGCGACGCGATCGAAGCGGTTATCGAGGCAGCCGACCGCGCCCTTTATCGCTCCAAGAACGGTGGCCGCAACCGCGTCACCCTCGCCAGCGACATTGGCCCGGAGAGCCTCGCCGCCTGAGGCCGGGAACATTGCCGGCCTCCCCTTTTCAGGTTCAGCGTCCACCTTTTGTCCACCGGCACCGGGGGAAATCCCCCGTTCGTGGCGAAGGATTCTCCACCCGCGCTGCGAGGGCAAGGCGCGGCGCCGCGGGGTGCTTTCCCACTGCCGGAAGGCGGCGAACTCCGCCTGTGGCTCCGATTCGCTTCGGCAGAAGCTTGAAACCAGGAAAGCCGAGCGCGACGAGGGAGTCCGAAGTTGAAGAACGAAGCAATCGCCACCAACGCAACCTCCACCTGGCACGACCGGGAAGCCGCCATCAAGCAGTACATGCCGCTCGTGAAATACGTGGTCCGCCGCATGGCGATGAGGGGCTCAATCGGGCCCATCGATACCGAAGACATGATCGCCCACGGCAACATCGGCCTCATCCAGGCAATCGATCGCTACGACCCCGCGCTGGGCTTCAAGTTCGAAGCGTATGCAGTCAGCCGCATCCGCGGCGCCATCATCGATGCGGTTCGCTCTGTCGATGGCCTTCCGCGCAGCCTGCGCCAGCGCTCGAAGCACATCGAGCAGACTCGCAGCGCCCTCATGTTCTCGCTCGGCCGCACCCCAACCGCCACCGAAGTGCAGGATGCCTCGGGCCTCACCCGGGCCCAGTACGACGAAGCCGTACAGGTGGCCTCCATCTCCACAGTATCCCTCGACGAGCCCCTCGACTCGGCGGACAGCGACGACAACATGCAGTCCTCGCAGGCCATCGCCGACCCCGGCGCCGACGACATCACGGAAGCTATCGAGAAGCGCGAGCTTGTTGAGGCGCTGGCAAAGGCAGTGAAGAACCTGCCCCCGCGCGAACTCCTGGTGGTCAGCCTTCACTACGAGAAGGGCGTGGCTTTCAAGGACATCGCCGAGATCCTGAAGGTGTCCGCGGGCCGCGCCGGCCAACTCCACGCCCAGGCCATTGGCCGCCTGCAGCGTTGGATGAGCCTCGACATCGCCGCCTGACGAACACGCCACACCCGTTCGCGCAGCGGCAGCCACCCCGGGCTTCGAGAACAGCCACGGGGCCGATGGCTGCCACGTTCTGTGAAATGGCAACGAGCCAGGGCGCCAGACGCCGGCCGGTGAACCACTCACCCATCGAAGGAGTAAAGTAAGTGGCAACGCGCCGTGGAGGAGATCGACGGCGCAAGCGCTGATGGCCTAACGTGAGACGGGGTTGCAGTGATGGCAGACAAGGTCGAACGCGAAATTGAAGAGATCCTGGCCAGGCTCGAAAACGAGCTTCCGCCGGGTGATGAGCGGAAGCCGGTCTCCATACTTTCGCGGCGGAGACGCAAGCCGGCCCGGGCGCCCCGCCCTTCGCCGCTGCAGACGTTGCAGCGAATCAACCCGCCCTCACTCATGTTCGCGGGGGCAGGCATGGTTGTCGGAGGGCTGGTTCTCTCGAACGCGTGGGGGCCGCTCATCTGGGTTTCCATGGCCGGCGTAGTCCTCTTCCTGGGCGCCTTCCTTTCGTCGTTTTTCCGGGAGAAGCCAGAGGCGGCCGCTTCGCCAAAGGGCGTCTACTGGCGCGACCGCTACATCGAGTACGAGCCGTCGAGCCCGGGCCTAATGGATCGGATCCGCAGGCTCTTTCGCCGGTAGCCATTTCCGGGCACTTAACGTGCCCGCCGCGTACTCTCGGGGACGATGCCCGTTGTGCTGAGGACCCTGCTCGCCGCGATCGCTCTCGCTGCCGCTGTTGGGGCAGCGTGCGTTGATCCGGCCGCCATCCCCCCGGCTTCGCCGACCGTTGACGACCCACAAACACCCGCAATCACCGCTTCGCCGGCATCGCCATCGCCGGAAGCCAATGCGACACCCACGCCAAACACGCGGGTAGCCACCGGCCCGGCCGAACACGACGGCGCACGCACCATGGCCCACCTCGCACAACTTGCCAACGGGATCGGGCCCCGGGTCTCGGGCACTGCGGGAGAAGACGCCGCAATCGCGTACGTGCAGGAGCAGTTCGAGTCCTCCGGTTACGCGGTGGAGGTAATGCCTTTTGCCTTCGAAGGCGACCGCTTCCAGCCGGCTACGGTCCTCAGCGGGCCCACGGAGATTGAAGCCCTTGCACTGGGGGGGAGCAAAGGCGGGACCGCGACGGGACGGGCCGTCTACGTGGGGCTTGCCGACGCAGCCGGCATCGCGGGCCGTTCGCTGGCCGGGGCGATCGCCATCGCCGACCGGGGCTCGCTCCAGTTCGCCGACAAGTACGAGAACGTCCGGGCGGCGGGCGCAGCCGGGCTCATCATCGTGAACAACAAGGAAGGGATCTTCAGCGGCACCCTGCGCACGCCAGCGATCTTCCCGGTGGTGGGCGTAGCCGATACGGCCGCAGCGGAGCTACGGGCAGCCGCGCAGAAGGGCTCGGTGGTTTCGATTGAGACACCCGTGACCGGCAAGACCGATTCCGCAAACGTGATCGCGCGTCCGTCGGCCGGGGCATCTTGCGCGATCCTCGTGGGTGGCCATCACGACTCGGTGGCATCCACGCCCGGAGCCAACGACAACGCAAGCGGAACAGCGACGGTTCTCGAACTCGCACGCGCCTTCGCCGCGGATGGCCTCGATGCCGGGCTCTGTTTCGCCACGTTCGGCGCCGAGGAGTCGGGCCTCTACGGCAGCGGCGCCCTTGTGGAGCGGCTGCGTGCAGACGGCGCCCTCCCCGGGTTCATGGTCAACCTCGACGTGGCGGGTATCGGCAGCGGCGTTGCCGTGATTGGGTCGCCCGAGCCAGTCGCGCGCGCGGTCGCGCTGGCGGCGCAGCTTGGGATTCCCGCGCTCGCCGCGGAGTTGCCGTCGAACTTCGGCAGCGACCACCAGGTGTTCCGCGACGCGGGCGTCGCGGTGGTGTTCTTCACGGCGGGCGACTTCGCGACCCTCCACTCACCAGGAGATGTACTGGCCGACATCGACCCGGCCGAGATTGAGCGGGTCGGAGACCTGGCCTTCGCAACCATCAAGGACCTGCTTGCGCAGGTTGCCCCACGATAGGAGCGCGCCTAGCATGGCCAGCGTGACGAACCGGGCACGGGCATTCATCCTGGGAGCCCTGGCGGCCGTCCTCATGGGGGCGGCAGCCTGCGGCGGCGATTCTGGCGGCATCGACGGCGGGGATGGTCAGCGCGTGACCGACCCGGCGAAGGTGCCGAGCTCTACGCCCATCGGCGAAACGCTCACCTATCAGATCCGGAACGATGTGATCATCGCCCCGGACGGCGGCGAGGCGCCGGTGACGGGAGGTACGACGCCGGTCTCGGGTGCGACGAGCTACACCGTGAAGTCCGGTGATACCTGCAGCGACATCGCCGCCGAATTCGGCGTGGCGCTCGCGGACCTGCTGAAGGCCAACCGCAGGATCGACCAGAACTGCACAAACCTCGTTCCGGGTGACGTGCTCAAGATCCCCGGGACGGCGACTGGCGGAACAGCGGGAGGCGGTGCCGCAGGTACCCCAACTCCCAAACCGAGCGGGAAGGAGTACACGGTCGAGTCGGGAGACACATGCGATGCGATCGCCAGGAGCTATGGGGTTGACCTGATGCAGCTGATAGCGCTCAACAACCTCGACGCGGAGTGCCAAAACCTGCAGGTTGGGCAGAAGATCAAGATCCCCTAGAGCGCCTGCGCGGCGAAGGTGTCAGCCGGTCAGTGAACGGAGCTGGTGTCGCGGAGCAGGACCTCGGTGAGCCGCTCGGCGGGGACGCCCAGCATGCGGGCGGCGTCACCGATCCGGTACTCAAGATGCTCGCGCGAAAGGCCAGCTTCTTCGAGCCGGGAGAGCGCACCCGGCCGGTTGCGAAGTGCTTCGTAGATCGATGCGTTCGCCGGATAACGGACCGCTGATGTCATGGCCAGATTCCCCCCGGACTCCGCCGTTCTGATTGCGTGTTTGATCGCTCCCGGGCTCGGCCGCCAGGGCAGCGCCGCAATAGGATACATCCCACGGCGTTCGGCGGGGCGCCACGAGGCTCAACATTCACACTTCCAATGCGATGATTGACGGAACTGTCACCCTGATCTCCTCGCAGCGGCCGCTGTAGGCCGCGCGCTACGCAAGACCCGCGAGCACCTCTGCCGTGTGCTCACCAAGCCGCGGAGCGGGGCGGCGGAGCTCCCATGGAGTGGCGCTGAAGATATAGGGCGCGCCCGGCATCGCCGCCCCTCCTTCTGCACCTTCGCCCGTGGTGCTGACGAAGAAGCCGCGGTCCCAGAAGTGGGGGTCATCGAGCGTTTCATCGGGCGAGCGCACGACGCCCCAGGCCTGGTCGCGCTCCTGGCCACCGCGGTAGATGTACTCCGCGTCGTTGGCGGCGATGAAGCGAGCGGTCTCGGCCATGATCTCCTCGGCCTCGCGGTTGCCCCGGCCGGGCTGGCGGTTCTTTGGATCGTCGAAGCGTGACTCTTCAAAGTGTTGTCCGAAGCCTTCGGACTGGTACCACTTCTTGATCTTTGCCCAGCTGGCGTTGTCGCGGCCGACGCCGAAACAGAGGATGTCGCGCCCATCCTTCGCGCGGAAGAGCCACGGCTCGGTGCGGCGGTGGGCGGCGTGACGGCCGGTCTGCCGGATGACATCGAGGCGCCTGTAGAACCAGTAGGGCATTCCCACTTCGACGGTGCAGCTGAGCGCCTCGTGCATCGCGCAGTCGATGTACTGGCCTTCGCCGGTGGCATCGCGATAGAGCAGGGCGGCCATTATGCCCATGGCGGCAAAGTGGCACGCGGTGTTGTAACCCTGGTCGCCGTGCCCGCGTATCGGAGGAGCTCCGGGAGCGTCCTCGGGGTCGTATCCGTTCATGCGCATGGGACCGCCAAGCGCCAGGCCCACAAGGTCGGAAGACTTCCAGTTCGCCCACGGCCCATCCTGCCCGAACGGCGTGATGGAGCACATAATGAGCTCCGGGCGATCCTGCGCGAGCGCTTCGTAGCCCAGCCCAAGCCCGGGCAGGTACCCGGGCTCCTGCGATTCGATGACGATGTCCGACGTGGCGGCCAGCTTGCGGAAGGCCTCGCGTCCGTGGTTGCTGGCAAGGTCGAGCACGACCGAGCGCTTGTTCGTGTTGTGGTACCAGAAGTTGAGCGACCGGTCGGGGCCGGGGATGTCCTTCACGAACGGCCCAATGGCGCGCGCCGAAGACCCTCCCGGGGGCTCGACCTTGATCACGTCGGCGCCCATGTCGGCCAGGAGCTTCCCCGTGAGCTGGCCGAGCTCGTCGCAGAACTCGAGCACGCGGATGCCGGCGAGGGGGCCGCTCACATGAACACCCCCAGGGCCTCATATTCGGCGACCTCGTCTGCTGACATCCCCAGGACATCGGCCATAACCGCATGAGTGTGCTCGCCGATGAGCGGCGAAGCCGCACGAAGAGTCCCGGGTGTGGAGGAGAGCTTCGGCACCACGCCATCGAATTCGGCGTCGCCCATCTCGGCATGTGGCAGGGTGTGCCACCAGTCGCGCACGGCGAGCTGGGGGTCGCGCGTGGCGCGGTCGCTTGGGGCCTGGCAGACCCCGGCGCGGACGCCCGCGGCCCGCAAGAGCTGCATCGCCTCGTAGTCCTCGAACTCGCTGGTCCAGGCCTCGATGCGCGCGTCGAGCTCATCCTGGTGGGCAAGGCGGCCCGCATTGGTGGCGAACCGGGGGTCGAGCGCCCATTCGGGGTCGTCCATCGCGCGCGCCATCGCCTGCCACTCAACGTCGCTCATGACGGCGATGGCGATCCAGCGGTCGTCACCGGCGCAGGCGTAGGTGTTGTGGGGGGCCACGGCGGGCTCCCAGGCACGGTTGCCGGGCGGCATGCCGTCACGGCGCCAGGAGCGCCCGTTGACGGTCCGGTCGAGGACAGCCGGGCCCGTGAGGACGATGCCCGCTTCGACCTGCGAGAGATCGATGTGCTGCCCTTCGCCGGTCCGGTTGCGGTGGTGCAGGGCCATCATGATGCCGGCGGCGGCATAGTACCCGGCCGTGTGGTCCATGTAGCTGTAGCCCCATCCGGCTGGCGGCTTCCCGGGCAGACCCGACATGAAGGTGAGCCCGCACAGAGCCTGCGCGGTCGGGCCCCAGGTGACGAAGTCGCGGTCGCGGCCGCTGTGGCCGAAGCCCGAGAGGGAGCAGTAGATTATGTCTTCTTTGATCTCACGGAGTTGGGGGTAGTCGAGGCCCCACGAGGCCATAACCCCGCTCGAGAAGTTCTCCACGACGATGTCGCTGGCGGCGATGAGCCGCTTCAGGATCTCCATGCCGTCGGGGTGCCGGACGTTGAGCAGGATGCTCTTCTTGTTGCGGTTGAAGTAGTTGAAGAACCCGGAGTTGTTGAGCGTTGGGGCATCGCCAACGATGGGCCGCCCCACGCGGATAGCGTCGACCGCCTGGCCGTGCTCAACGCGGATGACCTCGGCGCCGAAGTCGGCGAGGAAGCGGGTAGCAGTGGGGCCGGCGATGATCCAAGTGAGGTCGCAGACCCGGATTCCTTCGAGCGGCAGCTTCGTCACGAGCCGTGATTCTACGCGACCGGCGGCGAATGGCCAGCAGGCGAGGGCGCCGAAGGCACAGGAGCAACGAGGGCGCCCCTTTGGGCGCCCTCACCTGCATTGGCTGCCGGCCGGAGCCCGGTCTCAGTCGAAGAGGAGCACGCTCCGGTTGACTTCACCCTTTTTGAGGGCGTCGTAGGCTTCGTTGATTTCGCCGAGCTTGTAGCGGCGCGTGATCAGTTCGTCGATCTTGAGCCGCTTCTGGCGATAGAGCTCCATGAGCCAGGGCATGTCGTGGGTTTGGCGGGTGGAGCCGTAGAAGCTGCCGATGATGCCCTTTTCGCGCAGGAACATTGCGCCCGGAAGTGAGACCATTTGCGTCACCGGGATCATGCCGACGACGACGGCGCGGCCGCCGGCCTTCGTCATGTTAAAGCACTGCTCGGCAGTCTTGGCGAGGCCGATGGCTTCGAAGGCGAAGTCGACGCCGCCGCCAGTCATGCCGAGGACCTTACCCACAGGGTCGTCCTGGGAAGCGTCGATGACATCGGTGGCGCCGAACTGCCTGGCGGCGGCCAGCTTGTTCTCGAAAACGTCGATCGCGATGATGCGAGCCGCCCCGGCGAGCGCGGCGCCCTGGATGACGTTGAGGCCCACGCCGCCGCACCCGATGACGGCCACGGTGGAGCCAACCGGCACCTTCGCCGTGTTCGACACAGCGCCGACGCCCGTCATCACGCTGCAGCCGACAAGGGCGGCCGCTTCCATTGGAACGCCGTCGGGGACGTGAACGCAGGCGTTCTCGCTGACGAGCTGGTGCTCGGCGAAGGCCGACATGTTGGCAAACTGGGGGATGGGGTTGCCGTTCAGCTTGAGGCGGTCGCCGCGCCCGAGCTTCGCACTGCCAGAGCAGAGGAACGGCTTGCCTGTGACGCAGAAGTCGCAGTTCCCGCACGAGGTAACAAAGGCGATGACGACACGGTCGCCCGGCTGGACACGGGTCACGCCCGGCCCAACCTTCTCGACGACGCCGGCCGACTCGTGGCCGAGCACGATGGGCACGGCTGTCGGGTATGAGCCCTCCATAAAGTGGAGGTCTGAATGACAAACGCCGCTGGCGCTGGTCTTGATGAGGACCTCTCCGGCCCGGGGCTCGTCTACTTCGACATCTTCGATAACAAGGGGTTGGCCCACCCCGTACATGACAGCGGCTTTCACCAACGTTCCTCCTGCCAAATCCGGCATCGGATTGTTGGGCGATTCATGAACGCATGTCAAACAAAGGGGCGCGCCCCGCAGCGTGCAAGCCGGGGTCTATGCGGGGCCAGCGATGTCGATCAGCTCGACTTCCAGGGTGAGGGACTTCCCGGCCAGCGGGTGGTTGCCATCGACCACAACGAACGAGCCGGTGATTTCAACGACAGCCATCGGTGCGTCTCCCACGCGGAGGATGTCGCCGACCTCGGCTTCCGGAGGAACACGGTCGCGCTCTATCTCGGTCACGCGGCGCTCGTCGCGCAGGCCAAAGGCGCGCTCGGGCGGAACATCAACGGTTCGCGTTTCGCCCACGGACATTCCCGTGACGGCGTCTTCGAGGCCCTGGATGACGGCGCGATCGCCGACGACAAACGAGAGGGGCTCGTTCACCGCCCTAGTAGAATCGAGAAGCTCCCCGGTCCCGGCAACACGGGCGACAAGGTGTAGTGTGACGGCATCGCCGTCGAGGACTCGGCGCATGGGTCTCTCCAATCCGGGAAGCTGTGGCTTCCCGTGGGGCGGACGGGTTGGCGCACGGTGCACTGGCCCCGAAAGGCAGGCTATCATGCGGCACTTGGGCGCAACAACGCTGGCGCCGGCCGTGAGCCCGCGGGCTGCTTTGCGATTGGAGCGCCAAGACCCCACACTGAGTCTCAGGAACTGCTGGAGCTGGAGCCATGAGCATCGACCGCATCTACGACATCATGCCCTTCGTCATCGAGTCTGATGGCCGGCGTGAACGCGCCTACGACATCTACTCGCTGCTGCTCAAGGAGCGCATTGTCTTCCTGGGGACGCCGATCGACGCCATGGTGGCGAATGTCATCATCGCCCAGCTTCTCTACCTCGCGCGCGAGGACGACGAGAAGGACATTATGATGTACATCAACTCCCCTGGCGGGAGCGTGACGGCGGGGCTGGCCATTTACGACACGATGCGCCTGATCCGGCCGAAGGTCTCGACCGTTTGCATCGGCCTGGCGGCGAGCATGGGCACGGTGCTGTTGACCGCCGGGGCGAAGGGGAAGCGGTTCGTTCTCCCCAATGCCACGGTGCACCTCCACCAGGTGCTGGGCGGCACCCAGGGGCAGGCCCGGGACATCGAGATCCAGGCGCGCGAGACGCTCCGGCTGCAGAAGATCATCCGCAACATCATCGCCGAGTGCACCGGTCAGCCGATGGAGCGAATCGAGCAGGACACGGACCGTGACTTCTGGCTCGACCCGGTCGCGGCGAAGGATTATGGCCTGGTTGACGAGGTGTTGGAGCGCGCGCCGAAGGGGTAGCTCACTTCCGGCCGCATCCCGCGAAAGAGTGACTATCGGGGGCCGATTCGCTACGATGCAACACACTGACGGGCACGGAAGGCCCGCGATGAGACGCGCACAGATGACCGGAAGCCACACTTACGGCCGACAGACGCCCGCCCCAATGAGGGGCGCACCGCGGCCCGCGCTCGCGCTCATCCTTACCCCGCCCCGCGGCGAGTAGCCGGCGGGGCGCTGCGTTGCCCGGGCGGGTCTGCTCACCCGCCATCCCCCATTTACTCCATGCGAATGAGGAGAGCGATCGTGACCGATCGATATGACTTCCGTGCCATTGAAGGCAAGTGGCAGGCCCGCTGGGAGGCTGACCACTTATACCATGCCCCCAACGACGACCCGCGGCCGAAGTGGTACGCGCTGACGATGTTCCCCTATACCTCGGGTGACCTGCACACGGGCCACTGGTACGCAATGGCTCCGAGCGACACCGCGGCCCGCTATCGCCGCATGCTGGGCTACAACGTGATGTTCCCGATTGGCTTCGACGCCTTCGGGCTGCCTGCCGAAAACGCCGCCATTAAGCGCGGCATCGATCCGAAGAAGTGGACATACGCAAACATCGACAGGATGCGCGGCCAGTTGCGGCAAATGGGTGGCGGCTTTGACTGGGAGCGTGAGGTCATCACCTGCGACCCGGATTACTACCATTGGTCGCAGTGGTGGTTCTTGCAGCTCTACCGGAAGGGTCTCGCCTACCGGGCCGAAGCGGCAGCCAACTGGTGCCCTGGCTGCCACACGGTCCTGGCGAACGAGCAGGTCCTCGATGGCCGCTGCGAGCGTTCAGACGATGTGGTCGTGCGGCGCTTTCTGACCCAGTGGTTCTTCCGCATCACCGCCTACGCCGACGAGCTGCTGCGTTTTGACGGGCTCGACTGGCCCGAGCGGGTTCGCACAATGCAAACGAACTGGGTTGGCCGCTCGGAAGGGGCGATGCTCGACTTCAGAGTGGACGTGCCGGGCATCGAGGAGCCCCTGCGCGTCTTCACGACCCGGCCCGACACGGTGTTCGGGGCGACCTTCATGGTGCTGGCGCCCGAGCACCGGCTGGTCGACCGCATCACCACTCCGGAGCAGCGGTCAGCAGTTGACGGCTACGTCCAGGCGACGAGCCGCCAGTCGGAGATCGAGCGCCTTTCCGCCGAGAAGGAGAAGACGGGCGTTTTCACCGGGGCGTACGCGGTCAACCCCTTCAGCGGGAGGCGAATTCCCATCTGGATCGCTGATTACGTATTGGTGACGTATGGCACGGGCGCGGTGATGGCAGTCCCCGCGCACGACGAGCGCGACTTCGCCTTCGCCAGGAAGTACGGCCTCGAAGTGGCTCCCGTGTTCACCCGTGAAGGGATTGACATCGCGCAGCCGCTCGAAGCGGCATTCGTAGACGGCGAGGTGATGGTCAACTCCGGGCCGTTCGACGGGACGCCATTCGCGCAGGCCAAGCAGGCGGTCATCGCCTACGCCGAGCGCGAAGGGCTCGGACACGGGACGGTGAATTACCGGCTGCGGGACTGGCTCATCTCGCGGCAGCGCTATTGGGGGGCGCCGATCCCGATGATTCACTGCGAGGAGCACGGCATTGTGCCTGTGCCGGAGGAACAGCTGCCCGTGGTGCTGCCAGAGAACGTGAAGTTCGAGCCCACCGGCCAGTCGCCGCTAACGCAGATTGAGGAATGGGTAAACGTCCCCTGCCCCATCGACGGCAAGCCTGCACGGCGCGAGACGGACACGATGGACACGTTCATGTGCTCCAGCTGGTACCAGATGCGCTACTGCGACCCTCATGGCACGGAACGCCCGGTGTCCCCCGCACTGGCGCGCCAGTGGCTGCCGGTGGACCAATACACAGGCGGCACCGAGCACGCGGTGATGCACCTGCTCTACACACGGTTCTTCTGGAAGGCGGCCCGCGACATGGGCGTCGTCGAAGGGGACGAGCCTATGCTCCGCCTCTTCAGCCAGGGCGTAATCCTCGGTCCCGATGGCAACCGGATGTCGAAGAGCCGCGGGAACGTGGTGGCCCCCGACGACCAGGTGGCCGAGTGGGGCGCCGACGCCTTCCGCTGCCAGTTGATGTTCATTGGCCCCTGGGACCAGGGCGGCCCCTATAACCCCACGGGGATGCAGGGCATTTTCCGCTGGCTCCACCGGGCATGGTCGCTGGCCGCAGAGGCTCCACAAACCGCGGATCTGCCAGGGACCGCGGCGGCGCGCGACCTTCGCCGCACAGTTCACCGCACCATCCGTGAGGTGACAGCGGACATCGAGACGTTCAGCTTCCACACGCTCATAGCCCGGCTGATGGAGCTCACGACAGGGCTCGCACGAGCGCGCGACGCCGGCCCGGTCGATGGCGCAGCGTGGCAGGAAGGGGTGCGCAGCCTGGTGCTGATGATGGCGCCGCTCGCGCCGCACTTGGCCGAAGAGCTCTGGGAGCGGCTCGGCGGATCCTACAGCGTCCACCAGCAGCGCTGGCCGGTGTTCGACGCCGAGTTGGCGCGCGAAGAGGCGATCGAGCTTGTGATCCAGGTGAACGGCAAGGTCCGGGAGCGCATCGCGATGCCGGCAGCGGCGACCGAAGCCGAGGCACGCGCGGCGGCTCTCGCCGCGCCGCGGGTGCAGGAGTGGCTCGCCGGGAAGGAGCCGCGGAAGATCATCTACGTGCCGGGAAAGCTGTTGAACCTGGTGGTCTGACCTGGAGGCGCTCACTTCTTGCCGCTTTCATTAGGATTCCGCTACGTTCAGGACCGGTCAATTCCCGGTAGACAGCCGGTGCGCGTCTGACTATGGTGAGGCTAGCGCCCACAATCACCTTGCTGCTCCAACGCCGGACATGAGGCGGGGGCAAAGCCACTGGAGGGCACTCATGCAGATTAGGAAAGGGCCGCGCGATCCCCGCGCGGACGAGACAGACGAAATGTACGACGAGCAGTCCGAACGCGGGCTCGATGCGATTCCAAGCTTCTCAGACGAGCCTACCCGGCCGGCATGGAGGCGCGAGCCGCTTCCAACGCCCAGGGCTGAAAGGGCAGTGCCGCCACTGACATCGGAGCCCGGCGCGCCTGAGAGCATCGAGGCTGCTCCCAGAGCTACCGCTCCTGCGAGCAGCGAAAGCACCGTGGATGCGCATTCGAGCTTCGACGGGCGCTACGAAACTGACCATGACCTCCGCGTCTTCGGCAAGGTTTCGGGAGAGATCGTCTGCCGCGGCCAGCTCACCATCGAGCGCGACGCGACCGCGAAGGCAAAGATCGAGGCGCGTGAGGTGATTGCGCGAGGCCGCATCGAGGGCGAGGTCACGTGCTCGGGCAAGCTCGTGGTCGAAGCAAGTGCGGTGGTCACCGGCAAGGTGCGAACGGCCACGCTTGTGGTTCACGAGGGTGGCTCGCTGGGCGGCACGATTGAGACCACCACCGCTGCGCCGACAGCAGCATCTGCCGCCGCCCCGAAGGCTACGAAGCGCGAACCGGCCGCCGCCGCGGAAGAACTCGGCGACGAGACGGCGGCTCCTGCCCGGGCGGCGCGCACGCGTGACCTGCCATCGTTCGCGCTGGTTTCTTCGGAAGAGCGCCCGGCGCCCGAGAGGGCTCCGGCCACGGCGCGCTAACGGCCCGGAAGAGCGGCTACCGCCCCTTCCACCGGGGCTGGCGGCGTTCGAGGAAGGCGGCGATGCCTTCCTGAAGGTCTTCGCTTTCGAGCAGGTCGTTCAGCACGCGCGTGCACTCCAGGAGTGACGCTTCCAGGTCCTGGCTGAGGCCGCGCCACGCCAGACGCTTGAGGTGCGCAGCAGAGAGCGGAGCGCAGCGAGCGAGCTTGCGAGCAAGCTCCATGGTGAAGGGCTCGATCTCTTCCTGCGAGACAAGGTGCGTGTAGATTCCAAGCTCACGGGCGCGCTGCGCCTCGAGCACCTCGCCGCTGTAGAGGATTTCGAGGGCGTGATCGAGGCCAATCAGGCGGGGCAGAAGGAACGGGCCGGCGCCAGTATCGGGAACAAGCGAGCGCTGAGAGAACACCCAGCCGATGCGCGCGTTCTCACTCGCGACGCGGAGGTCGCAGTGGAGGGTGACTTCGGCGCCCCAGCCGGCGGCAGGGCCATTGACCATCGCGATTACGGGCTTCGGGATGGCGGTCATTTCCCAGGGAGCGGCCTCGTTCGCGTAGGTACGCGGGCCGCCGCCCGGCGGGACATCGCGCGCCTGGCCAAGGCCTCCCCCGCCCTGTTCATCGCCGACGAGCTCGGCGCCAGCGCAGAAGGCTCTCCCCGAACCGGTGAGAATCACCACGCGCACTGACGCGTCGTCACGGCAGCGGCGAACGTGAGCATCCAGTTCGCGGAGCATTGCGGGGGTGCAGGCGTTTAGCCTTTCGGGCCGGTTAAGCGTGATCCTGGCGATGCCTGGTTCTACGACCTCGAAAAGGCAATAGGTACCCTCTGCCACGCAATTCTCCTTCACCACTGCAGGTGCACACGCGCGCAACAACCAGCCTGCCGTTAGTGGCAGGCACAACCAGGCCAGTTTAGTCCCGCTATCTACCGGGAAGGCTCGAAGTAGACGGCTCCATTTACGACCCATGTCCGGATCGAAACGCCAGTGCGCTTGGCAGCACGACTGATACGCAGAGCAAGTCCGCGAGCGGTTTCGCCACCTTCCGGCTCCAGCTTCCCCGCTTCGCCTTTCCTGATGCTAGTTACGTGCTCCTCATACTCCCGCATACGCGCTTTCAACCGGCCAGTCTGGCGGATCGGATTCGGCGCCTTCTCTCTGGGCATCTTGGTGAACGTGGCCATATAACAAACTCCCTTCGACACAGGGTTGCGTTGCTGGCCGGAGTTTACCACCCGGTAAGCAAATGCGGTAGTAGGCAATCGAGGGA
>CAYYYI010000050.1:0-17159 GCA_964475735.1 uncultured Anaerolineaceae bacterium
TGGCAGAACGATGCTCGGGGCTGGTCCCGACCAGGTCGCAGTGGCCGATGAGCGTCCGATCGGCGAGCGTTTCGACCGCGAAGGCGGCACGGGCATAGCCAGGCGCGGCCGTGGCGGCAATCCACTCGCGTTCCTGCGCGTGGGAGAACGGGTAGCGCGCGTTGAGGTATTCGATCACTTCGTGGTCGTTGATCCAGCGGTAGAATGATGGCTCGTCCTCGGGCTCCTTGGCACGGAGCCGGATCAGCTTCCCTTCGTAGGGCGATTGCGACACGGTGTTCCTCCTTATGGCGACCCCGGAAACAGGAAGGCCCACCTGGTGCGGTGGGCCTTCCTCTTGTCCTGCCGGGTGGGTGTGGCTACAGAGGCAAGGCCCGCGCCGAAGTGTTCATCGCGCAACCGATGAGGTGGTAGCAATTGGCGCGGAGGGCGTTGCCAGCCATCAGGGTGGGAATAGTACCCGAGCGGCCGCGGCCCCGGCAAGCGGATTTCAGGCGGAAATCAGCCGTTGGCAGCGGTGAACCCATACCGTTGAAAGTCGCGGTCGAACGTGAAAGCGGTGCCGATGCCCAGGCGTTCCATCACGGCGAAGCTGAGGGCGTCGGTCAACGAGAAGTCCTTGTCCGAATAGCCATAGATGATCGCGCGCGCCCGCGCCTCGTCCGCGTCGGCCGGGCGGACGACGCGAATGGAGCTTCCATCGAGGCTCCGCAGGAAGCGGATGCCCTGCTCGCGGCCTGCCTTCGACAGGAAGAGCGCGTGCGTCTCGGCCACTACATAGCTGGTGGTGACGACGACGGCGGAAGAGTTGGCGGCACGTTCAAGGATACGGCGAGCAGGCTCATGGTTGTCGTCGCTGCGGTTGGCTGCGGCAAAGAAGCCGGAGCTATCGGCAAACAGAGCACGGCCCACGCCCCGCCGTGGGCGTGTCACCGCTTTGGCGAGTAGGCATCAGCGAGTGCGCGCCGCTTGTCGCCCGATACCCAGGTGGCATCTGCGTTGTCGAACATGCCGACAATGTCCCAGATGGGGTCGGCCGTGGTGAGGGAACCGGCGCGACGTCGCTGCCCGCCACGCGCGACCCCCCGTTCGCGAGGCTGCAGATACGCTTCGAAGTCTTCGCGACGAACGCGCACAGCCCTCCCGACGCGCACAGATTTCAGTTGGCCATTGCCAATGTGGCGACGGATGGTCATTTCATGCACCTGGCAAAGCCGGGCGATGTCTGAGACCGATAGCAGCTCGCTCATGGACGGCTACCTCCAGGTGCATGTTAGCACGTGTTAGCACCAGTTAGCGCCAGGCATCGCACGATATCCTGGTTCTCGCGAGACGCCGGCCTGCCGCGACATCCTTTCAAACGTTCAGCCGCCGATTGCGGTCACCGGCCCACTGCTCGAAGAAGAGGGGCTCCGTGCGCACGCCCTCTTCGCGGCTGCTGGTGCGGACCGCGAGATGGCCGGCTGGTGACGGCTGGCGGGCCTGTCCATGCTGGTTGCCGACGGCGGGCCTGGCCGGCGGGGATATACTGGCGGCCTGTTTCACCCAGCCGCCAGAAGGAGCATGTGATGGGCTACGAGAACCTCCTCACCGAACGCCGGGGCGAACGGGGCGGCATCCTGTGGTTGACGCTCAACCGGCCCGAGAAGCTGAACGCCCTCAGCATGGCGACGTTCGCCGAGCTGGAGGACCTGTTCCGAACAACGCGGAAGGACCGCACGGTCCGGTGCCTGGTGATCACGGGCGCGGGCCGGGGGTTTTGCGCCGGGGCCGACTTCAGCCAGAGCGCCGCCGCGCAGGACGTACCGGCAGGGGGCGAGCGGGAGATCGACCTCGAAGGCAGCCGCCTGCGCTTCAGGGGGGAGTCGGAGGCGTACATCGCGCTGCGGCGGCTCGAGATCCCCGTCATCGCCTCCATCAACGGGGTGTGCGTGGGGGCCGGGTTCGACATGGTGGCCCATTGCGACCTGGCAGTGGCATCGACGGCGGCGCGGTTTCAGGTGGCGTACGTGAAGCGGGGCCTGTTCGCGGATTTGGGCGGGTTCTGGAGCCTGCCGCGCATCATCGGCTGGCGGAAGGCGATGGAGATGATGTTCACGGGCCGCTTCATGTCCGCCGAGGAGGCGCACGCTGCGGGGCTCACCAACTACCTGGTCCCGCCGGAGGAGCTGGAGGCGAAGACGATGGAGCTTGCCCTTGCGGTCGAAGCGGGTCCGCCACTCGGGCAGAAGCTGGGGAAGATGTTGGCCCTGAAGACGGCCAACCTCGACTTCGAAAGCGCGCTGGAGCTTTCGGGAACGGCGCTGAGCGTCATCGAGCCATCGTTCGACCGGCGCGAAGGCGCGCGCTCGTTCATTGAGAAGCGGGAGCCCCGCTTTGAAGGACGCTGACAGCGGCAGGGCCGCCAGGAGTGCGCCGCTAACGCCGGGAGGCGGAATGCTCGCCGGGCTCAACCATTTCAGTGACGCAATCGAAGGCGCGGGCGAAATGGTAGAGGAAGGGCTCGATCACCTCCTCGACAGCGATGGGCTTGCCGGCCTCGGCGGCGAGGCTGGTGACTTCGACATCGGGCATGCCGCAGGGGTTGATGAGGCCGAAGTGGGCCAGTTCGGGATCGATGTTGATGGCGATGCCGTGCATGGTGATCCAGCGGCGGACGTTGAGGCCGACGAAGGCGATCTTCCTGCCTTCGACCCAAACGCCGCGGCCGCGGTCCGACTTCTCGCCGCGAATGCCCCAGTCGGCGAGCATGCCGATGCAGGCGTATTCCAAGCCCGAAACGAAGTCGAGAACGGCGCATTCCCAACCTCGCAGGTTGATGATGCCGTAAGCGACCAGCTGGCCGGGGCCGTGGTAGGTGATGTCGCCGCCGCGTTCGGTCTGAACGATCTCGATGCCGTGGCCGGCGACGGCTTCGACGGGAACGCGCAGGCTGGGCTCGGGGTGGCTCTGACCGAGGGTGAAGACCGGCCGGTGCTGGGTGAGCAGGAGCGAATCGGCGCCGCCGCCATCGCGGCGCTGGGCCTGGAGGCGGCGTTGCAGGCGATGCACCTCGCCGTATCCGGTGAGGCCGAGGTTGTACACGCTGATGGTTCGGCGGGGGCCGGTCATGTCAGATGGTCCTCCGGGCCAACTGTGCGCGATCGGGCGGTGGAATGCACCCCTTCCGCAGAGGCGCACGGGGGGAGCTCAGCCGGCGAGGAGCGCATAGGGAGCCTCCACGAGTTCGCGGACGCGAGCGAGCAGGCCCGCAGCGACCGCGACCGTCACCCAGGCGGGGTCGTAGGCAAGGGTGAGAGTGATGACCACCGCCGGGATCGCGCGGCCACCTTCGAAAGCAGCCACGGTGCGCGGTGCGCCAATGGCCAGGGCAACCGGTTCGCCGGGAAGCGTGCCGGGGGAGGCGTCGCTGATGCCGAGCGAGGCGAACGAGGTGACCGTCGCGGCGCAAGAGGCATCCGAAGCGGGCGGATGGGCAACGCCAGCCCGTTCGGCCACGGCTTCGCGGAATGGGCGAACGGCAGCCACAGTCAGCACGGTCCGCTGTTCTTCGCCGGCGCCCGGAGCGGAGAGGGCGACAGAGTCGCCGAAGTGGGCAAGCAGAGGGCTTTCCGCCATGGCATGGGCGACGGCCCGCAAGACCACATCTTCGACCGAAGGCGCGAGGCCGCTGGCAGCCCACTCGCGGCGAAGTTGCGCGCAGAGCTTGTTCGCCTCGGCGACGACCGCATCCAGTCGCAGGTACGGGGCGGTGGCCAGACCAGGAGACGGAAGCCTGACGGGCCGGCGGCCTTCGAGGGGAAGCTCACCCCGTTCCACAGGGGGCAGGCTGGTTTCCTTCACGGGCGGGGGCAGGCTGGCATCCCGGGGAAGAACCGCCGCCCGGCGGGGCACGAACGGAACGGGGCCGGGGGAGGGGGCCGTTTCGCACGCGGTTCCCTCGTTCGAGGCGGGGCGAGGCTCCGCGCACGCAGGAGCCGCGAACTCCTCGGGAGCCAGGATGACGCCAGCCACGTCGCCAGGGCGGCAGGTGGCGCCGGCTTCCAGGTTGTGGCGCAGCACTCCGTCGCCATCGGCTTCGACTTCGACGGCCACGCTGTCACATTCGAGGCGGTAGACGGCATCGCCGTCGCCGACGGCGGAGCCATCGGGGAGGTACCACTCCGCGACGAGCCCGGCAGTCATGGAACGGCCGAGACTCGGAACGGCAAGGGGAACAGCCATTCGTTACCTCGCATGCACGGGGCGCGCTGCATGCACTCCGGAAGACGGCGCTTCTTGCCGGTCCGGCAAGACCTGAGCGCGGCCTCTTCGGTGGCGGCGCGGTATCAGTAGGGCTCGCCCGAGCCGGCGGGCTCCTTCTCTTCGATGGCTGCCCAATCCTCGTCGCGCAGGGGGGCGAGCTCGCCCTTGCGGTACTGGTCGTAGAGGCGGAAGAGGGCCTCCTTGTGGGGGCGGACGCGCCCAATAGGGCAGGCTTCCCAATCGGCGACCGATTCGTCGCAGTAGCCGGTGCGAAGCTCGCCGCACTTGGGCTGGAGGTACCTGCCAAGCTCGGGGACAGCGCGCACGACCTCGGCGCGCATGAGGGCGGCCACGCGGCGGAACTCCCACTGGGCGCGGGTGCAGAGGCGCAGGTCGCAGATGTGGAGGAGCGCCTGGAAGTTGACCGTGATCTTGAAGTTCGTGTTCGTGGCGTTGGGGAGGAGGAAGCGGGCGTCTTCGGCAGGAACGCCCGCGGCGACCATCTCTTCGTAGAGAGCGCCTACATCGCCGAAGAGCGCCGCCATCCGGTCCTCCATCCCCGCCTTCTTCACGCTTTCGGGGACGGTGTAGGGGAACTCGCCTTCCTTGTAGGTCACGTAGCGCTGGCTCTGCTGCTCGAAGGAGATGCCTACCCGGTGGCGCACGAACTGGTGGCTGAAGGCGCGGGAGACGCCCGAAATGCCAAATTCGAAAGCAACCTGCTCAAGCGGGCTGGCGTGTCCCGTCTTCAGCCGCTCCTCGATGAACTGGCGCATCTGCGCCTCTGTGATGCGGTCGTCTTCGATGCGGCGGGCGACCTGCTGGGGGGTGAGGGTGCTATAGCAGGTCCGGTAGGCCATATAGAGCGACCGGATGGGCTCGGGGGTGTGCGAGAGGAGCGTGACCTCAATTCCCATCCCGGCCTCCACATCGATGAGTTGCTCGGTAAGGGAGGTATTCTCACACAAACCTCGGGCTGGCACCGGGCCACCTAGACGTAAGCCGTTGCCCTGATGTTGAGAACCCGTAAAGAGATCGTCGTCTTCAAGACTGCTATCACCCATCGCAATGGCACTCCTGCCGGTATCACCATCTCATGGTAGAAGGGTGGGGCAACGAAGGCCATTGCCCGGTCAGATGCATAAAACCATCGACAACCGTCTAAATTCCCCTTATCCTTCGTAGCCAACCCTCTCGCGAGACTCAAGGAGGCTCCCATGACGGCACCGGCTCCAAAGGCTACGAAGTCCCCGCTTGGCTACGACGGGGGGCTCACCTGCTCGATTAGCGTCACTGACCTCGACCGCTCCATAGCCTGGTACGAGGGCGTGCTCGGTCTAACGCTGCTTTACAAAGTCGACGAGATGGGCTGGTGTGAATTGGCCACCGAGACCCCCGGCGTGAACGTGGGCCTTGGCCGTTCAGAGGTCGCGGGCCAGGCCGGCGGCGCCACGCTCACCTTCGGCGTCACGGATATCGAGGCGGCCCGGAAGCTGCTCGAAGCGAAGGGAGTCGCCTTCGAAGGTCCGACGACCGTGATCGAAGGCATGGTAAAGCTCGCCACCTTCCGCGACCCCGACGGTAACACCCTCATGCTCTACCAGGGCCTCGAAGGATAGCCCGGCCGACATCCCCAGGAGGACACACTTGAAGACCCGCCTGCTCGTGGGCACCCGCAAGGGCGCCTGGATCTACACATCCGACCCGGCGCGCCAGTGCTGGGAGGTCTCCGAGCCGATCCTGCCCGGGTGGACGATCCACCACATTGCGGCGGACCTGCGCTGCGACCCGCCGCGCCTATACGCCGCCGCGAACCACTGGGCCTGGGGGCCTTCGGTGGCCCGCAGCGACGACGGCGGCAAGACGTGGGAACAGCGCAGCCCCGGGCTGGCCTTCCCGGCGGACATGGGTATTTCCGTCGCGAACGTCTGGCACGTCAGCCCCGGGCATGAGGACCGGCCGGGCGTGGTGTATGCGGGCACGCAACCGGCCAATCTGTTCCGCAGTGAGGATTGGGGTGAGTCGTGGGCGCCGGTTGAGAGTATCACCAACCACAAGCTCCGCCCACTCTGGGGACCAACTGGCTCGGTGGGCGACTCGTCGCTCCACTCGATCGAGGTCGACCCTCGTCACCCAGACCGGGTGTACATCTCGATCAGCACGGGCGGGACCTACTCCAGCGACGACGGCGGCGAGACATGGGACCTGTGTTCCCACGGGATCGTCGTGACGACCCCGGCAGCGAAGGAGTTCCTGGCGGAGATCGCCGGCCAGTTCCCCCAGCCGGAGCTTCCGCCGGACGTGGACCCGGCGGCGCTGGACGAGTTCCACAAGTTCCGCATCGACCTGAAGAACCCGGACCGGCTCTGGGCGCAGTCGCACGTGGGGGTGTTCCGGTCGGACCGGCGAGGGAAGGACTGGCAGGACGTGACGAATGGCCTGCCGTCGTTCCACGGTTTCCCCATCGCAGTGACAAAGCGGGGGCCGGACGCCGTGTTTGTCGTCCCCATCGAGTACGGCGCCGACAACTTCCGTGTGGTCAGGGGCCAATTCGCGGTCTGGCGGACGATGGACGGCGGGGAGAGCTGGGAACCGCTTACCAACGGCCTCCCCGGTCCCAACGACTACCAGAGCGCCTACCGCGAGGCGATGGACACCGATGGCCAGGACCCGGAGGGGGTCTACGTGGGCACGACGAACGGGCAGGTGTTCGCCGGGTCGAATTTGGGCGAGCAGTGGCAGCGGCTGCCGGGCACGTTGCCGCCGGTGTTGTCGGTGACGGCGACGACGTGGTAAGGGGCGAAGGGTCGAGGACTCGGGACTGAGGACTGAGGGCCGCCGGCTACGGCGTCTGGAGCAGCGCCCGCAGCCGCTCGTCGAGCGCTGTGGTCAGGCGGTCCGCGTCGAAGTGCTCCAGCATGTGGGCCCGGCCCTCATCGTTCAGGCCGAGAGTGCCGGCCTTGTGGCGGTCCGCCAGGTCGCGGAGGGCCGTGGCCACGGATTCGTAGCCGGAGGCCTGGATGGCGCCCGGCAGCGGGAAGGTCCAGATGACCTGGCGGCCGCGGGCGAGGCACTCGGCGGCCATGAAAGACATGCCGTCGTGCGACGTAAGCCGCATGTAGACGCTGATGGTCCGGTAGAGGGCATCCATGTCATCTACCCAGCCGCGCGCCTCCAGGTTCGGCGGGAGCGGCGCGGGGAGCGTTTCGGGAGGCGATGGGATCTCGATGAACTCGATCTCGGGGAACTCGCGCGGCAGGCGGAGCAGGGTCTCCATGTCGAAGACCTCGCGGTCGAAGGCATCGACGGGGAGATAGAAGAGCACGCGGAAGCGCGCGGGCAGCGGCGGCGGCTCGCCCGCCAGGCCGGGGATGGGCAGGGGCACGTGCTCGCTGCGGATGCCGATGCCGCGCAGCTCGTCCACCAGCCAGGGGGCGTCGCACCAGTGGCTGGCGTTCTCGGCCAGGCGCGGGGAGACGTTGCGGCGGACGTGCTCTTCGAGGGCGATCTGGACGTCTGTGCCGACCCAGTGAATGACCACGGGACGGCGGCGCAGGCGCATCAGCAGATCCTGGGGCGACCCGCGGTCGAGGCGGCTGCCGATGAGGTACACGATGTCCGCGCGGGCCACCTGCGGCGCGAGCCGGGCCCAGCCGGCGGGGCTGCGGCCCGGATGGGGCGCATACGAGGCCTGCCAGCCACGGTCGCGCAGCAACCCTTCGAGCATGCGGCCGAAGTAGGGAAGGCCGAGGATGAGGATCCGCCCGCGCGGCGCGGTCATGCCGGTCAGTCTGCCACCAGCCGGGCCCGCGGGGCGAGAACCGTCGCCCCAGGGGCGACGTCACGGTCAACCAGGGCGTGGGCGCCCACGGTGGCTTCTTCGCCGACGGTGACCCCGTGGAGGATGGTAGCGCCCGCGCCCAGGTAGGCTCCGCGGCCGACGCAGACGGGCGCCTGCTGACGGGGGCGGCGCTCCTTCAGCGGTCCGGGGCCCACGTCGATGTGGGTGATGATGGTCGAGCGCATAGAGAGTGTGGCGTAGTCCTCGATGACGACGACGGCGGCGAGGTCGATGAGAGTGTCTGCGCCGATGTGGACGTGGCTGCCGACGGTCAGGTTCGAGAAGTCGTTTGCGGCGTTGACAATGTGCAGTGGCCCGGGGATGTCGACATCGTGGCCGATGGTGGCGCCGAACTCGCGCAGGATGGCTGCCTGGCCTCGGGAGGCGTGCCGCAGTTCGGCGGCGATGCCGGCGATGCCATCGCGGAGGTAGCGGGAGCGGCGCCGGGCGCGGCCCCACCAGCCAAACCGCCGCAGGGGGCGCGCAACGGGCGCGATGGCGGTTCGGAATGCGGCCAGAGCGGGCATAGGTCTCCCTGTGGGCAACCGGCTGTAAACTCTCAGTAAACAGTGTGATGATGCAGCAGCCAAGGCGAAAGTTGGGTTGCTCTCACATGGGGGCGCACCTACGCTTGCCTGCAGAAGGGAACGCGGGGACTGCCCGTTCCCGCTGACGGAGGCTCCATGAAGCGACCATTCGTTGTAGGCCTGGTGCTGGCGGGCGCCGCCCTCGCGGCCTTACCGGCGACCATTCTTTCCGTAATGCCGGGCGCAGGGAAGTTCGACGGCACCGCCATGGCCGCGGGGAGCGTTCCACCGGGGCCGCCGCTGGTGATGTACGGCGCTGTGTCCGGTGTGGCCGGCGGGACGCCTGTCACCATCACGAACAACGCGAACGGCGCCTATTGCGGGCGCGGTACGGTCGTTAGCGATGGCGGCTCCACGTACTACGTGGTGGACGTCTACGCCGATTCCCAGGCGCCCGGTTGCGGCACGCCGGGGGCGAGCCTTTCGCTCGCTCTTTACTTCGCGCCCGCAACGCCAACGACAGGTGGGCGCACAGCGACCGCCAACGTCACCTGGAACGTGGGCTCGGCGAAGGTAGACGTGACGCCGGGGAGTGCGCTGCCGATCGCGGGCTTCGCGCCGGTGGCGGCGAAGGACGGTCTATACTACTAGGCACCCGGGCGACCCCCGGTCCGGGCCTTCGGGCTACACCTGGGATGAGGAGCGAGGCCGCGCATGGGGCAGGCACAACTGCGGTCACTGTTGGATGGGCACAGGGCGCTATGGGTGGCGCTCACGCTCACGTTGGGGGCTTTGGCGGTGGCAGGAGCAGCAGCGCCGGTCCTGGCACAAACACCGCCGCCGGCAATCCCGATGACACTCTACGGAGACGCGCCGGGGGCAACCCCCGGCCAGCGCGTGATCGCGCTTGTGACCGACGGGACGAACGTGCGGGTTTGCTCCGATGACCCGTCCTACGATGTAGTGCTCACATCCGAGGGGAAGGTTGTCTACCGGGTGAGCGTGCACAGCGACCAGCAGACGAAGGGGTGCGGGGTGGCCGGACGGCAGGTGATCCTCTACTTCGCGCCTGGGGCCGGGGCAGATGGCAGAGCTGCGACAGCGCCAGTCGCGTGGCAGCAGACAGTGGTCGTGCACAACGTGACGCTCACGGCGGGGCTCACGAACAAGGGTTACGCGCCGGTCTCAGCACGCGATGGCGCCTACTGAGCCCTCGCCGAGGCGGATGACAGGGCGGGCGCCGGGCCGGTAACCTCGAACGATGACAGTACAGGTCAAGTGGTTCCCCACGCTGGTGAAACGCACGCGATCAAAGCAGGCGCAGACGGAAGTAGAGTGGCGGGAGGGGCTTACGCCGCTTGAAGTGTTTCTCGCGGAGGGCTTCTCGGAGGTTGACGCGGAAGCGGTGATGGTGGTCCTCAATGACGCCCAGGCGCGGCGCGACCATCCCCTGCGTGACGGCGACAGGCTCGAGTTCATGGTGAGCATCCAGGGCGGGGCGGAGAGACCCGAGGCGTAGCCGCAAGACGACGATTACGCCCGGGGCGGAAGGATACGGGTCATCCAGAGCGAGCCGGGGCGTGGTAAAGTCTCAGCACGAGCGCCGGGAGGGGTTTCGATGACAGAGCGCGCGACCGCCAGCGCAACGCTGCGCGAGCCAACCGACTTCGGCGACCGGCAGTTCGGCGCTGCGCTGGTGAATGTCACCAACGTCTGCAACCTGTCGTGCAGCCACTGCTTTGTGTTCCGGGCAGACAACCCGAACCGCCCGAAGGACAAGATGGACGACGCGACGATGCTGACGCAGCTTCGGGCGCTGCGCGACCGCCACGGCATTCGCTCGATGTTGTTCATGGGCGGCGAGCCGATGGTCCGCAAGAAGCTTGTGCTGGAGGCGATCAGCCTTTTCGAGCACGGTTCCATCGTGACGAACGGCACGTATGGTATCCCCTCGGTGCCGGGGCACCTGGTGACGGTTTCACTCGACGGCCCCGAGCCACTCAACGACGCGATCCGCGGCAAGGGCGTGTTCCAGAAGGTGCGCGAATCGGTCTTCGCCCGCGACCCCGGCGACGGGACGATCGTGATCCTGCAGATGACGATCACGAAGCAGAACGCGCCGGGGATCGAGGAATTCGTGGAGACGGTGAAGGAGTGGCCCATCACGGGAGTGGCCTTCACGTTCTACGTGCCTCCTCGCGAGGACAACGGACCGCTGACATGGGTAGACCTGCGCGAGCGCGACGACGTTGTGCGGCGGGTGATCGCCATGAAGGAGAAGTACCCGCGGCTGGTGAAGTCGAACATCGGCGCGCTGGAGATGATGCTTTCGGACCGCTGCCTGAAGTACACGGGCGAAGACGGCGAGCCCTGCCTGATGCGGAATATGTTGCCGCTCTACATGGGCGACGGTGGGAACTTCGAGCGCACCTTCTGCTGCTACGGGAACGACGTGGATTGCTCGCGCTGCGGCGCCTATGCCGTGTTCAACAGCGCCTACCATCATGCGCAGGGGACGTCAGTCCCTGCGATGGGTGACGAGTAGCCGGGGCGGGCGCTGGTTCAGGCCTGCCCGGTGGCGCGCTCCGCGGGCGTGGCAAAGGGCTCATCGAAGACGATGCGGCGGAACGATTCGGCGAACATCATCTCCTGGCCGGTGGCAGCCCAGCGCGCGAACTGCTCCGCGAACCCGGCGATTCCCTCGTCGAGCTGGCTGGGGTGCTTGAGCAGAGCCTCGCGTTTGAGGTCGAGCGTCTCGGCGATGTCGACCCAGGTGTTGGGCTGACCGGCATTGCCCAACCAGAGCTGCTTCACCTTGTGCGGCTGAAGCCCGTCGGTGAGCAGTTCGGGGAAGGTGAGCCGGTCGCGGGCGCTGGGGAAGACGGCATCGACGGTGGCATCGCCGCTGGCGCGATGGTCGGGATGGTTCGGGTAGTAGTCGCTGATGAAGCGGTTGGTAGGGTCGAAGCACATGACGACTTCGGGCCGGTATCTGCGAATGAGGCGTGTTATGTCGCGCCGTAGCTCAAGCGTGTGCTGGAGGTAGCCATCTTCGTAGCCCATGAACTCGAAGTTGCGGATGCCGAGCACGGCCCCGGCGGCCCGCTGTTCGGCCTCGCGGATCGCGGTCAGGCGCGAAGGGGTCATCTCGGGGTCTTCGCTGCCCTTGTCGCCCTTCGTGATGACGACGTAGGTGATCTCCGCGCCGCGGCGCGCCCATTTCGCCACCGTGCCCGCGACCATGAACTCGGCATCGTCGGGGTGGGCGACGACGACCATGGCGGAGGCGGGCACGTAACCATCGACATTCGAAGTCATTGGTGCTCCCTGATGATTCTTGACGATTGAGGTTAGCAGAGCGAAGGCGCGAGGGCCGCTACGGCGGTTCGGCCGGGGCAACGGCCGGAACGGCGGCGCCCGGTGCGGCAGGGAGAGGCATGGCCGGATCCACGCGGTACCGGCGCAGCTCGGGCATCCTTGCAGCCACGGCAGCGACGACAGCAAGGCAGCCCGCACCACCAGTCACGACAGCGAAGGTGGCGTTGGTCAGGGCGGCCACAAAGCCGGATTCGACAGCGCCAAGCTGGTTGGAGGCACCGATGAAGAGCATGTTCACGGAGCTGACGCGGCCGCGTAGCTCGTCGGGGGTGGTGAGCTGAACGGTGGTCTGGCGCATCACGACGCTGATCTGGTCGGCCATGCCGATGGACATGTAGAGCACCAGGGAGAGCGGGAGCGAACGCGAAAGTCCGAAGGCGATGGTGCCGAACCCGAAGAGGGCAACCGTGACGATGAGGGTCAGCCCGACCCGCCTGATGGGCGGCAGAACGATGAGAGCCACAGACATGATCAGCGCGCCGGTTTCGAGCGAGGCGGCCAGGAGGCCGTAGCCGCGCGGGCCGGCATGGAGGATGTCGGTGGCGTAGATGGGCAGGAGGGCAGTGGCGCCGCCGAAGATGACGGCGAACATGTCGAGAGTCATCGCGCCGAGGAGCGGCTGGCGGCTCCAAACGAAGCGGACACCTTCCTTGATGGCCTCGATGCTGACGGCGCGGCGGCCGTTGCCCGAGGTACGGGGGCTAACAAGGAGCATCAGGGTCATGGCAAGGGCGACCATGACCATTTCGGCGGCGTAAGCGCCATCGACCCCGGCGAAGGCAATGACGAGGCCGCCCAGCGCTGGCCCGGTGACAAACCCGAGGGACGATACGGAGGAGTTCACGGTGATGGCGTTCGCGAAGGTCTCGGGGCGAACGACGAGGGGCAGGAGGGCCTGGCGGGCGGGGTTTTCAAAGGCCGCGGCGACTGCCAGCAGCAACACGAGGCCGTAGATCAGCGGAAGCTCCGCGCGGCCGGTCACGGTGGCGGTGAAGAGGGCGGCGGCACAGGCAAGAGGGGCCACCTGGGCGGCGAGCACGATACGGCGGCGGTCGTGACTATCGGCGAGCGCGCCGCCGACAAGCGAGAGGCCGAGCGCCGGCAGGAAGCGGGCCAGCCCGATGAGGCCGAGGTGGAAGGCCGAGCCAGAGATTCTGTAGACATGCCAGGCGATTGCCGCGTTGAGCAGGGTCATGCCCGTTGCGGCGAAGAAGCGGCTGCCAGCGAAAAGCAGGAAGTCGCGCTGCCTGAGTGCGGCAAGGGGGTCGTGGCGGCCGGGGGTCATTCAGACGGATGGGACCATCGAGTCATCAGGTCGCTATCGTCGGTCCGCACCACCGGACGGGTCAATCTGCCGGGGCGTTGGTCAGATGGTACGGTGGCCACGGGTGGGGTTGCCCTCTTCGATGTCGCGGAAGAAACGGAGGACAGCATCTGCGAAAGGGCCGGGACGGAGCACGGGAACGCCGTGCCCGGTGTTCTTGAAGGTGAGCACGCGGGCGTCCGGAAGTTCTTCGCTCATGACGTGAGTGCCGGCGGCCGCGGGATCGTCGCCGCCAACGCAGAGAAGCACCGGGCAGGTGATTCGCTCGCGCAGCAGAGGGATGAGGTCCGGCCGTTCACGGCGTGCCTGCGAGGCGCCAAGATAGCCCTCGCTGCTCATAGATGCGTAGCGGCGGCGGATACCGCCGGCGAGGAAGGGATCGTTCATCTTCGCGGCTTCGCGGCGGCCGAGCCCCTCTGTCCCGAGGCGGCGCACGGTCTCCTCGGCGGCGAGCATGCGGCGTTCGCACTCGCGGAAGGCTTCATCGTAGCGATCGCTTTCGTACGCCGGTGAGGCGCCGCTGATGACAAGGCCTGCGAGCCGTTCGGGCCAGGTGACGGCGAACTGGAGCGCCACCATGCCGCCGAAGCTGCAGCCCACCATGGCGCAGAGTTCGAGCCCGAGGTGGTCGAGGAGTGCGGCGACATCGGCGGCAAGGAGTTCGACGCGGTATTCGGCCGGGTCCTCGGGAGCGGAGGTGCGGCCGTGGCCGCGCAGGTCGGGGGCGATGACGAAGAACGAGCGAGAGAGATCCTCGGCGACCGGAAGCCACATGCGGTGGTCGGAGGTGAAGCCGTGGAGGAGGAGGACGGGCGGAGTTGAGGGATCGCCCCAGGTTGCGAAATTGATGGTTACGCCGTCGCGTTCGAGTCCGGGCATGAAAGCAGTGTAGGTGCGGGGGGTGGGCGGGGGCCAGAAGGCACTCGCAAATGCTTAAGGGTGTTCACCGATTGGCGGGAGGATTGTCCCCATGGAACATCGAGGCAGGCGGGGGTCTGCTGAGGAACAGCCAATGACGGTAGTGTGCGCATGGTGCGGGCAGGTGATGGCGACAGGGAACGAGACCGTCACCCACGGGATTTGCTGGCCTTGCTCGTTGAAGCTGGAGGCCTCGTTGTTGCGAAGTACGCGATCTCACAGGAAGGCAGCGAGACGGCGACGGGCAATGCCGCGAGCGAGCGCGCCGTTGCCCGGGTTCGACTTCGTTGCGCAGGCGTGACCGCTGAAGAAGCGCCTGCAGGCACTCCCGGCGGGGACCTGCGGCGGCGTCAGCGCGAGCGGCTGCCGCTTTCCCTGAGCAGGCGGATGAAGGTTTCGTCGCCCTGGAGGATTTCGAGCTTGGGGTCGCCGGCGGCCTCGCGGGCGTAGGCGTTGTCGAGCTCGATGGCGCGGCGCACGTGGCGGAGGGCGGCGTCGCGGTTGGCGAGCATGGCCGAGGCCTGGGCAGCGCCATAGTGAGCGGCGGCGTCCGCCGAATCGATATTCGCGGCCTCCTGAAAGTCCACGAGCGCGGCCGCCGCGTCGCCGCCATGAAGGTGAGCGAGGCCGCGGTTAACCATCACGGTAGTGTCGGCGGGGTCGATCGCGAGAGCCTCGTTGAAGTCGCGCAGGGCGGCGGCGTAGTTCGCCCGGTAGAGGTGGAGCATGCCGCGGTTGTTGAGCGCATCGGCATCGCCAGGGTTGAGTTCGAGGGAGCGGTTGTAGTCTTCAAGGGCGGCGTCGTAGTCGCCGGCGCGGGTGTGGGCGTTGGCGCGGTTGTAGTGGGCCGCGACCATATCGGGCGCGAGGCTAAGGGCGCTGTTGTAGCGTTCGATGGCGAGCCGGTACTGGCCGACGTTGAAGTAGACGTTCCCCTCGTCGAGGTAGGAGTCGGCGGTCCGATTGGCGGCGGTTCCGATGGGCGCCACAGGGACATCGGCGAGCGCTTCCTCGACGGATTCGAGGAGTGCTGTCTCTTCTTGCGGAGGGGCGGGGGGCGTGGCCGGGTGCGCAGCGGGAGTGGGAGCTGCGGGGGTCACGGGCGGCGCGATCGGATGACCGAAGGCCGTCCCTGCCTGTTCGACTGCTGCGCCCTCGGCGGCGAGCGTTTCGAAGGCAGCGGTCACGACGTCCGGCTCTTCGGGGGACGCTTCGTCCGGAGCCCGGGGAGGCGCGGGCTCTTCGACGGGCGGTTCAGGCACCAGCCCGGCGAGGGCCGGTTCGGCGGCTTCTTTGGCAAGAACGATTTCGTCGAGGACTGGCTCAACAACAGTCCAGGCGATGGGGGGTTCCGGAGCAGGTGGGGCCGCCGGGGCGGGCGTTCCGGCTTCCGGCTCAGCCGGAGGCGCGGGTGCGACCGGCTCTTCCCTCGTCGCTTCCTGTGCGGCAGGCGCGGGCGTTGCTGGCTGAGCAGGCGCCTCCGGGGGAGCGTAGGGCACGACGAGAGGCGCCCCGCGGCGGCGGGTGATAAGCATCCAAACCGCAAGCGCCACCGCACCCACAAGCGTCAGCAGCAGCAGGACCTTCAGCAATCGCTTCATCGGGCTCCCTCACGTTCGCCGGACTGTTCGAGGAGGTGTTCGGTGACCGCCATCAGGCCGTTGTAGGCGTAGATGACGTAGTCGCGCGGGTGGAGGTCGAGCTTCTTGCGCGTCTCCTTACGTGCGGTGACGGGGTCCCAGGAACCCGTGAGCTCGACTGCTTCGTGGTCGACGCCGATTTCGAGCTCGTAGAGCTCGCCGTCTTCGCAGACGACGACGCAGCCGCGTTCGGGGTCAGCAACGGGGCCGGGATCGCATTCGATGGCGTTGGTAAAGAAGGCGTTGGGGAAGGACGGGAATGGCCGAAGCTCTTCGCAGGCTTCCTTCAGCAGTTGCTGAAGCTGCAACGCCGCCCGTTCGAGGACGTTGTCCGCCTGAGCCTTGCGCAGCAGGGGGTTGGTGTCCATCAATACGGGGCCAGTATATACGGGCGGTGGCCACTAAGGGCATAGCCGGTGACTGTGCAAGTGCGGCCTGTGGTGGCGTAAGCTCCCCACATTCCCATTGCAGGAGCCAGCCATGAGCTACGAACAGATTACGTACGAACAGCGGGGCGCGGTGGCCCTGATCACGATGAACCGGCCCGAGCGGCTAAATGCGTGGACGGAACAGATGCACAACGAGCTCCGCGACGCCATCGGCTGCGCTGTGGGCGACCCATCGGCCGGGGCGGTGGTGCTCACCGGGGCGGGGAGGGCTTTTTGCGCGGGAGCCGACATCGCTGCGTTCAAGGCCGCCATCGAGGCATCGAGCACGGTGGGGAGCGGAGCGGCGGAGGGGCCGGGCAACTGGGTCACCTTCTGCCAGGGGGTACCGAAGCCGCTCATCGCGGCCATCAACGGGCCGGCGGTGGGCGTGGGCATCACGCAGGTGCTGCCGTTCGACATCCGCATCGCGAGCGAGAACGCGCGCATCGGGATGTTTTTCGTGCGGATGGGGCTGGTGCCCGAGCTTGCGAGCTCGCACTTCCTGTCCCAGCTGGTGGGCACGGGCCGTGCCATGGAGTGGTGCCTGACCGGCCGAATGGTGGACGCAGCGGAAGCGCGCGAAGCGGGGCTGGTGACCGAGGTAGTTGCCCCTGAGGCGCTGGTGGACCGCGCCGTAGCGCTCGGGAACGAGGTGGCCGCGCTCCCGGGGGAGACGATCGCGCGGGTGAAGCGTCTCCTCATCGAGAACGCCGTCGAGGGGGACCTGACGACGGTGCTGCAGCGCGAGAACGTGGCCCTGGCGCAGGCGCGCGCGAGCGCCGAGCACCGGGAGGCCGTGACGGCCTTCCTGGAGAAGCGGGCGCCGGACTTCAGCCGCCGGGGGTAGGCGCGGGCAGC
>CAYYYI010000051.1:0-9812 GCA_964475735.1 uncultured Anaerolineaceae bacterium
GTCATGCCCACCGTTCGAGGCCAGGATGGCCTCACGATCGACAGCCTGATCCTCACCGGCATCGCCCGGTGACGTTCCGCTCACCGGGGAGCGCCGAACGGCCGCCTCGTGTTTCACAGTGAACGGGAAACGAGCCGTTTCGTTATGTGCCCGTTGCCCCTTTGAGGGCCCCCGGGCGCGCGCCGGCCACTGCCGCACGAGGAGGAGGCCATGACGCCGTGGCCCCTCCAGGTCTCATACACATACGGAGCAAAGGCAGTCCCTGTCCCTGGACTCCCGGACGGGTTACTTGCGATCGGGCGCCTGGTCCGGGGGCGAAGAGGCCGGCGGGCGTGAGCTAACGCGCATTTCCCTCGTGCTGGTGGCCGGGCCGCGCTCGCTGGAGGCGCGGCCCGCGCCGCCCATGGGGCGCCGGGAGACTGGCACGAAAAAGGGGGCCGGCATTTGCCGGCCCCCTGTGGTCACGGAGCTGGTTCGCGTCAGGCAGCCGCCTCGGCGCCGACGATGGAGATGAAGGAGACGCATTCGCCCGGCTGGCCGCCAAGATTATGCGTGAGAGCGAGCTTCTTGCCGTTCTCTATCTGTCGCTTGCCCGCTTCGCCGCGGAGCTGGAGCCACGCTTCGAAGAGCATGCGGAGGCCCGATGCGCCGATTGGGTGGCCGAATGACTTCAGGCCGCCATCGGGGTTCACGGGAAGCTCGCCGCTCAGGTCGAACGAGCCGGCGAGGACATCCTGCCAGGCGTGGCCGCGCTCGCTGAAGCCGAGATCCTCCATGAGCACGAGCTCGGTGGGCGTGAAGCAGTCGTGGACCTCGGCCATGGCCAGCTCGCGCCGGGGGTCGGTGATGCCCGCCTGCTGATAGGCGTCCTTCGCCGAGGCGACGACCTCTTCGAAGGTGGTGTAGTCGTAGTCCTGCTCCATCGGGCCGCGGGCGGGGCCGGCGACGAAGGAGAGCGCCTTCACGTAGACCGGCTTGTCCGTGTACTTATGGGCGTCCTCGGCGCGGACGATGATGGCCGCCGCCGATCCGTCGCTCACTCCCGAGCAATCGAAGATGCCAAGTGGTCCCGCCACCAGGGGAGAGGCGGCGATGACCTCCATGGGCACTTCCTTCTTGAACTGCGCCCGGGGGTTGAGAGCGCCGTTCTTGTGGTTTTTCCAGGCGATGCGGGTCAGCACCTCCTTGAGCTTCTCGGGGGCAACGCCGTACTTGTTGGCGTAGGCCGGGGCCAGGAAGCTGAACTGCGCGGGCGCCGTGATGGAGGCGGGAGTGCCGTCGTTCGGCGGCGGGGCCATCACAAGGCCGGAGTAGCCGGAGTCCTTCAGCTTCTCGACGCCGATGGCCATGGCGATGTCGTACGCGCCGGAAGCGACCGCATAGCAGGCGTTCCGGAACGACTCGGAGCCGGTGGCGCACATGTTCTCGTTGCGGCTGACCGGCTTGTAGTCGAGCTTGAGCGGACGCGAGAGCGTGAGGCCGCTGACGCCCGAACCCATTGTGCCGAGCCAGAAGGCGTCAAGCTTGTCGATGCTGACGCCGGCAGACTGAGCGGCGGCGTTGGCGGAATCGACAAGCATGTCGTCGACGCTCTTGTCCCAATGCTCGCCAAACGGCGTGCAGCCCATGCCAACGATAGCGACGCGGTCGCAAATGCCTCGAGATCCCATTAGTTGCTGCTCCTTGCTGGTCTTGCCTTCCAGAAGTAATTATGGATCGATTCCGAACTGTACATCTTGCGGAACGTCATTTCGACGCGCTGGCCGATGGCTACGGAGGCAGGGTCGACGTCCGTCATCTCGCAGGGGAAGCGCCCTCCGCCATCGAAGTCTACAACAGCGGCGACCAGCGGCGGGCTCGGCGAATACGCGAGCCTGTCGATGGTGAAGGTGGCGATGGTGGCCGGGATATCGGTGAGACGCTCCATCTTCATCTTGTCGGTGGCCCGGCAATGCACGCAGACGCGCTGCGGCGGAAGGTGGCAGGCGCCGCATTCGGTGCAGCGGCTGCCGGTGAAGCCGAACTTCCACGCCTCTGACCGAAACGACGGCGGCGCCGCCGTGCGCTCCGGATCGGGCCGCCGCGGCGGCTCGCGGCGGAGCATGTCACGCCACGAGAGGAAGGTGTTGTAGTTCAAGCCGGTTCGCCCGCCGCCTACCTGCTCCTGGACAGTGTTCTTCGCCCGGTAGTTCGCGATGGCATCGGTTGTGCGGAAGAACATCGCGGTGGCGCCATCGGCGACGACAAGGACGGCGATGAGCTGGTTCGGCTGGGCGCGGTCGAGCACATCGGCGAGCATGAGGCCGAAGTGCGCTGTGCCAGTGTTGCCGACGTCCGCCGAAAGGTCGTTCGCCACGACTTCTGGCCGCACGCCCGAGCCTGCGATGACCGCCCGAACGGCGCGCGGGTGCACGCCCGTGGCGATCAGGTGGTCGATGTGTTCGATGGTGACGCTCGCGGCCTGCATGCCCTTCTGCATGGCCTGCTGGGCCAGGGGCACGTAGACGTATTCGCCGAAGCGCTCTTCCCAGACGTGGGAGGCGCGCTCGCCGGGCAACCGCCAGCGGTCGAGGAACTCGGCCGAAGTAGAGGCAGAGCCCAGGTATTCGGCGATCACGGGGCCGCCATTGCCCGAGCAGAGGAACGCCGCCGCGCCGTCGCCGCCGTTCGCCTCGTCGCCGCCGCCGGGAAGCCCGGTGCGGATGTCGGAGAGGGCAACGAGCGTGGGCTCGCGCGCGTCAAGGCCGGCGCGCAGGGCGCCGACGCCCGACCGGACCGCGCCCACCATGTCGACGGCAAGCGCATCGTGGCCGAGGCCCAGGGCCGCGTGGATGGCCGTGGCGTTCGTCTTGTCCAGGTAGGCCGGTTCGGCCGTCGAGAAGTAGACCGAGGCCGGGGCCAGGCCTTCAGGCGCGGTGGCCAGGGCGGCGCAGGCGGCCTCGACAGCCATCGAGGTTGTGTCCTCGTCGTACGATGCGACCGCACGGGAGCCTTTGCCCGCGGGGACGCCCAACGCCTGGGCTATTGCGCCGCGGTCAAGCCGGTTGTAGGGGACATAGGCCCCATATGCGACAATTCCTGCCATTCACTCCTCCATCACCGGAGATAATTTGATCGTGCCGCCCTCTTGCGTCACGGCAGGCGGCGGATGCCCCCCATCATGTGACTAAATGGCCGTGAACTAAAGCGCGGATGCGGCAATCTGCCGATTTTCTTCAATCCCGCCTCTTGCGCCGAATACCGTCATCCACAACAACTTCGAGATGGTAAGACCCGGGGGGCCCTTCCCGGCTGATTCTCACGTGGTCTCCCGCCCGCAAATCGTGGCAGCCCAACCGGTAGTGCTGGTGCGGCTTGCCCGGCCCCCGGCACTCACAATCCACCGCCTCAATCGCCACCCGGCGCGTCTCGTCGCCCTCAATCAGCTCGAAGGACTCTCCGGGCGGCGGAAAGAAGCCGAGCCGGTCCTTGAGGATCATGACGTAGCCCTCGCGGGCTTCTTCGCCCGAGAGCTTCCTCTCGTAGCCGCCTGAGGCAGCCACGGCCCTAGTCCGGGGGGGCGCCCGCGCTCACAAGCTCGATGCTATCGCCGGGACGGATGACTCCGCCTTCGAGAACGCGAGCATAGGCGCGGCTCCAACCGGGGTGCAGCTTGTGATGGATGCGATTGATGTTTCCCCCGGTGAACGCGGCCTTGATGGTCTTGCAGGGCGTGGTGAAGCGCGTGATCTCGATGAGCACGCCTTCGCCGAGGCGAAACTGCGCGCCGGGCTGGACGAGCGCCCAATCGAGGCCGCGGGTGGTGATGTTCTCGCCGGCCATGCCGGGGGAGATGGGGTGGCCTTCGGCGCGCACCGCGTCGATGACCTCTTCCGCGTAGAGGCAGAGAGCGCGCTCGACGCCGCCGTGGTTGGCCGTGTCGGCCTGGTAGTCTCCCGCGATGCCAAGCTCGCCCACAACGGCCTGGCTCACGGGCAACTTTGGTACGCCCCCGCTGCTGACGTTGATGCGGGCGATGATGGCCGGGCCTGCCATAGGGACCTCCGGAGGTAGTTCTCCGAGGTTAGCACGAGGCCGCGGATGGGGTCGCCTGAGGGGTGTAGACTCGGGGAATGTGCCGAAGCATCAAGGCGCTTCGCCGCGCGGGCGAACCGGCGACGGAAGAGGAGATCCGGGCAGCGGCGCTGCAGTTCGTGCGAAAAGTGAGCGGCTTCCGAGCGCCATCGAAGGCGAACGCGGCAGCGTTTGAGGCGGCGGTCGAAGAGGTTGCGACGACCACGAGAGAGCTGTTGGCCAGGGTGCGCACGGAATGACCGACCCGCGCCTGCACCCGGCCTACTCGGACATCTCGACGTTCTTGCACCTGCCGTGGGTGGCGGAACCAGGGGCGATCGCGGCGGCGCAGCCCGACTTCGCCATCGTGGGCGCGCCGTTCGATGTGGCGGTCACGCACCGGCCGGGGGCGCGCTTCGGCCCGCGCGCTATTCGTAACGCGAGCAACCTGACGCAATGGAGCCTGAACCACCTCGGGCTGGGAATCGAGCCGATGAGCTTCCTCAAGGGAATCGACGCGGGCGACGCCGCCTGCATCCCCGGAGATATCGAGCGCAGCCACGACGCCATCCGCGCCAGGGTGCGCTCCGTGCTGGAGGCCGCGCCGAGGTGTATCCCCATGGTGCTCGGCGGCGACCACTCCATCACCTACCCGTCTGCGGCCACCGTGGCGGACCACCATGGGCGCAGGGTGGGCATCGTGCACTTCGACGCCCACGCCGACGCAGCGAACGACTCGTGGGGAGTGCTGCTGAGCCACGGGACGCCCATGCGCCGGCTCATCGAAGGCGGGCACGTTGCGGGGCGGAACTTCGTGCAGGTGGGTCTGCGGGGCTATTGGCCCGGCCCGGCGGTGCTCGAATGGATGCGCGAACAGGGGATGCGGTCGCACTTCCAATCCGAGATAGAGGAGCGCGGCTTCGACGCCGTGCTCGACGACGCTATCGCGCAGGCGCTCGACGGGCCAGAGCTCATCTACCTGTCGGTGGATGTGGATGTGCTCGACCCCGCCTTCGCGCCGGGCACGGGCACGCCCGAGCCGGGGGGACTTTCCGCCCGTGAGCTGCTGCGGGCCGTGCGCCGCATCGCGCTCGAAGTGCCGCTCGCGGCGGTCGACGTGGTGGAGGTTTCGCCGCCGTACGACCCGGCGGGAATCACGGCGGAAGTGGCGCACCGGGTGGTGCTCGAAGCGGTTAGCGCGCTTGCCGTGCGACGGCGCGACGGCGCTACGGGCGCTGCAGCGCCCTGAAGGGAATGGTCACCTGGTCGGAGCCGTCACCTTCGCCGGCGGTGGCGCGCACGCGATAGCCCCCGAAGGCCGGGATGTTGGCGGGCAGGTTGGCCGCCATCTGCGCCAGCTGGGCCGTCCCGGGGGGCAGATGCGGCGGGCGCCCGACGTTGAGCGTGCCGTCCATGCGCACGATCTCGTTGCCATCGTCGTCTTCGATGACGACGCGCACGGGCACGGGCTGGTTCGTCTCCTCCCAGCCGACGCGGACGCCCAGGGCCACTGCGATGCGGAGCTGGAACGGCGCCTGGGCGGCGTGATAGGTGTCCCAGCCGCCGCCCATCAGGTAGAGCTTGCCCCCGGCAAGGTCGGCGTAGTCGGCGAGGAGGGCGTATTCGATGCGCATCCCGGGCATGGTAGCAGAGGGGAGGAGGGAGGAGTCTCCCGCGCTCATTCGGCCAGCTGCGGGAAGCCGGCGCCGTCGATCTGGACCGGGACGAGCCGGTAGGAGAGGACGCCCTCGTCGCTCAACTCGGCGAGGAAGATGGCAGACTTGTTGGAGGGGTTGTCCCAGCCGTCGAAAACGAAGTTGCCGAGGCTGTAGACGATGAGCCCGGCGCCGTACCACTCGGCCGGTTGCAGCACGTGGGGGTGGTGGCCGATGACGAGCGCGGCCCCGGCGTCGATTGCCGCCCGGGCCTGGGCGCGCTGGGTGTCGTTTGGCGCGTACTGCTCTTCGATGCCGAAGTGCATGAGCACCACGACCAGGTCGGACACGCGGCTCGCGGCGGCCACGTCGGCCTGCACCTGCCCCACGTTCAACCAGGCCACGCCGGGGGTGGCCTCGGCCGCTTCCCACTGGCGGGTGTCGAAGCCGCGCCACTCCAGCGGCACATCGATGTAGGAAAGGAAGGCGATGCGCAGCGCACCCCGCGTGACGATGGCCGGCGCACGCGCCCGGGCTGCGTTCCCGCCTGCGCCCGCATGCGCGATGGAGCGCGAGTCGAGGGCTGCGATCGTGTCGGAGAGGGCGTCAGGCCCGTAGTCGAGGATGTGGTTGTTGGCCAGGCTGACGACGTCGATGCCTGCCGCCACCAGCGCATCCGCGGCGGAAGGCGGCGCGCGGAAGGTGAACCCCTTGGGCGCGGGCTCGCCCCGATCGCTGATTGCACACTCCAGGTTCGCTACAGCGACGTCCGCGCCCTGGAGGACCGGGGCCACGCCCGCGAAGGGCACGCCCGGGCCGCCCGCGAGGATGGCATCGCCCACGGAGCGGGCGAGCATGACGTCGCCGACCGCGGCAAGGGTCGCGCGCTTGGGCAGGTCGTGGCTGATTCCGGGAATGACGATGCGGTAGACGGACGGTCCCGCCGTGGCGGTGGGCGATGGGGACGGCGACGTCGTCGCCTGCTGGGACGCGGCCGGGCCACGCCCCAGCAGGCCGGCGAGCGCGAGAACGAAGACGCCGCCCAGTGGCAGCGCGAGGGCTAACCGCTTCACCGCACCATGGTACACGCGGGGTGTTCCCTCCAGATGCCCGGCCCGCGCTATGTCAGTGCGGCTCCTTGACCGGGCAGGCGTTGGAAAGGGTCACCGTCATTACCGTGGGGCCGAGCGCGGCCGCGGCTTCGAAGGCGGCCCGCAGCGCTTCGAAGATCGGACCGGTTTCGCCTACGAGTTCGGACTGCATGGTGCGCACCTCGACCTCCACGCCGGGCCTGGCGAGGGCAGCGGCCGCGCGGTCGATGGCCTCCCAGCCCTCCTGCTGAAGGGGATAGACGGCCACGGTGGCCTGGATTGCCTGGCTCATGATGGTTTCCTCCAGCGCAGGACAGACATGCTCGGACGGTTCCCGGCGCGCACCCCGGCCGCGTCGGCCTCGGCAAAGGGCGGCGCGGCTTCGGGCGCCATGAAGACGGCGCTCTCGCAGGCCTCGGCGGGCCGGCCCGTCAGGCGCTCCATCCCGGCCGGGGTGTGGAAGCGCGCCGCCGTCCACGGGGGCTCGCCGTTGTCAGCCAGGTGGCGGTAAAGCGCCGCCCAGGGGCTGCGGGCATCGAGAATGCCAGCGACGACGCAACCGCCGGGCCTGACCATTCGAAGCGCCCCTGCAAGCGCCCGGGCCGGGTCCTCCACGAATTCGAGCACGGTGAAAAAGAGAGCGAGGTCGAACGTGCCGTCTGCGAAAGGCAGCGTCTCCGCGGCCGCATCGTGCCAGGCGATGGCAAGCTCGCCGGTGCGGGCGGCTCCCTCCGCGCGCATCGCCGCGGAGGGCTCAACGGCGTCGACGCGCCAGCCCAACTGCGCCAGGGCGCGGGAAGCGAAGCCCGTGCCCGCCCCGATCTCGAGCGCGCGCCCCGGGGGGATGGGCGGGAGTGCGCGGGCCAGCGCCTCCCGCTGCCGGGAAGCGATGAAAGCGCCCATCTCCGTCTCGAACCACGCTTCGTAGCCCGCCGCGAGGGGCTCCCACACCTGCACTCCTGCGGGCTGCCCATTCATGCGCTCAGGGTAGCAGGAGTGCCCTGCAGAGGCTCGACTTTTCGTGACCTAAGGGGCCCCCGCATGCTAAAATGCAAAGGTAAGCTCGCGGTTTCGCCCATCTCCCATTGAGGCGTCGCGGCAAGGCAGATAGCTTCCTGATTATGACCACTGAACAGGCCATTCCCTCTTCGTACACCGCCGAAAACATCCAGGTGCTCGAAGGGCTGGAGGCCGTGCGCCGCCGGCCCGGAATGTACATCGGCACCACCGACAAGTCGGGTCTCCATCACCTCATCAAGGAACTTGTCGACAACGCCGTCGACGAGGCGATGGCCGGCTACTGCGACCGGGTCGAGGTCATCATCCACGCCAACGGCTGGTGCACCGTCACCGACAACGGCCGGGGCATTCCCGTCGATATCCAGAAGCAGACCGGCAAGACCGCCGTGGAGACGGTCATGACCGTTCTCCACGCGGGCGGAAAGTTCGGCGGCGGCGGCTACAAGGTCTCGGGCGGCCTGCACGGCGTGGGCGCGAGCGTTGTGAACGCGCTATCCGAGGAGATGGTGGTTGAAGTGGTGCCGGATCCGGCTGCCCAGGGCAAGCAGCACGCCGGCCGCATCTACCGCCAGGAGTATGCCCGCGGCGTGCCCCTGAACGACCTTTCGGGGACGCGCCTGACGGCGCCCCGCGGTCACGGCACGACTGTCAGGTTCCGGCCCGACCGGCAGGTCTTCGAAAGCGTCGATTTCGACTTCAAGGTCGAGTCCGAAAGGCTGCGGCAGTACGCCTTCCTGACCAAGGCCGTCTGGTTCCACCTCTTCGATGAACGCGACGGCCGCGAAGTGAACTACTACTTTGAAGGCGGCATCAAGAGCTTCGTTCGCCACCTGAACCGCGAACGCGAGGCGCTAAACTTCGAACCCATCTACGTGGAGCGCGAGATCGACGGCAACATCGTCGAGTGCGCCATCCAGTACAACGACGGGTTCAACGAGTCCGTCTTCACCTTCGCCAACTCCATCAACACAATCGACGGCGGCAGCCACCTGACAGGCTTCCGCACGGCCCTGACACGCGTCCTCAACGACTATGCGCGCAAGGCGAAGATTCTGAAAGACCAGGATCCCAACCTGAGCGGCGACGACGTGCGCGAAGGGCTCGTGGCGGTGGTTTCGGTGAAGCTGCCCGAGCCCCAGTTCGAAGGCCAGACGAAGACGCGGCTGGGAAACATGGAAGTGGCTTCCCAGGTGCAGAGCGTCCTGTCCGAGGCGCTCGCCCAGCACCTGGAAGAGAACCCCTCCGATGGGCGCCGCATCATCGAGAAGTGCATCACCGCTTCGCGGGCGAGGGAAGCGGCGCGCAAGGCCCGCGACCTGGTCCACCGCAAGAGTGCGCTCGAAAGCGGCACTCTGCCCGGCAAGCTCGCCGACTGCTCCACGCGTGATCCCGACGAGGCGGAGATCTTCATCGTCGAGGGCGACAGCGCGGGCGGCTCGGCAAAGCAGGGGCGCGACCGGCGCTTCCAGGCCATCCTCCCCCTGCGCGGCAAGATCCTGAACGTGGAGAAGGTGCGTCCCGACAAGATGCTCGGGCACGAAGCCATCCGGCTCATCATCTCGGCCCTTGGCACGGGAATCCGCGAAACGTTCGACATGTCGAAGCTGCGCTACGGCAAGGTCGTTCTAATGACAGACGCTGACGTGGACGGGGCGCATATTCGCACGCTCCTGCTCACGTTCTTCTTCCGCAACATGCCCGAACTGATCGATGCCGGGCACCTGTACATCGCTCAGCCACCTCTCTACCGCGTGGCGCAGGGGAAGAACGCCACCTACTTCTACAGCGACGCCGAGCTCGATGAGTTCCGCAAGGGCAAGAAGACAGCCCTCAACGTGCAGCGCTTCAAGGGCCTCGGCGAGATGAACGCTGACCAGCTCTGGGAGACGACGATGAAGCCCGACAGCCGCACGCTCCTCAGGGTGAACGTCGCGGATGCCGCCGAAGCCGACATCATCTTCTACGAACTGATGGGGGACGAGGTGATCCACCG
>CAYYYI010000051.1:9912-16834 GCA_964475735.1 uncultured Anaerolineaceae bacterium
TCGCCCGTGATCCCCGCAGCGGTATTGGCAACTTCGACGACGACAGCGGGTGGCTGCGAGGCCTCGCGCCTGCCGCTCACCCTCACCGTGCCGCCGTCGGGCGTGTAGCGGCGGGCGTTTTCGAGCAGGTTCTCCAGGGCGCGCTCGAGCTTCGCCCCGTCTGCGGTGGCGGTGAGGCCGGGGACCGTGTCGACCCTAACGGGCACACCGCGGGTTTCGAGGGCGGGCTGCACCCTTCCGATGACCACCTCGAGCAGGCGGCCGACGTCGATCTCTTCGCTTTCGACCACCGCCTGCCCCGATTCGAGCTCCGAAAGGTAGAGGAGCTCGTCGAGCCGCGTGGCCAACCGCGAGGCTTCGTCGTGGATCACCTCGCCCATGCGCCGGGCTTCGGCGGGGCTGGCCGCGCCGCCGGCTCGCAGCGCCTGCGCAAAGCCGAGGATGGAGGTGAGCGGCGTCTTCAGGTCGTGCGAGACGTTCCCCACAAGCGTGCGCATTTCCATTTGCGCCTTGCCAACGCGCTCCGCCATCGAAGTGAACGCCCCCGCGAGCTGGCCTACCTCGTCGCGCCGCTTCACGGCGATTTCGACGTCGAATGTGCCCTCGGCCATGCGGTGCGTGGCCACGGTCAGCTGTTGGATAGGGCGGGTGATGTAGCGCGCCACGATTACTGCCAGGAGCACTGCGATCGGAAGCGCGACAAGGGCCGCGAGCCCCAGCGCGGGCAGCATGCTGAGCCAGGCATTGGTGATTGTCTCCCGCGGTATGGCCAGGTAGAGAGCGTAGTCGGCCCGCCCTGTGCGAGCCGCGCCCGCGAGTGCGCTGTCGCCGCCGCCCATGCGCGCGCGGAGCCCCATCAGGCTCGGTCGCACGAGCACCAGGTCGCCGGCCGGGCCAGGACCGGGGTAGACGAGGGAGTAGGCTGGCAGGTGGGGCGCCGGGCCGGGTGGCCGCTCGGTGGGGACCGCTGCCAACGACCCGGCGTTGATGGTCTTGCCCACCAGCTCCCCGTCGCTGTCCACGATCACCTTCATGCCTGCATCGGTGATGATGATGCGCGCCCCATACTGTTTCGCCGCGTCGCGCGCTGCCGCCGCCACGATCTCCAGCGAGTCGCCGCGCGCCTCGCGGAGGAAGAACTCGGCCGAGATTACGGGCGCGATGGCGGCCGTCTTGTCCAGCTCGCTCTGCTCGACATCCTCGCGGGTCAACCAGACGAACGCCGTCCCGGAGGCAAGGAGGACGGCGGCCATCAGCGCCAGGAAGGCGAGGATGAGCTTTGCCTGGAGGCTGGTGAAGCGGGTCAAGCGTCGCCGGCACCTTCCCCGGCGGCCGTCAGCCGGTAACCCGAGCCCCAAACGGTCTCGATTCTTGCGCCGCTCCCCCGGAGCTTCTCCCGGAGGCGGGCGACGTGTACGTCCACGGTCCGTATCGAATAGAACGATGTGCCCCACACCAGGTCCAGCAGCTGTTCCCGGTCGAGGGCCACGCCCTGGAAACGCGCCAGCGTGACGAGAAGGTCGAACTCGCGCGGCGTGAGCGCGATGGCGCTCCCGTTCACGCGCGCTTCATGAGCGGGCGGGTGAACTTCGAGGAGCCCGATCCGCATCACCTCGGCGGCCGCAGGCGCTCCTTCCGGGCGGCTGCGGCGCAGCACGGCCCCGACACGGGCGACAAGCTCCTCGGGGTTGAACGGCTTGGTCACGTAGTCATCGGCGCCCAGTTGCAGCCCCGCGATCTTGTCGACATCCGAAGAACGGGCGGTCAGGAGGATGATGGGGACGCCCCCTGGCTTCCCGAGCGCGCGGCAGACCTGGAGCCCGTCCGGCCCGGGCATCATCACATCAAGCACAAGCAGTGAGGGTTTGAGTTCGCGCGCCTTGCGGAGCGTTTCGTCGCCATCGCTCGCGGTGGCGACGCGGTAGCCGTGGCGCGAGAGGTACATCGATACCAGGTTGACGATGTTCGGTTCGTCGTCGGCGACGAGGATGAGGTCGGCCTGGGTACCGGTGCTGTCCATCTCCATCCAGTGTACGTGTGGCGAAGGGCGAGGCGCCGTCAAGACGCCTCGCCCCCGCCTGGGAGGGAATCCGCCTGCCTACTGGACCTGGCTGGTCCCGGTCGAGGTTGAGCCCGTTCCGCCCGGCGCTCCGTGGAAGCCACGGCCGCCGTGGTCGCCGCCGGGGCCCTTCGAAGGCATGGCCCGGTCGATCATCGCGTCCAGGTTCTCGGCGTACCTGGCCTTCATGTCATCGGCCTGGTCCTGGGTGAGCTTGCCATTGCTCACGGCCTCGGCGAGCCGCTCATCCATCTCGGAGCTGAGGAACGCCTTGAGCTCGTCCCGGCTCTTCCCGTGAGCCTCGGCAATCTGCCCCAGCGTGCTGCCGGCCGTCATTTCGGACCGCAGGGTCCCGGCATCGACGCCGAGGAACTCGGCCAGGCCGCCATCGGCCTTGAACGGCGCGGCCATGCCGCCGCGGCCACCCTTGCCGCCATCGTGCCCGACGCCCTTGCCGCCGAATCCGAACATCGCGCCTTCGCCCGACTCGATCTTCGAGCGGAGGTTGTCCGCCTGCTCCTGGGTGAGCTTGCCGTCGGCGACGGCCTGGTCCAGGAACTCGAGGCTCGTTGTCTTGATGGCGTCGCGAAGCGTCTGCTCATCGATGCCGAGGTTCTTCGCCAGCGCTGCGATGTACTCGCCGGCCCGGTCAACGTCTCCGTGGGAAAGGCCCACGGCCTGCGACTCGGTGGAGCCGTTATCGGTCGCCATCGCCACGGTGCCGCCGATGAGGCCCGCGACGGCAATGGCCGACCCTGCTGCGAACGAAAGCATCGTCCTGTTCTTCATGGTTGGTGGATGTTCCTTTCTGCCCGGCATAGCTGCCGGGGTGTTCATGGCGGAGGCGCCCGCGGCGGGGGCCGCTGCGCAGCCGCCAGGTCGTTAGATGCCCTGGTTCATCCCTGTTCCGGGGGCGTTGTTGCGCCCCTGACCGCCCGGGCCGCCGGCTTCGTCGTGCGTGGCGCACTCTTCGCCGCCGTGCTCGTTCAGCTGCTGTTCGGCCTGCTCCTTCGTCATCTCGCCGGTCTTGACCTTCTCGTTCATGTGGTTCGAGCGCATGGCGTTCATGAAGGCTTCGAGTTCGGCCACCGTCTTGCCCTCGCTGACCGCAATCTGCTCGGGCGTCTCGCCAGCGGCCACGCGCTCCTCCAGTTCCTCCTCGGTCAGGCCGAGGAAGGAGGCGAGGCTCACCATGCCGTTGCGCTCGCCCTCGCCTTCGCCATGCTGGCCATTGCCGTTTTCAGCGCCGTGGCCGGCGCCGGCGTTTCCGGCTTCGTGGTTGCCCATCGCAGCGTTGACGCTGCCGTGCGTCTCGGACCCGTGGCTGTCGCTGTTGGCGGCGGCTGCCGTGCCGTCCTCCGCTCCGGCTCCCGAAGAGCCGTTCGCGCTGGCCAGGACATAGCCGCCACCGGCGAGGACCGAGAGGGTGACCGTCGCGGCCGCGGCCGCTGTGATGATGCGTCGTGATGCCAAGTGAATTGCACTCCTTGTTGTGCTCGTTGCTGCACCCGTCCGGGTGCCACAAATCGAGATTAGGCCCGCGGTACCGGTGGAGTTGTTGCGGTTGTGCTACACGCCCGGCGCCGGGGGAAAGGGCCCTTCACCGCCGGCATGCCGGCCCTGCCCATGAAGAGGCGGGCCGGTATACTCCGGCCCACCGTGTCCATCTCAGCGACGATTGCCGCCCGCCTCCCGGCCACGCAGCACCGCGACTTCCGCGCGCTGTGGGGCGGCACCGCCTGTTCGAGCGTCTCCCTCTGGACGCTGCTCCTTGGCAACGCCTGGATCGTCTACAAGCTCAGCAACTCCTCGTTCTGGGTGGGCGTCTCCACCTTCGCTTCGATGTCGCCCTACCTGCTCGCGCCCTTTGGGGGCACCATCGCCGACCGGGTGGAGCGGCGGCTGCTCGTACGGGCGACACGAGTGGGGGCGTTCGCCGTGACCAGCATCCTCTGCGTGCTCGCGGCGACGGATGTCCTAGCTGTGTGGATGGTGGTGGGCATGGCCCTCGTGCAGGGCCTCGTGCGGGCCGTCGAGATACCCGCCGACCAGGCTCTGCTGGCGAACGTCGTCCCCGCAGACCACCTGGCGAGCGCCGTTTCGCTGAACAGCATGACCCAGTTCGGTTCGCGCGCGGTGGGGCCGGTGCTGGCCGGGCCACTGCTGGCCACCATCGGGGTCGAAGGCGCCTATGCCATTGGAGCGCTGTTCGCGCTGCTTGCCTTCACTTCCATCCGGCGGGTCGAGACCCGCTCGCGCGGTGGGGTGCAGGACCTCTCGGAGGTGTTCGGGAACCTGCGCGGAGGGCTCTCCTATGTGCGCGCGACCGGCCCGGTGCAGGCACTCTTCCTGATCGTGGTGGCGCACTGCGCCCTCACCATGTCGTTTGACGCCATGCTCCCCGGCTTCGCTGAGACCGAGCTCCACAGCCCTTCGGGGGCGTTTACGCTGATGACGATGGGGGTAGGCGTGGGCGCCTTCGTTGGCACCGCCTGGTTGGCCATGATCGGCAACACGCAGCGGGGGCGGCTCCTCCTGTACACGGGGATCGCCAGCGGCGTGGCCCCCATGTTCATGGCGCACAGCGGCCACGTGCCCATGGCGGTGGGCAGCGCCGTGTTCATGGGAAGCTCCCAGGCGATGTTCATGGCCCTCAGCGCCGTCCTCCTCCAGGAAGTCGTGCCCGACGAGGTGCGCGGCCGCGTCATGAGCCTCTACCTGATGTCGGCGGGCGGCATCATGGCAATGGCGAACCTGGGCTTCGGCTCGCTGGCCGACCACTGGGGCGCGCCGATGCTGTTCATGTGGCCGGGCGCGGCCTTCGTGGCCATCATTGGCCTCTCTGCGGCCATCGGGCCGCATCTGCGCCGCGTGTACCGCACCGGCGTGGTCATTCCCGCGACTCCCTGACGCGGCCGTGTCCCCGGGGTGACCCGTAACGTAAGACTTACAAATACAGTCCGAAATGTGCATACTGGAGGCGATTTCTTCGGAGGGATCCAGAATGCTCATCGAAAGGCTCACATTCCAGGCGAAGTACGGCCAGGGAGACGCCCTCATCGGCGTCATCCGCGACTTCTCGAAGAAGTTCGCGGGCGAGTTCAACGGCTCTGCCGGGTTCCGCGTGTGCACCGACCAGACCGGGCCGATGTTCACCATCATCTGGGACACCGAGCACCGCGATCTCATGAGCTATGCCGATTTCGAAACGAAGTCCCAGTCCGTCTTCGCGCGCGAGGACTGGCAGGCCTGGTTTGCGAAGATGCAGCCGCTGGTCGAGCGCGGCGAACGCCAACTGCTCTCGGTTGTCGACCTGTAGGAACCGCTACTCTGCGTAGCCGCCTTCGCGCAGCCGCCGCCACACTTCACCGCTGCGGGCGTACCTCTCCATCAGGTAGGGGTACACCCCCGGGTCGCGAAGAAGCGTCTCCATGCACGCCTGACCGAGGTAGCGGTCGAGCACGACCGGGTGCACGTCAGGGTTGACGGTGTCGATGAGCAGGCCCTCTTCGTAGCCACCGGCCGGGGCCGGGAGCCCCGCGGCCTGTTCGGCGAGGAGCTCCCTCGCCGTGAGGCTCGTGACCGCCTCCCGGAGTTGTGCCCTGAACTCGGCCGTCACCGCCGGGCCGCCATCGGCCAGGAAACGCTCCCGCGGCATCCCCGAATGCAGCGCGTGGGCGACAGCCGTCACGTGGTCGACGCGGAAGGTGTCGTCGCCCGCCGCCTTTGACGGGGGCAGGCCGATGGAGAGCACGCCGAGGAGCGCGCATTCCAGGAGGTCCAGGTCTTCGGGTTGGTAGGCCATTGGCGCCTCAGAAGGGGAGGACTTTGTGGGCAGGGGTGGGCGTGGGGGTGCCCCAGAACGAGCGGTCGGTTTCCTGCGTGTCGGAGCGCAGCACCCAGAGGAAGGCCAGCAGCGCGACAACGAGCAGGAGCCCTGTTCCCCCCGCGAGAAAGGCGCGTCCGCTAATGCCGCGGCGTTCGTCCGTGGGTTCGGCGGTCATGGATCGAGTATGCCCAACCGGGCGGGAAGGGTCTCGCGCGGCGCTTCAGAATGCGGGCGGACGCTTCTCGACGAGCGCCCGGACGCCCTCGCGGTAGTCGGGCTCCGTTGTCATGCGATTCAGCAGCGCTTCCGATTCGGCCACTGCTGTTCCGACGTCGCGGTGGAGGTCGGTGTATATCTGCCGCTTCGTTTCGCGCATGGATGACGGCGACACGGCGGAGGCAAGGTTGCGGGCGTAGGCGTAGGTATGGGGAAGCAACTCCTCGGCCGGGAGGACGGCGTTGACGAGGCCCATGGCGGCCGCCTCTTCGACGAGGACGACGCGGCTCGAGAGCAGCATGTCGTTCGCATGGGTGAGCCCGATGATGCGGGGGAGCAGCCACGAAAGCCCGTACTCCGCGGGCAGGCCTATCTTGCCGTGGGCGGTCGTGAGCTTCGCTCCCGCGGCGGCGAAACGGAGGTCGGCGTAACAGGCCAGCACGAGCCCCACGCCCGCGGCCGGGCCATTGATGGCGGCGATGACTGGCTTCGTCATGCCGAAGTGGAAGGCGAAGTTCTGGTCGAACTCGGGACGCACGCCGTAGCCGGGGTTGGCGAGCGCCTCGCGAATGCCGGAATCGTAGCCGCCCTTTTCGATGTGGCCTTCAAGCGCTGCAGAGTCGGCGCCGGCGCAGAACCCGCGGCCGGCGCCGGTCACGACAACGACTCGCACGGCGGGGTCGGTCTCGGCCTGCGCGAGGACGTGGCGGTACTCGGTGTGCATGCGGCCGGTCCAGGCGTTCAGGCGGTGGGGGCGGTTCAGCGTCAGCGTAGCGATGCGGTCCGCGACCTCGTAGAGGATGGTCTTCAGTTCCATG
>CAYYYI010000052.1:0-16790 GCA_964475735.1 uncultured Anaerolineaceae bacterium
CGTTGCGCGCCACGTACAGCATCCCGCCCAACTCCTGTTTCGCCGCCAGCCGGAGCGCCGCCAAAGGCGCGGCCCGGTACGACCAGAATTCGGCCGGCGTCTCCGTGGCCGTATCGAGGTCGCGCATTGTCGCGCTCCACCCCGCGGCGTCCAGGATGGTGCTGATCAGCTGGTCCACCCGCTGCGACTCTTGCAGCGGCACGCGCACACTGCCGAGCCTCAACAGGTCGAACGCATCGAGCGCCCCGAACTGCATCGCCGGCCGATCGCTTGGCCCCCGGGATTGCATGATGCTCGACAGGTACCCGTAGCTCACCGGGTACGTAGTCGCGTTCGCAACCACCTCCAGCTTGCACGCCCGCCCCGGGATGACGTTCCCATAGAGGGGGCTGCCAGCGTTGTACGGCGAATAGTCACCCTCCTGGTTGTCCAGGTCGAACGACATGCTGCCGGGCGCGATCTCATCGTTCACACTCGATCGCCCGCGCCGCGTCGCTACCGACAGCAGGCGGGCGCTCACGTCCTCTCCCGTGTCCGCGAAATCCCCGTCCCCGGACCAGTCAACGTAGGCTTTCACGTCGTAGGCGAGCGCCATTCCTACACCCCCGCTCGCGCGTTGTTGTCGTTCACGACCTTCGCCAGCACCTGCCCATCAACCACGAGGTTGATCACTTGGGGAGGCGTGTACCCGCCCGCCCTCGCATCCGCCGGACCCATCGGCCCCACATACGCGCTCACGCTCCTGCCCTCACGGTTTGTGTAGGTCATCGGGTTGTGGGTAATCGCATGGTTCCAAAGGACAGTCCCATCCTCGGCCACTGGCGCTTTGAACCCGCTCCCAACGTCGCGATAGGGCAGGCGCTTGCCAAACATCGTGGCAAAGCCCATCTCTCCCACCCCCGGCGTGTACTCCGGATAGACGTAGTCGGGCAATCCCTCAGGAAGCCAGGGCATCGGCGTCACGCCGTTCGCGAGCGCTGCAGCGCTCGCCACACCACCCTGTACCACACCGGCCGCCGCCGCCATCACCAGGGGCGCTGACTCCACCAGCCCGACGGCGATGCCCTCACCCATCGGATAGCCAACCTCGTCTGCGGTCCGCTTGCTGGGCGAGCTGATCTCCGCCTCTATTTTCATCTGCTCCATGGCCGCCCGGATGATCCCCCGGCCCGTCGCCGTGATCCGGTTCGCCGCGCTGTTCAGCCCCTGCGATACACCGTCCGCGATCGCGGCGCCGAGCGAATCGCCGCTGGCCTTCAGTGCCGGGATTTCACCCTGCAGTTTCTGCCTCAGGTCCGGCCCGAGGTTCTTGACCACCTCATTCGCCATGCCCGGGGCGGCAAGCTCGACCTGCTTCAGGGCCGCAATGAAGGCGGGAATGTCGCCGTCCTTCAGCGCCCGAAGCGCCGCTCCGACCTTGATCTGAACGTTGACCTGCTCCTCAAACCCAAGCTTCGTTTTCCCCAGGGCGGCGTCGACGTTCATCAGCCCTTCGCCGAGGTAAAGCTTCAGCTCCTCGCGCATCCCGCGCGTGGCCTCCTCATTCTCTCCCGCCGCCGCAACGACATCCTCAAGCGCCTTTTTCTCTGCCTCCAATTGCGCCTTCGTTTTCCCCAACGTCTCGGACCACTGGCCCCCGCTCCTGGTCAGGTCGGCCAGCTCTTCGTCGATGGCCGCGAGACGGCCCTTGGCCTCGATGACCGCCGGGTTGAACGAGGCAAACCGGCCGCTCAGCGCGTCGAGCGCCTTGTCGAACTCGTCCGCCCGATCCGCCCCCTCCTCCAACGACGCTTCGAACTCCTGCAACGGCGTCAGGGCCGCCGCCGCCGCGGACGCCACCTCGCCGGTGGACTGCGCCAACGCGATCATCTTCAGCCGCTCGTCCGCCGCCGCTACCCCCAAATCCCGCTGGGTGGTTGCCCACCCCGCCTGGATCGCATCGAGATTTACCGTTTCGTCGAACACCTGGCGCAACGCGGGCGGCAGAGACTCGCTTGCCCTCACGAGGTCCTCTACCCCCAGCCGCCCGGCGTCGAATCCCTCACGCATGAGCTTGGCCATTGCCTGGATCTCGAATCCGGCCTCGCGGGCCCGCTCCTTTACTGAGGCCAAGTTGTTGTCCCCCGCCGTGATGCTGGCGACCGCCTCGCCCATCCGCCCCATGGCATAGGCACCTATGTCAGCCGCGTCGCCCATGCCGCGCAATTCATCGTTGGCGTCCCGGAGCATGCGGGTCATCATCTCGGCGTTCGACTCGTGCATGGCGTCGTTCAGGGCTGACAATCCCACCGCCGCTGCCCCTACGCCCGCCACAAACCCCATCGCCATCCCGCGCGTCGTGGACATCTGGTCACCGAGGTTCTTGACGGCAGCCGTCCCCTTCTGTACCCCCGAGATCATCAGGGGCATCGCAGAGGCCAGGGCAGCCGTGGCGAGTACCATGTTCTGGGTCTGCGGAGGCAGCGCCCCGAAGGCGTTTACCGCCTTCGTCGCTACCCCGGCCACCTCGGTCAGCGCCGGTACGGCCCTCTGCCCCACCGAGATCCCGAGCGTTTCCAGCGACCCCTTGAGCTGCTCCACCTGGCCGCTCAGGTTTCCCATTCTCTGCCGCGCCACATCCGCCGCGTCCGTCGCCCCCATCTTCCGCGACATGGCCTCGAACTCGCTCCCGGTCATCTTCATCAGCCCGGCCGCCGTCCGGTAGGCGTCGTTCCCGAAGATGGTCTTGAGCGCGACCGTCTGCTGCTCCTGGCTCAGCGGCCCGAGCTTGTCGTGCAACTCCTGGACGATGGCCGCCATCGGCCGGAGCGCGCCCTGCGCATCGTAGAAGCTCAGCCCGAGCTCATTGATCGTCCCCTTCGCCTTCTCACTGTTCCCGGTGAGCGCCGTGATGAACGTCTTGAACGACGTGCCCGCGTCGGAGCCGGACGAGAACGCGCTCGCGGTGGCCGCGATTGCTGTGGTGAAGTCCTGGAAGTTCACGCCCGCGCTCGCGGCCACGCCGCCGCCCATGGCGATGGCCGCTGACATGTCGTCTACCCCGAACCGGCTCGTGTTCGCCGCCCCGGCGAGACGGTTCACCACGTCCATGGTCGCCAGCCCCGACCCCTTCCACACGTCCAGGGTCGTGGCCACGGTCCGGGCCGACTCCGCAAGGTCGTAGTTCCCGGCCTCGCTCAGCGCTACGGCCGCCTTCGCCTCGCCGCCCATGATCTGCGCTACGCTCCGGCCGCCTGCCGCCAGTTCCTCCATGGCCGCGGCCGCCTCGCCGGCCGACTTCGAGGTGTCGGCCCCGAGCTGCAACGCCGTTTTCCGCAGGCCCTCCATGTCCTGTTCGCTGGCGCCCGCCACCGCACCGACCTGGTCCATCTGGTGCTCGAAGTCCATCCCGAACTTCACGGCCGCTACCCCGGCCGCCGCAAACCCCGCCGTCAGGCCGAGCGAGAGCTTGGTGATGTCGCCGAGCTTCTTGGTTGCATCGGACGAATTTGCCTTGATGAGCACCCGCACTTCATTCGCCACGGGGCACCCCCGGCGCTATGAGTACGCGCGCCGTTTCGCTTCTCATTAGCCGGCCCCCTCCTGCAGCACGCGGACATGCCGGAGCAGCCACGCGGGCTCCCTGAGCACCTGCGACGGCGTGCAGTGGTAACGCTGGGCCAGCATCTCGATCATCTCCGCGTCCACCAGCAACTCCGGTTTCGTGACCACGTTGCCGTCCTCATCGATGCCCCCACCTACGTGCCTCCAGCGGGCGAGGGCGACTCGAAAGGGAGGTCGGGATCGAGGCAGGCTTTCATCCACTCACGGTGGAGCGTGCGCCGGAACACGGGCGGCATCCCCATCAGCGCGTCCGCCGTCATCGGGATCGCCTCGCCGTCGCGCTCCAGGTTCCACGATTCGATCACGTGCTCGGCCATCCACCGCATGCGCTCCTCTTCACCCTCGCAGGCGTCATGCGCCAGCAGGTCGCCAAGCGGCAGATCCAGCCGCACCGTGACCTCCGCGCCCCGGTACCGCGTGCCCTCGAACACGAGCTTGCCCCGGTTCTGGTACAGGTCGAATCCCACGTCTCACCCTCCCTGAGTTTGTCGCCCGGCCGTGCCCCGGGGGGTGGGGCCGTGCCGGGCTATTGCGTCCGGCGATTACGCCCAGGTCGGAACGGTGCCCGACTGCAGCGACACCGGCGCGCTCCACTTGAGCGAGCCGTCGGCGCCACGGTTCAGCGCGTAGTCGTCGATGATCACCTCGTTGCTCAGCGTCTGCCCGCTGATCGCCAGCGCCAGCGTCCGCGCCACCGACGTCGAGCTCATCGTCTTGAGCACGGCGTGGGACATGTTCGCGGCGTCGTTGAACACCCCGTTCAGCGAAGCCTTGAAGTCGGCGAGCAGCTGCAGCCGCTCGATGCCCGACTTGTCCAGGCCCGTGATGTCCGCGGAGTTCCGCGGCGTGCTGAACGAAATGTCTGTCACGTCGTTCGTGATCGCCTGGCCCGCCGCGGCAGCGTCGTCCAGGGTCACCGTCATACCGAGGCCACTTTCCTTTGCCACTGTTCTTTCCTCCCTTAGCCCTTCCTACCGGCCGTGTTTCTGAATGTGTTCGTAGTTGCCAACGCCCTCGTGGAGCCGGTCCACAAACTCGTTGGCATCGATGGCCCGGAGCCGCGTAGGGTCCGGGTGCAACTGCGGCGCGGCGTGCATGTTCGGCGCGCCGTTCAGCCCAATGGGGAGCCGGGCTACCACCCCCGGCGAGTAGTGGAACCTCAGTTCCTGGCTGTCATCGGGCACCAGGTGCCCGCGAACGTTCGGATTCTTCATGGACCGCGCCAGCCGCGACGGGCACGGGCAGTTGGCCGTCCCCGCTTTGCATGGCTCGCACGCCCCGCAGATCGCCCCCTTCCGGGGTGGCGCCGCGCACGGGCGACAACGCGAGAAATCCCCACAGCGAACCCCGGCCGGGTGAGAAAACGGCTTCCCCTCATCCATGCCAGTGCGCCCGTGCAGGAACCACTCGCAGCCAAACTCCTCGCACGTGCCGATGCGCATGGGGTTGTGAACGCCAACGTTCTCCATCCCCGCAATCGGCCGGTTCGGAACGATGATCTCCGGCATACCTCTCCCTCCTCCTAGGCCAGCGACACGTCGTCCTCGGCGGTCCCCCGCCTGAACGCCATCGCAAAATCCGCGTTTACGAACGTCCCCGTGGTCGTGGCCCGAAGGCCCTTTTCGATGGTCCCTGTGACCTCTTTCCTTTCCCCGAACGACGATGCCCCGCCCGTGCCGGCAAACGTCAGCAGCGTGCCCCAGGTGCCATCGATCCCGTTCGTCGTGTCCGCCGAATCCTCAATCACGAAAGTGGGAGTGCCGCTGTCCCTCTCCTCGTAGAACAGGTAGCCAACCCCGCCCGCGGTCGTCTGCGACTCCACCAGCCCGGTCGACGAACCCGCCGCGGCGTGGGTGATCTGCCCCGCTGTGATGAGCTTGCCCCATTCCAGCGGGTAGCCCGCTGACGCCTGCCCCTCGGCCGAAATACCGAGCGACCCATCGCCCGGGCGCGACACGTCGAGCATCGCCTGCTGTGCCACCAGCACGGCGCACTCCGCCCCCAGCGCCGCCCCCAGGGCCAGCGCCAGGACAATATCCGTGGCCACCATCTGCGACCACTCGTGAAAGCTCGACCCCGCGGCCGCGGCCCTGTTTGCCGCCCCGGCGTCGTTGAAGTAGCCGTTGAACGCCAGCTTCCCGTCCGTCCTGAGCTGGATGCGCTCGACCGCGCTCTTATCGAGCCCCGTGTTTTCCTGCGACGACTTCGGCGAGGCGATGGTCCCAACCACCCCTATATCGCCCGAGACGTTGACCCCGTTCCAAAAGAACCGGGCGCCAAGCCCATGCGTCTTAGCCATCTTTCACCTCCACCAGGAACCCCCGTCGCAGCGGCTCGGCCGGAGCGTCGCCGTCGTAGGCATCGCCCTCGAACCAGCCGCGAATGACCCCGTCCCTCTGCACCTGGCGAAACACTGGCAGGCCCGCGGGAATGCCCCGCGGGTTCGCCACCACGTACCGCCTCTCCCGTTTCGTGCTCATGGCGCGATCGCCTCCCCCTCCAGGTTGTCCAACTGAAGCTCAAATTCCAGAGTCCGGTAGAGCGCCTTGTTCGCCGATGCCGGGAACCCGCCATAGCCAACGACCGAGTCCGTGATCTCCAAATCGTTGGCCTCGCTGTTGAGCGTCGAATCGCCCCGGAACCGCGTGCGCAGCGAATCGTCCGCCCCCCAGATGTCCGTCTCCCAGTCCTCGATCGTGTTGCGCTCCACCTGCACCGGCCACATGCAAATGATCTGAATCCGCGCCTGATACATGACGTTGCTCAGCGTTTGCCCCGTGTGGGTTCGCCCCAGGTACCACGCGCAGGCATACGGCCCGCCAGGCGGAACCCCTTGCGGCTCCCCGATGAACACCTGCGCGAACCGGGTTCCCCCGGCGTCGTTGGTGTCCGCCTCCAGGTGCGCGCGGATGGCGTCGAACACGTTTGAGCGGTTCATTCGAGCACCCTCTGCACCTTCGCCGCGATCCGCTCCTCGGGCTGCATTCGCCGAAGCACCGTCGTAGTGCGCGCGAAGATGTCAAAGCTCCGGCGGAGCTTCACCCCGCGCCGCAAGCCGCGGGCGATCCACGTTCGTGTCGGCCGGTCCGGCTCCGGCCAGACCGCCGTTGGCAGGATCTTGGCGTAACCGATGACGTCACGGCTGCGCCGCACGAACACGACGTCCACCGACTGCAGCAGCTGGCCCGTGCGGACGAACCCGCCCGCCGCGATCTGCGACATCATGATGTCGTCGCCTTCGTCGGCCAGTTCCTCGATCCCCTCCGCCACCGCCTGCTTGAACCGCCGGATCACGTCGGGGTCGAACAGCGGCCCCTCGAGCTCTACGTACTGGCTCGCCCGCCGCGCCATCAGGCCACCGCCCATCGCCGGTGGCGATCGCATGCCCGGCTCCACCGTGCGTAACTCGCTCGTGTGCCGATCCCGATCGCGGGATCGCCCACGAGCGGCGCGCCCATGTCGTAGCCGCCCTGGCTGTCCCAGCGCAGGCCGACCGCCCGCTCCATGACCGCTTCCTCTACGTCTCGCGGGTAGCGGCGGACCGAAACGGCCGTCGCGTTCGCGTGAGTGGCCGCCGTGGTCCCGTTGATGCCGCGCGTCACCGTGAGCGTGTTGCTCGAAACGGCAGACACGTACATCTGCTCGGACTCCACGATCAGCGTGTCCCCCAACTCCACCGAATGCCCGGCGGTCATCGTCACCGAGGTCGCCGTGGTGGAGCTGATCGCCGCGCCCAGCGTCCCCGCCGCCTGTAGCTCGTAGCTGTAGCCGAACAGCCCGGCCAGCTTCACCGACCGCGGATAGCGCGGCCACGAAGCCAGTTGAGTGCCGTTCGGGTTCAGTTCGATGTACCAGTACGGCTCCCCCCGCTCAGCCGCCTCATACGGCCCGAGCCAGTAGTCCGTGTTCGACGCCAACGTCAGTTCGTAGGTTCCGTCGCCGTCCTCATCCACGAGCAGCGACGTGACCGAGATGAGGTCGTGCGGCAACCGCAGCGCTCCGGGAGAGCGCGAATTACCCTGGTAGTAGCGAGTCGCGGAGTAGGCGTAGAAGTGACGCCCGCACTCGGCCTCGAACTCCCGGCTCACGCGCTCGATCAGGCGTTCGTATACGGCGTCACTGGTCGTGCCAGTGACGCCCGCAACGTCCGCTTTCACATGCGAGAGCCGGGCGAGGTTGTTCATGGCTACGTCCCCGTGATGAGTTCGGGTGCGTGCCGGCGGATCTCAGACGCCTGTCGCCTGGCTATGCCGAGCACATCGGGAGCTACCACACCGGCTCTCTCTGCCCGGTGAACCATCTCCCCCTGCGCCTCCGTGAAGCGGGAGAGGGGAATCCCCCTCTCCTTCATCGGGGGGATGGCGAAGCCACTGACGTGAATGTGCGCCGGTACGAACTCCCGCTGCGCCGCCCCACCGCAGTCGGGACAAACCCCGCTTGTGGTGGAGTAGGGAACGCGCGCCTCGTAGGCGTGCCCCTGTGCGCAGCGGAAGTCGTACGTCGGCATGTTTACCAGGCCAGCCCGGAGGCGAACTGGGCGAACTGCAGAACACCGTAGCCGGTGACGTCTGCGGTCGCGGCGCCGAAGTGCCCGACAAGAGAGCCCGGCGTCGGGATGATCACCGGCAGCTGCCGGCGGATGTTGAACACGTCGCGCTCGCCCGCAAGCAGCCCGTTGCCAGGGTCGGCAATGACGTCCTCTTCGAACGTCCGCCGGGCAAGCTCGACAGAGTCGGGGACGGCCGTCTTTGCGGCCACCGTGACATCGGTCCCGACGTAGAACGAGCCGTTTGCAGCCGCGGCGCCAGAGGCCGCACCGTTCATCTGCCGTGGCACGAACGCCGTGCCACCGGACGAATAGCGCTTCTTCGCCATGTCCGCCTCGAGCATCGCCTGGGCGAGCGTCGCGGTCGTGAACGTGGCAATGTTGATTTCGAACTTCAGTGGGACGATCACTCCCGAGTTGTTGTCGGCCACTACCCAGGCGAGCTGATCATCGATCGCCGTGGTGGAATCGATCGGTGCATCCTCGGTCCCGAGTTGCATGTGGAAGCAGTAGCCGCTGAGGAGCCACTGGGTGAGTAGATCGACGACGACCTGCGCGCCGAAGTTGTTGATGATTGCGCGGTCTGCCTGAGCCTCCCCAACCATGGGGATGCTTCGGTGCCGCACCAGGAACACGTCTTCGCGAGACATTTCTACCCCTTTCGCCGTTCGCTTTTGCTGCGCCGGTTATCGCCTCCGGCTGAACGGCTCACTATCGGCGCTGCCCATTACGAGCCCGTCTGTCGGGAGCCTTGATCCCCGTCGCCGTCTCCTCGATGGAGTGTTCCAGCGTCGGAGCCTCTGCCCCCTCCGTTGCGAACGTCCCCGGCGAGTCCCGTTGCAGGAACTCGCCTTCGGCGTCCGACACATCGATGACCTGGCCCTCCGCGTAGACGGTTGCCCCGTTCCGGTAGCGGCCAAGAACCAGGAGTCTCATGAGGACGCCATCCCTGTGTCCTCGACGACCTCCTGCCACTCCCACCCGTCCGTCGCGTTGTACTTGCCGACGTAGCGGCCGAAGCCGCCGACGGCCGAGAGGGTCAGCGTGGTATGCCCCGTCTGGTTGACCGGGCTGGACGCCGTGATCACACAGTCGCCACCATCGGCAACCATGACGATATCGATCTGTTGCCCCCGGAACGTGGGGTCCGGGAGCGTTCGCGTCTCTACCCCAGCCGTCGTGATCTCCACGATGCCGGACCGCGACACGTCGATGGTTCCCCCGTCGCCGGGGTCAGGGATGATGGTCGGGGCAACAGCGCGCGAGGCGATGTCCTCAACCTGGAGCCTGCCAGCGGGTGCAACCATGTCAACCAACCTCCTCAATGAGCGCCGCCAGCCGCGTGCCTTTGCGGATGTTGCAGCGAAGGTGAGCCAACTGGACGTTGGCCGGTTCGTGAGTGCCGCCACGGGCAAGCGGGACGATGTGATCGAGCGACATCTCAGCCTGTGCCACCTCGCCACCGCAGAGCTGGCAGTGCCCCTCGTCGCGGGCGTAGATGCTGGCCGGGTTGACAGGAGCAACGAATGCCGCGCGCTTCCGTGCGCGGCGTCGAGCCGAAAGTTCGTTGACCTTTTCCGGGTTAGCAGCACGCCAGGCTACCGCCGCCGCCCTCTTTGGTTCGGGATTGGCGGCGTATTGTTCCTTCATCACATCGAGTATGGCGATGCGATTCGCGGCATACCGGGCCGCCGACACAAGCTTCGATGACGCGCGCTCCTGCTCGTGATGAGTCAGGTAAAAGGCCCGTCGCCGCATGGCTTGGCGTCCCTTGATCTCAGGCACCTGCCCGCGCCGTTCCCACCATGCAGCTGATGCAGCAGCCTGACACCCTCGACACCTTTTCTGAAGGCCGTCGGGCTGAGAGGCCAACCTCTGAAAGTCGGCAATCGGCCTCTCAATTTTGCAGGTGCAGCAACGCTTCATTTCTTCTCCGTTGTATGACACGGTGTTGTTACAACGTGATATTGTAGATTCCGCTGGCCCCATTCGTACCGAAGCGCGTAAATGCCCTTCTGGTATATAACTCTATCAGGAATTGGTCGCGCCCCTGGATGCGATCCATGAAGAACTGGATGCCGCGCCGTTCGCCACCGAGGTAAGCGGCGGGTGCAAACACGGTGATCTGGCCCTTCGTGTTATTCGCCTCGGTCGTCGACGCCTTGCCGTCGGCCTCGGTCTTTGAGGCGTAGGCCGGGCTGATGATCGGGATGCCGTAGATGCTCCCGAGCTCTCCCGTCAAAATTGTGGCGGCCGGGCCGTATTTGTCGACGGTCGTCACCTTGTCAGCGTCGAGGAGCGCCATGTAGGTGTCCCAGTCGCAGACGAGGCGGAGGTTCCGAGGGTTCAGCCCCCAGTTGATGTTGGTGATGGCGTTGTCGACGTCGTCATCCCCGCCGTTGAGTTTCCCGCGGGCGACGTTGATCTCCTTCGGGTCGAGGGCGGCGGCCATGTTCTTGCCCTGCCCCGGCGTGGTAACCAGCCAGTCGTGGCGGATGCCGTCCCACGCCAGGTAGTGCTTGGTGTCGGCCGGGTTCGCGTCGTCGAGGTTGATGTTCCCCGTGCCGGCGTCGGTCGTGTCGCCGTTGAGGTAGGCGCTGCCCAGGTGGGCCGCGGCCGACATGGCCAACATGTCCCGGAGGAACGGCACGAAGGCGATCACGCTGTCCTCTTCGAGTTCAGCGCTCCACACCTGGTAGATCGCGAACTTCTTGGCGGTCAGGGTGACGTTGTTCGACGGCGTCTTTTGGGTCGTGGGCAGCGTGTTCGAGGATGCCGTGTTCTCCGAGGCAAGCACCATCTCCGGCACGTTGCCGTCGATTGGCACCTTCATCGTGGAGGTGGACATCGGCACGACCCGGATGTCGCCAACGAGGGTGTCCAGGTTGCGGGCCGCCTGCCAGAGCGTGGTGGCGTACTCGACGCCGATCAACTCCAGGCCGTAGCCCGTCTCCTGGCTGTCCATCGCGCGGGTGCGGCCCCGGTCATCGATGACCACCCGCGGGCGCGCCGTCTTTGGGTCTTCGAAGATGTGGTAGCGCGCGGCCGCCATGAACTGATCAGAGAACGGCAAGTCCACCGGGCCCTTCTTCATCATGCGGGCGTTCGCCTGGATCTGGAGCGCGACTTCGAAGTCGGCGCGGCTGTAGCCGTTCGCCGTCCACTGATCGCGCATGCTGTCGGCCGGACTCACCCCGCCCGGAAGTAGATCCAGCTTCCGTTCAGGTTCCGGGTTCGCCGGTGCGGCCGGCTTCACCAGTTCGGGAATCCGGCGAATCTCGTCGACGATCGTAGTGCCAAGCTCGCGCAGGGCGCCTGCGACCGCCTCCATCGGGTCCGCTACGGGCGCGGACGGGCTTTCGTCTGCCATTTTCTCAGGCCCCCTTCAGGAGTTCGTTTGTTCGCCGGATGTGCGCGGCGAATGCCGCCAGCCCTCCGGCCGGGCTGTCCTGCTCAGAGCGACGCTCTGTTGCTGGTGTTGATTGGTGCGAGTGGGTCTGTTCGTCCTCCGGTGGCATTTCCATGTCGCCGCTCTGCATCATCCGGAGGTGAAACTCGCAGACGTCGATCGTTCCGTCCCAGCCGCTGTTGGGGCAGCCCTTCACGCCGCAGTTCATCGAGTAATCGACGATCATGCGGGCACGGTCGAGCGCCTTCCCGTCGGCCCGCATGACGAGCGCGCCCGGGTCCGCGGGGATGGGCACGTACGAGGTTTCAAGCAGCTCTTGTTTCGTGAATACGAGCACGGCCTGGCCGTTCACCTGCCGCACCTCGGTTGCGATGGGTAGCCACCGCACCGACGTCGCGTTGACAAACCCGCCCACGACCGCTCGGAACACCTCATCGGCACGCGGATGCGCCGCGAACTCGTGTGTCTGTTCGAGCGCGGCGTCGCTGACATTCTGTGAGACGGTGCGAGCGATAGGTAGCTGCGAGTCGTCGTGCGCCCACAGGACTACGGGGTTCCGATCGTAATTGGAGAAATCCCAGCCGCCCTGCTCAATGATCATCCCGTCGCGGGCGATATCGCCGGTCGAAACAACGGTCGTCACGCGCCGCGAGGCCTCATCAACACCCCGGACGAACCCGAACGATTGCAAGCGATCGAACATAGAAAAACGGCCCCTATCGCGCGTGGGTGGCCCGTATTCGCGCGAGGGCCGTTACATGCCGCCATGGGCGGCGCTTGCCGTTGCTACCGCTACATTAGGTGAACAGATTTCCGGCTGTCAAGAGGGCGACGCTGCGCCGTCACTTCCACGCGGCACTTCGGGCAGACGGCCCGCACGTAGCCGTCGGCCTCGCACAGAAATCGATTGCACTGCGGGCAGCGAATCTCCATGTAATCAGCCTCCATTGGCGCCGGGTTAGGGGGATGCATTGTTCGGCTTCGAAGACGTGTTCGGATTCTTGTATTCGACGCCGCCGCCGTCCGGGCGTGGGGGCATATCCTCTTCCTCCCGCCACTCATCGGCGTTGATCACCTCGTTGCGACGCAGGATTTCCAGATACTGCGCGCGCTCGAGGTTCGAGCCGCGGAGCAGACCTCCCCGGTTGAACTTCATGTACCGCTTCGCCGGCCGCAACAACTCGTCAGAAATTGTCTGCTCGACGATGACCAGGTCGGGGTCGACGGTGTAGGTCAGCAACCCCCGGTTCTGCTCGGCGATCCCCTGGCCCCAGCTCGACTGCTTATCGTGCGAGCCCAGCAGGTGTTCCGGTACGCCCGTGAGGCGCGACGCCTCGGCCACCTGGTAGCTCCGCGTCGGCAGTAGCTGTGCTTTCTCGGGGTCCAGGTCCGTGGTCAGGTAGCGCGTCCCCTTGCCAAGAACCGCCTTGCGGTGGCGGTTCTCGGCGCCACTATGGGCCTCCTCCCACATCTCGCTGATCTGCTTCGCCTGCGTAGCGTTGATTTCTTGGTCCGTGGTCAGGTAGGAACCGACGTCGCTCCCATCACCGAACCACCGGCCGGCGTACTCCTCCGCGGCGAGCGCCAGACCGAGCGCGTTGCGGCCCGTCACCAGCGGCCCCCGGCCCCGCATGCCGTCGAGGCCGAACCCCTGCAGGTGGACGAACTCTCCCCCAGCGATGTAGTCGCGCACGGGCGTTTGGCCGTCGACCAGGTAGAGTTTCCTCCCCCCATCGTCGCGCCGAATCTCTACCCGGTGCGGTTCCACAGGGTAGAGCTCCACCGGCGCCCGCCGCTCATCTACTACCACGTACAGGTACGCGTTCTCGTAGAGCGCGAACTGGGCGAACACCGTGGTCCAGAACACCGCCCGCGGCACCTCGCGGTTCGGGCGGCCCCACAGGTAGTAATCGCTCTCTAGCTCTACCTGCTGCCGGTTGCCCTCCCCATCTTTCTGGTACACGTGTAGTGGCAGTGTGCCCGGCAGCTTCGCCCGGATCATGATCCCCCTGTAGAACGGCGAGACGTTCAGCGCCGAGTCTTGGGAGATCCTTTTCCCCGCCCATGTTCCGAACCCGAGCATTCCGGCTACCCGGTCCCTCCAATCGCCTGGAACACTCGATAGGACGACCTTGGGTGCGGCCCGGCTCTCCACCAACGTACGTAGTAGCGTCATTCCTCACGACCTCCTCCGGCATAGGCGTAGTTCAGCAGGACGGCGCCGAGGGCGGCAACCCCGGCAATCTCGTTGATGAGCCACGCCGCTGCTACCAGCATCCCAAACCCCGCGAACTCCGCCGCACCCCGCCATAGAATACGACTTCCCGTCAACCTGAGTAACCGCCTGATCAGTTTCATTCGGAGCCGTCACCTTTCCCCGGTTGGCCCTTCTTTTCCGGCACCCATAGCACAATGCCCCCCTCTCCTCCCTTCGCAAACATCGTCCCGTAGGCCACGTTCACCGCGGCCATCGCCGCGTCCATCGGCTGCCCCTTCCGGCGCTTGGCCAGGTAGTACCCACCGTCTGTTCCCGAGGCCCGCACTGTCGCGTTCATCACGTGGCGCTCGAACACATCGTCACAGTAGTGCAGCCGCTGTTGCCGGATCAGGTCGTAGAGATGCGCGCTGGCCCCGCTCCGCCGCGCCCCCGTCTGCCAGATCTCCTCAACCAACAGACCCTCGTTGCTGAGGTCCTGCCTCATAAGCTTCGAATGCCACGGGTCGAACACGTTTGTCAGCACCGTGAACTCGGCGTTCAACTCGCGCACGAACGCCTTGACCTCCGCCTGGGGAACCTCCCACCCCTCCAGCGGCTGCCCGCTCGGGCCGACCGGCGGCTCCCATGTTCGCGCCCGGAGGTACAGGCACGGCTCCTCGGTATGGCCGCACGGACGATCGTCCCCGTCGAACCACTGCGCCCAGTCCACCGCCGTGGCGTCGCGCGTCTCTGAGAGGTCCACCCCGACCCACGTCTCCGCCCCCGGCCGAAGTTCGAACTCCCCCACCCGGCAAGCCTGAATCTGCTCCCGCGTCACCCAGGGGGAGGCGCCATAGTCGATCCAACGGTTGAGGTAGAGCCTCTCGAACTCCGCCCGGGTCAAGGCTGTCTTGCCCTTCCCGTCCGCACCAGCGTTCGTCCCGGCGATCTCTCCCTCTAGAAAGGGGATCGTCACCGACACCCCAAGGTTGGGCATCGCATGGGCCCACGCCTGAGGGTCGCGATAGTCCATTCCCTCCGGAGCCTCCCACCAACGGAAGAAGAACCCATCATCGGAGTGTTCCCCCCGCTCCATCGCACGCCCTGCGAGGTAGAGTCCACCACAGCGCGACCCGTCTAGGTCAGTCCCCGCCGTAGTAATCATGATCATCATCGGTTGATCGCGAGATGCCATACCCGTCGTCAGTGCCGCCCACAACTCATCGGCTTCGCCCACCCCCCACGCATGCACCTCATCAAGAATCACGCAATGAATGTTGAAGCCGTGCTTTGTTCGCCCCTTCGAGGTCAGGCGCTTCATCGTCGAATACGGATCGATCTTGCTGGTGAGATAGTCCGCCTTGCCGCCCTCAGGCACAGTGACCAACGTAGAGAGCGGTGATCCTTCGATCTCACACATGCGCCGCGCCGCCATGAATACCCGATCGGCCTGGTCCTCGCTCGCCGCCGCGCAGTAGACCTCAGCGGATTGTTCCCCATCCGCCAACAGAAAATACAAGGCCAAGGCCGCCGCGAGCTCGGTTTTACCCTGCTTGCGTCCCATGCCAATTAGGGCCCGCCGGAACCGCCGCAACCCCGTCTCTGGGTTGACCTCGAACAGCTCATAGAGGAGCCGCCGCTGCCATCCTTCGAGAATGAAGGGGAGCCCCGTCCACTTGGCGTTTGAAAACACGCACAGCTTCTCAATGAAGCTAATTACTAGCCCGCCAGTAGTCCAGAACTGCCGGTCACCGAGCCGGACGAGAGCGGCTCCTGGCCGGGGTGGAGCGGCCATAGTCATGGCATCATCCGAATTTGAGCGGCGCCGCGATTGCCGCGCGCTAGGTTGCAGCGGATGTGAGCCAGGCGCGTATTCACGTAGGAGTGGTCTCCTCCTTTGGAGAGAGGAATAATGTGATCAACGGACGCCTCCTCTCGGTTCACCGCCTTTCCACAGATGCCACACTTGCCCCGATCTCGATCGTAGATTCGTGCCCTTTCAACGGCCTCAATGAAGGCGCTGCGCTCTCTTGCCCGACGGTTGGCATCTGAGCGCCAGACCACGTCCGGGTGTGCCTTGCCATAGGCCCTAGCCGCCTGTCTGATCTCGTCCCGGTGGGTCTCGCGATAGAGGCGTGCGGCGGCAAGTCTATCCTCGCGATACCGCTGATAGTTCTGCCGGTTGAGTTCCTTCACGCGCTGAGGGTCCGCCTCCCTCCACGCAGCGGTTCTTCTTCTGGCCACCTCGCGGCGTTCCGGATGGTCCCTATACCGTGCTGCCCGCCTCTTCCTGGCTGCTCTCGCGCTAGGTGTGGAGTCCTTACAACGAGACGAGCAGTAGAGCTTAGGCCTCCCAACCGAAGCTTGAATGAATTCCACGCCGCACCGCACACACCTCTTTTTCATAGTTCCTCCAGGTCGATGACCTCGCCGGCCGGGATCTCCCTCATCAACTCCCGTCGCAGGTCGTTCGCGCTCCGCTGGCTCTCCGTCGAGAGCAGCTGCAGCCGGAACCGCGACGTTGGTGTCATCCCGAACGCCTCCTCTGTTCGCTCGATATCCCGCGTCAGCTCGCGCACCAGCCGGGCAACCGGGTTTGGGATGAGCGCCCCCGTCGCCCCCCTCACCAGCGGCGCCTTCCGCAGTATCTCCGCCAGCCTCTGCCTCTCCGCCACGCACTGAATCCACCAGCGCAGCCGCTCGCCGTCAGCGCTCCACACCACGGCGTCGGCGACCCAGTCGCCAAAGAACTCCCGCCACACCCGCCGCGCGTACGGCGACAGTCCGGGCGGCGGCCTCGGCGCCACCCGCTGCTCCCGCGCCACCACGGTCAGCCCCCGGCCTCGACCTCCCCGGCGGTTCACCAGCAACCCCGGCGCCTTCTGGCGAACGTTAGCCATTCGGCTCCTCATGCGTTCGCGGTTTCATCGGTTCCTCCCATTCTGTACGCGCGCGCGATTGGATTCCGGCGCGCTCTGACTTATGTATACCTGTAGAGATTTCAACGCCCCCCCGTACCCCCTAGCGCCGCCGTG
>CAYYYI010000053.1:0-16772 GCA_964475735.1 uncultured Anaerolineaceae bacterium
CTGCGTGCCGCCGAGCACGGCGGCCAGGGCCTGGAGTGTGGTGCGGACGATGTTGTTCTCGGGCTGTTGGGCCGTGAGCGTGGCGCCGCCGGTCTGCGTGTGGAACCTGAGCATCTGCGAGCGAGGGCTCCGGGCTTCGAAGCGCTCCTTCATGATGCGCGCCCAGATGCGGCGGGCGGCGCGGAACTTCGCGATCTCTTCGAGGAAGTTGTTGTGGCAGGCGAAGAAGAAGCTCAAGCGGCCGGCGAAGTCATCGATGTCCAGGCCCGCCGCCAGCGCAGCCTCGACGTAGGCGATGCCGTTGGTGAGCGTGAAGGCAATCTCCTGGGCGGCGGTGCAGCCGGCCTCACGCATGTGGTAGCCGGAGATGGAGATGGTGTTCCACTGGGGCACGGTGTCGCGGCAGTAAGAGAAGACGTCCGTGATGAGCCGCATGCTCGGCTTTGGCGGGAAGATGTACGTGCCGCGGGCGATGTACTCCTTGAGGATGTCGTTCTGGATCGTGCCGCCGAGCTTCGCGGCCGGGACGCCCTGCTTCTTCCCAACCGCCACGTACATAGCGAGCAGAACAGCAGCGGTGGCGTTGATGGTCATTGAGGTAGTGACTTTGCCGAGCGGGATGCCGTCGAACAGGACGAGCATATCCTCGATGGAGTCGATTGCGACGCCGACTTTGCCGACTTCGCCGGTGGCCATTGGATCGTCGGAGTCGTAGCCGATCTGCGTTGGCAGGTCGAAGGCGACGGAGAGGCCGGTCTGACCCTGGTCAAGCAGGTAGCGGTAGCGCTGGTTCGATTCTTCGGCCGTGCCGAAGCCGGCGTACTGGCGCATGGTCCAGAAGCGGCCGCGGTACATGGTGGGTTGAATGCCGCGGGTGAAGGGAAATTCACCGGGAAAGCCCAACTCTGCAGCAGGGTCAAACCCGGCGAGGTCGTCAGCGGTGTAGACAGGATCGAGGGGCATCCGGCCGGTTGTCTCGAAGACCTTAGCGCGCTCCGGTGCTTTTTCGACGGCTTTGGCGTAGGCGCCCTGCAGCCATTCGCGCTTGGAAGAACTTGGCATTATGTGGGGACTCCGGGGGACAAAAACGGGCCTCGCGGCCCGCGGTCAGCTTTGTTGGAAGTATAGGCACGGACGGCTGAGGGCGGCAAACTCGGCCGGGCGGTGAACGGGCGCCGCATCTCGCGTGATGGCAGGGGCCATGATGGGACCTACGACTCTTCCCGATTTGTGTGTGCAGACACGCAACCGCCCCTGTAGCCCTTCTCGAAAGCGGTCGATATTCCCGTTGACCGCCGAATTGCGAGAAGAGGCAGATGGCAGCAAACGCCCAGATTCAGTCGGTGAAGGCCGAACTCCTCGACCCGTCCCTTTACGACGACACGGGACTGGCAGCACTGCCGCGCCTGAGCCGGGGAACGGTGCTCACGGCGCTTAGCCGGGCTTTCGACCTGGCAGAGGGGCGCCGTCCCGGGCACTCGCAGCGCGTTGCGTTCATCGGCACTTTCCTTGCGACCGAACTTGGCATGGAGCCTGCTCACGTGGAGGAGGTCTTCTTTGGTTGCCTGCTGCACGACGTGGGGATGGCGGCTTCGGCGCCGGGGCTACAGGTCGACACCGCCAGGGGCGCGAAGGTGCTCGCAAATTCGGCGCCGGCCGCTGACGTTCTTTCCACGGTAGAAGGTGGCCGCTGGGCCGCAGTGATCGAAACGCTCCGAGCTCATTGCGAACACGGCGCCCGCGTTGGCCGGAAGCTGGGCCTGGGCGAGACGGTCGCAAAGGCGATCGCCAGCCATCACGACTGCTGGGACGGGTCTGGCCTGCCGGGCTCGTTGGCAGGTGACCAGGCGCCGCTGGTGGCCCGCATCGTGGCGCTGGCGGACCGTGTGGAATCGATGATTGACGCGGAGGTATCGCCGCTCGCCGTGCGGAGGCGTGGGCCGCAGCTTGTCCGCGAGATGGGCGGCAGCGAGCTTGACCCGGAACTCGCGGGGAAGATGGCATCCATCGCTGAGCGCGACACGTTCTGGCTGGGCTTCTACGACAACGATCTCGCAGCCACGCTCATGGGGCTCGGCCACGGCGGCGCGATGTCGCGGGAGGAGCTTTTCGACTTCCTGGGGGTGTTTGCGGACGTGGTTGATGGGCGCAACGGGCGGGAAAGCGGCCGCTCGCGGCGCGTGGCCGACATGGCCCGGCGTGTGGCCCTCACCTGCGACATGACCGAGCGGCGCGCCGACCTGGTGAAGGTCGCGGCGCTCCTCCAGGACATTGGCACGCTGGGCGTTCCGGCGCACTACCTGAGCAAACCCGACATTCTCACCATCGATGAGATGTCCGTGGTGCAGCTGCACCCCGTCTATGCGCGCGACATTGTGAGCGAACTCCCGGGGCTTGGCGCAGCCGCCTGGTGGGTTGGCTGCCATCACGAGCGCATCGATGGCAAGGGCTACCCGGGCATGCTTGAAGGAGACGAAGTCCCAACCGAGGCCCAGATCATCGGCATGTGCGAGGCGTTCGATGCGCTCACGAGTGACCGCCCCTACCGGCGAGCGATGAGCCGCGAGGACGCCATTGAAGTGATGCGCGGACTGGCGGGCACGCGCTTCGACCCCTACCTCCTGGCGCGCTTTGAGAGCGTGGCCGGACCGTTCCAGGCTTAACGAGGCCGCCCAAGGGCGCCCTCTGCAGGCACCTCCGCTTCAGGAAGGGGCCCCCGGAATGGGGGTCCTTTCCGTTGGAACCTTCGCTTAACGTGCCGCCGAGGAGTTTCGGCTATGATCGCGCCGAAACGGCCGCAAGGAGGCTCGTCTTGAACATCCGTGTCGTCACAGTCTCTCGCCAGGTTGGAACGCGGGGCGAAGAGGTAGCGCAACGAGTCGCCGAAGGGCTTGGCTTCCGGTACATCGACTACCAGGTCATCCAGGCTGCAGCGCGCGAAGCCGGGGTCTCGCCCGAGACGGTAAGCGAAGCCGAGCATTCGCCCTCCCTGCTCACGCGCATCCTTGAGTCGCTCGCTCGCAACCCGAGCATGCCCGTGGCGGCCTGGGCCGACCCGGTGCCGCTCACCACAAGCCCCCTCTACACGTCCGCCGACTACCGGCGATTCATTGAGTCAGTCATCCGCGACCTCGCGAATGAGGGCAACTGTGTGATCGTGGGCCACGCGGGGCAGGTGATCCTTCGCGACAGGCTCGATACGCTTCGTGTGCTGATCACCGGATCGCCGGAAGTTCGCACCCGCCGCGTGATGGCGGGGATGAACGTCGACGAGAAGACAGCGTTGAAGACAGTCGAACGAACCGACACCGAGCGGCTCGACTACTTCAAACGCTTCTACGACACAGGATGGCTCACCGCGTGCACCTACGACCTTTGCATCAACACCGACCGGATCGAACCGGACCAGGCCGTGGAAATCATTGTGCAGTCCGCATCGCGGCGGTAGCTGCGGCGCTGGCGGCGCTGTTGGCCGTGGCCTGCGGGAATGACTCAGATGGGGCCACCCCTGGGCAAACGCCGGGCGAGAAGCCTACAACCGCGCCGCTCAGCGCGGCCAACCTGGTCCCGAAGCTCGACGACCTGGGGTACCAGCTGACGCAGCAGGGCAAGGAACCGGCCATCATCGGAGACGTGGACTCCGCGCTGGCGCTCTACCTGAAGCAGGGCACGGCGAAGTCGGTACAGGTGCGCGTCTACATCTTCCCCTCCGAAGGGTTAGCGGAGAAGCAGTGGGCCGCGTATGCGGAGGCATTCCGGAATCCGCCGCCGGACGTCCTGGGCACGGCCTCGAAGAACGTGGACACGGCCTCGCCGCAGGTGGGTCAACTCCAGAAGTCGTACGTCACGGCCAAACCTGACGGCGCCGGCAACAACGTCTGGACCGACATCTTTCGCAAGGGCCGGGTAGTGGCGCTGGTCCAGGTTCTGGACAGCGCAAGCGGCGACGGCATGGCGGTTCGCAAGCCGGTCGCGGAGCGCATCTTCGCGGGTGTGCCTTAAGGGCTCGCCGCTCAGCCGATTGGACGGGCGCCGAGCATGGCCGTGGCGGTTTCGGCGTCGCTGGGCCCTCCCCGTTCGGCAAGTTGGCGCGCGATCGATGCCCGTTTGTTCCGGGGCAGGTTCTGGCCCAGCTTGAACTTGGCTGATACTTGTTCCATGGGGAGGGCCACGACCGCCGTTGTCGCCAGTTGCCTGCGGTAGCGGGAATCGGTGGCCCGGATGGGGGCGTGGCCACCTTCGGGCTGCAGCTTCTCCATCAGCGCCTGCAGAACGGCGGCCTTCTCCGCATGGTCCTCGACGATCCGCACGCACCCGCGCACGACCACGGCGCGGTAGAACTGCGAAGCAGGGCAGGCCAGCTCACTGTTGGTGAAATACGAAGGGACAAGCGACATGGCTCCGGCCACCATGAGCGCGACCTCCGGGTTGGCCGCCAGGGAGCGCATTTTCTCCCCTTCGGGGGAGCCATGGAAATAGATGACCGGGCCAACGCGGACAAAGTTCACGGCGACGATGCCCGGCGTCCCCTCCGGGCGCACGAACGAAAGGAAGCCGTGGGTGGCGGCATCGAGTAGTTCCTCGATTGACTGGCGGTCAAGTTCCTGAAAGTCCTTTCGCCTCACCGAAAACACCCTCCCCTGACCGCTCCTGTACCGGCGATGGTAGCGGCGCATTGGCGCCTTCACACCGGCCAATTCGCGCTGGTAGAGTAGAGCCACTTTGGAGTTCGTTCTCGACATAGATCGCGACCCGTCGCTCCCGGCGTACCGGCGCCTGGCAGAAGCGATCCGGGAGGGCATCCTCGACGGCCGGTTCCGGCCTGGCGACCGCGTGCCACCATCGCGAACGCTCGCGAGCATGCTGAGGCTCGCCCGCAATACCGTCCTCGAGGCGTACGAACAGCTTGCCGCGGAGGGCTACCTCACTTCCCGGCACGGCTCGGGGACGTTCGTCGCGCCCCATCTCCCGGATGCCGCGTTTCGCGCCGCCTATCCCCTGGTCCGGACGGACGGATATGGAGCCGGGGCAGGCGCCCGCAGGCTTTCCGCCTTCGGCGAGCGCGTTGTGGGAGGGGAAGTGCCCGGCTATGTGCAGCGGCAGGATGAGCGCAGCCCGTTCGAGTTCCGCTATGGCACGCCGTCGTTCGAGGAGTTCCCGGTGGACGCCTGGCGCACGCTGACAAAGCGCGTGCTTGACTACCCACCCAAGGAGCTGCTGGGCTACGGCCCCACCGAGGGGCTGCCGCGGCTGCGCGAGGCGCTCGCGCGCTACCTGCAGCGGTCACGCGGGGTGCGCTGCGAAGCGGACGACGTCATCATCGTCAACGGTTCGCAGCAGGCGCTGGACCTTGCCGCGCGGGTGCTCATCGACGCGGGCGACACGGTGGTGATCGAGGAGCCGTGCTACCAGGGCGCACGGGCGGTGTTCGCGGCCAACGGAGCGAAGCTGGCGCCCGTCCGCTGCGATGAAGAGGGCATCGTCGTGGACGAGCTCCCCGCGTCCGCGCGCGTGGCGTACGTAACGCCATCGCACCAGTTCCCAACGGGTGCGGTCATGTCCGCGAGCAGGCGGCTCGACCTCCTGCAGTGGGCTGACCGGGCGGGGGCGGTCATCATCGAGGACGACTACGATAGTGAGTTCCGCTATGAAGGCCGCCCACTGGCGGCCCTCCAGGGCCTGGACCGGAGCGGCGCCGTGCTCTACACGGGCACGCTATCGAAGGTGCTGCTGCCAGCCCTCCGGCTGGGGTACATGGTGGCCCCGGCGCGCTTCCAGGCCGCCGTGCGTGGCGCGAAGTGGTTGACCGACCGGCACGTGGCTCTGCTTTACCAGGCGGTGCTGGCGCTCTTCATTGAGGAAGGCCACTTCGAGCGCCATCTCCGCCGGATGCGAAAGGTGTACCAGCGCCGCCGCGACGCGCTTTTGGAAGCCTTCGCGAGAAACTTCGGCGATCGGGCAGTGGTGATGGGGACAGAAAGCGGCATGCACGTGCTGGTGCGGCTCGACGGGATCGGCGACACCGAGGCATTCATCGCCAGGGCGCGCACGCAGGGCGTGGGGATCTACTCCGCCCGCGGCTACCACACGCTGGAGCCGCCGCCAGGAGCCATGTTCCTGATGGGCTACTCGAGCATCGATGAGGTGGGCATTGCGGAGGGCGTGAGAAGGATGGCCGGCATCGCGGGTGAAGGCCGTTAGCTCTTCTCAAAGGCAACGATGGCGGCCGCAAGCAGCACGCACTGCAGCATCCCGCCGGAAGCAAGCAGCCAGAGGCCTGCTGCACGTTCACGAGCGTGCAGCAGCACTCCAAGCGCGGTATTGACACCGAGCACGCCCAACCCGAGGTAGACGATGCGCAGCAGTTCGCTCTTGTCGCCCACGCGCACGATGCCGCCCAGGGCGGGGAAGTTGAGCTGGATCACGTCGGGAAGGCCGGGGTACTGGGAGTAGACGTAGCCGAATAGCACTGCGCCCACCAGGGCGGAAATGGCCGCTGTGGTGGTTGCCACGCGATCGCGCCAGAAGGGGAGTGCGGCGATGCCCGTGGCGGACGACCGCTGCGGATGTGGTTCCGCCGCCGTGGCAACGCGCGCGCGCGCCTGGATCTCCTCGGCGAAGGCCGCCTGGTCGAGCACTGTGAGGGCGTACGACTCCTCGGTGGTAACGACGTAAAGGAGCTCTTCGGGGGCGCGGTGGGTGGAATAGAAGAGCGTGTAGCCAATGCGCTTTACGTCGGCGTGGCCCACATGGCAGCCCCACCAGTTGAGCCCGCGGACACGCGGCTCGTCGAGGGTGCGCCCGGGGACCATGCGCTGAATGGTATCGATGGGGACGATGACGCGGCGGAACCCCCAGCGAATGGTCAGGGTATTGGCGTCGATTATGTAATCGAGCGATGCCAGCGCGTAGGTCCAGTTGGCGAACAGGAGCGCGACCAGGCCCAGCCCCCCGGCGGCGACCCAGGCAAGGAACGTCTTTGTCTCAACTCCCGAGTCCAGCGCGATGTTCGCCGCGGCTGCCGCAACAACAGCTGCCCAGACCGTGAACGCGCCCCCGGCGATGACACCAAGGGCGCGCGGCGGCCGGAAGGCTACTGCCTCTATTGCGCGACGGGAACGCGGGCGGGCGTGCACCAATGCCGGTACTTCTCGTTCTTGCCACGGATGCAGTCGAAGAAGAGCTGGCTGAGCCTGCTCGTAATCGGCCCGGGGCGGCCATTGCCTACGATGCGCCTGTCGACCTCGGTGACCGGCGTCAGGTGGGCGGCCGTCCCGGTCATGAAGATCTCGTCGGCGATGTAAAGCTCTGTGCGGTCGATCTGCCGCTGGACGGTTTCTACGCCAAGCTCTTTGGCCGCGAGCTCGACCACGCTCTGGGCGGTGATGCCTTCGAGGATGTTGTCGGCGGGGGTCGGAGTAATGAGCTTGCCGTGGCGGATCATGAAGATGTTCTCGCCGCTCCCTTCGGAGACGTGACCATCGGCGTTGAGCATGATGGCCTCGTCGAACCCATTCTGGTTCGCCTCGGTCTTGGCGAGGGCGCTGTTCACGTAGATGCCGGTCACCTTCGCCCGGGGCGGGATGCCGGTGTCGTCGACGCGGCGCCACGTGCTGGTATGGCAGCGGGCGACCTCGGGCAGGTACGCCGGGAAGGGGGTGAGAAAGATGAGCGTGTCGCTTTCGAGGTTGTGCAGGCGGACGCCAAGCTGCTCGGAGGCCAGGTAGACCATCGGGCGCAGGTACACGTCCTCGGTGAAGCCGCTTCTCTCGACGAGTTCCACCGCCAGCTCACAGAGCCGGTCCACCGGATCGCGCACCTTCATCGTGAGTATCTTCGAGCTCTGAGTCAGCCGCTCCATGTGCTCGCGCACGCGGAAGAGGTAGACCGTCTGGTCATCGGGGTTCCAGTTGCCGCGAATGCCTTCGAATACCGCCGTGCCGTAGTTGAAGGCGTGCGTCATCACGCCGATCTTCGCCTGCTCCAGGGGCACAACGTTGCCCTGGAAGTACGCGTAGGGGGTAGGCATCGGTCAGGCACTCCTTCCGCCCGGGCGAAACCGGGGTCATGTCAGTATACCTTCCGCCCCGATGCGAGATAGGCCAACGGGAGGCCGACGCCCCTCACTCGATCCCGAAGTAGTGGGCCTTTGCGCACTCGGTCACGCTCGCCTCCTTTGCCGCCAACCGGTCGCGGACCTTATCCGGGGGCTGGGGCCGCTTCTTCGTCACGAGCGAGGTCGGGTCGGACACGGAGTCCTCGAGGTACTTGATGATGTCCTTGTGGAACTGCTGCAGGTCGGACGGCGGGGTCGTGGACTTTAGCGAGGCGATGAAGTCCGTGATGCTCTTCGCGATGCCCTCAGCGGTCGTCTGGCTGATGAGCGCATCGGTGAAGCCCTGCGTCCCTGTGCAAATGACCTTGAGATACTCTTCATCGCTCACCGGGTCGGAGGCGGGTGTGGTTGGCGATTCATCGGCGTTGTTGCCGTCGTCACCACCGCCGCAGGCGGCGCCGGCAAGAACGGCAAACAGCGGCACCACAAGGACCCATGAGAGTGCTCTACGCATGGAGTCGAATGCTACACCGGCCCGCGGCAAGACGCCGTGAGGGAATTCCCGGTTTCGGATCGGCTCAAAGGAGCAGGCGCGTAGCGGCTGAGCCGGGCCGCCTGCGCCAGTTGTGGACCAGGTACCGCTTCATGCCGTCGCGTTCCACGGCCTCCACGGTGCAACGGTCGCGGCGTGCTGCAACTTCCTCGCAGCGGCGCGCGAGGTTCTCAATCGTGACGCCGTCTTGCACGCCGAACACATCGGCAAACTCGATGAGGGCGCCCACCTGGGCGACGTGCAGCTGCAACAGCCAGCCAATGCACAGCTCTGCAAGGCCAAGGTGAAAGTCTCGGTCGCCGAAGGTGATGGCGACGCGTTCGGGGTTGGACTCGCTGCCGGCCAGCAGGAGCGTGGCCCCAAAATGGGGCATGGAAAGGTCCATGGCTGTCCGGTAGAGCGGCCCAAGGATGGGGTGCGCGGCGAGCACTTCAGCGGCCCGAAAGGCGTGGAGCCGATACTCCGTGGCGTGGTCTTCAGGCGCCAGGGCGATGCCGCCCTGTTCGAGCCACATAAGCCATTCCGCAGACCCCTGCCTGAGGAGGTAAATCTGGGCGGCCTGGTAGTCGGCGGCGGAGCGTATGAGCGTAACGGCGCCAACGTAGTTGCCCCATTCCACGGCGTGCAGCGCCTGGAGGCGGCTTAGCCAGGCCCGCGACCAGAGCCCGAGCGCTGAGACGAGCTGCTGCGTGCGGAGCTTCGCGCCGGTCGACGCCTCCGCGACCGACCCTTCTGTCACAAGTCCCTCCACTACAAGGTCAGCTTCGGCGCCCAGGACGAATGACGTCTGGCGATGAGCGTCGACGGGGCCGCCGGCGGGCGGCTTCGCGGCGCGGGTAGCCCCGGGGAAGACGCGAGGCGGGGCAACTCGTGGGGTGGCCATGCTTAGTCGTCCTCCTCGTCCTCGAACTCGTCCTCGCCGGCACGGGTGGCGTCTTCGCCGAAGTGTTCGCGCACCTCTTCGAGGAGGCGCTGCTGGCGCGCGTGGCGCCCCGGGTGACGGCTGTAATCGGCGTGAAGGACCCAGGTCAGCACCATGGGGTCGCAGCCAAGCCCGGGCACGGCGTCGATGATGTCGAGCGCATGGCCCTCGAGGTGCCCGGACCACGCCCGCAGCGCCTCCAGTTTGGTCAAGCCGTGGCTGAACGGTGCGCCGAGTTGCCCCGGCGTGAGCGGGTCCAGGAGGTCCAGGAGCGCGTCGCGCGTTGATCCAAGGGAGTCCAGCAACGCGGGCAGGCGCGCCTTCGCAAACGCGGGCGCAGCCGCGCTGTTGAGACGATCGGGGTCGAAGCCAGAAGGGAAGGGCGGCTCTCCCACCGCAGACCGGGCGAGGGCATCTACGTAGCGCGCCTGGGCGTCACCGAGGTGGCCCAATAGCTGCCGCACGGTCCAACCGCCCGGGATGGCGCGCTCCAGGCCGCCCTTCGGGAGGCTGGTGGCCATGTAGCGCACCATCGCAACGTCGTAGATGAGCTTGTCGGCGAGGGCACGGACTTCGGGGACCACGGGGGCCAGTCTACTCGCTAGTGGCGCGTGCGCGGTGGCCGGCGGCGATCGGCCCGCGGGCGAGGGCGCGCCGCCTCTTCGCGCGCCGGCTTCGGGCCAAGCTGGCGGATGCACGACCACCCGGCGTACTCGCCGTCCCGCCCGAGCGCGGACTCGATCTCCAGGAGGCGGTTGTACTTGGCGGTACGTTCGCTGCGAGCCGGGGCGCCGGTCTTGATCTGCCCGGCGCCAGTTGCCACGGCGAGGTCGGCGATGAACGAGTCTTCGGTTTCGCCAGATCGGTGACTGATGACGGCAGTCCAACCGGCGCTTCGGGCGGTGTCGATGGCGTCGAGCGTCTCGGTGAGGGTGCCAATCTGGTTGGGCTTCACAAGCACGCTGTTGGCTGCGCGCAGGCCGATGGCGCGGCGGATCCGTTCGGAATTGGTCACCAGCAGGTCATCGCCGACAAGCTGGGCCTGGTCGCCGATGCGGGCGGTGAGCGCCGCCCACCCATCCCAGTCGTCCTCGGCCAGGCCGTCTTCGATGGAGCGGATGGGGTACTTCTGCACCCACGACTCCCAGTGGGAGACCATCTCGTCGCTGGAAAGGGCGCGGCCTTCCTTGAGGAGCACGTACTTGCCGTTCTTGTAGAGCTCGGTCGAGGCCGGGTCGAGGGCGATGACCGCATCCTCGCCAGGCCGGTAGCCGGCGCGCTGGATGGCTTCGAGGACCACCTGCACGGCCTCTTCGTTCCCTGCCAGCGAAGGCGCATAGCCGCCCTCGTCGCCGACGGACGTCGCGAATCCACGCTCGTGCAGCAGCGCCCCGAGGGCGTGGTAGATCTCGACGCCCATGCGGAGCCCTTCACTGAAGGTCTCCGCGCCGACGGGCATGACCATGAACTCCTGGAAGTCGGTCGAATCGGGGGCGTGCTTGCCGCCGTTGAGGATGTTGAACATGGGCACGGGCACGCGCGAGACGTTGGCGCCCCCGATGTAGCGGAAGAGCGGCATCCCCAGCGACTCGGCGGCAGCGCGGGCGACCGCGAGCGAGACGCCAAGTGTGGCGTTCGCCCCCAGGCGGCTCTTGTTGGGCGTGCCATCGATCTCGCAGAGGGCATGGTCAACAGCGCGCTGGCTGATGAGCGGAAAGTCGCGCAGGTTTCGGGCGATCTCCTCGTTGACGTTTCGGACAGCCTTGAGGACGCCCTTGCCGTTGTAGCGGCGAGGGTCGCCGTCGCGAAGCTCGACGGCCTCGTGCGCGCCGGTGGAGGCGCCGGAAGGAACGCACGCCTTGCCGATGGCGCCGTCATCGAGGATGACGCTCACCTGGACGGTGGGGTTGCCGCGCGAATCGAGGATTTCGCGGGCCAGTATCTCTTCGATGAACATTGGCTACTCCCTGGCGGCGGCGACGGAGCGCTCGCAATAGTCGACGGCGTCGCGAGCGGTAAGGCAGCGGACAATCGGCACATCTTCGCCCGAAGGGAGCGCCAGTTCCCACGTCCCAATGCCGGCGACGGGCTTGCCGGATATCAGCGCGAACGCTATCTCGGAGAGGGTACCGTAGCGGCCCCCTATGGCCACGAGAGCGTCGGCCGTCCGGGCGATGATGGTGTTGCGGGCGTACCCCATGCCCGTGACGATGGGGAACTCGACGAACTCGTTCATGCCGGAGCGGTCATCGCCGGGGAGGATGCCGATGGTGTGGCCGCCTGCTTCGCGCGCTCCGCGGCAGGCTTCACGCATCACGCCCTGTCGCCCGCCGCAAACCAGGACATGTCCGCGTCGGGCGATCTCAAGGCCCGTCTCGTAGGCGGCCGCTTCCTCATCGCTGGAACTGTTCTCACCGCCAATGACCGCAATGATCACGGGTTAGCCCCGCACCTCTGGAGCGTCATTCAGGGGGATGAGCGCCTCGGGGCCCGGCAGGTAATCGATGTAGAGGATGCCATTGATGTGGTCGATCTCATGCTCAAGGGCCTCGGCCATCAGGTCGTCCTCGGCCTTGATGCGCACTTCCTTGCCCGTGTAGGGGTCGATTCCCTTGGCCAGCACCTTTACCGAGCGAATGATCTCGCCGCGAAAGCCGGGCACGGAGAGGCAGCCCTCATCCACTTCGCGCTCGCCGGAGCGTTTCACGATTTCAGGGTTCACGAGGGCGACGCGCTCGTGGTTGGGGACGTCGATGACAATGACGCGCAGGCTGACGCCGATCTGGGGCGCTGCAAGGCCCACCCCGGGGGCGTCGTACATGGTCTCCCACATGTCATCGATGAGCCTGTGAATCGAGCTATCAACCGGCAGGCGAACGCGTTTCGCCTTTTCCCGCAGGACTGGATCGCCGGCACGGCGGATGGGCAGGATGGCCACGAGATCGCTCCGATGGTGGTGTTCAGGGCGCCGTTGCGCCGCCCTGAAGTTTAGCGCGCACCCGGCGCTGGTGCTCTCGCCGCTGGCGGCGCACTTCGTGTAGCAACTACACTAAGTCGCATGCAGCGTATGGACGGCAGTTGGACATGAGGCAGGACTACCGGCTGATCGTCATCGGCAGCGGGATCTCGGGCCTGTTCGTGGCGCTGGAGGCCCGCAGGCTTGGACCAGTCCTCGTGCTCACCAAGGGGAGCGTCGAAGACTGCAACACGCGCTGGGCGCAGGGCGGCATCGCCGCGGCTGTCGGCCCGCTCGATAGCCCGGAGCAGCACCTGGCGGACACAATCGCCGCAGGCGCCGGGCTGGTGGATATGGAAGCGGCACGAGTGCTCTGTTACGAAGCGTCCGCCCGCATCCGCGACCTGGTGGACTACGGGGTAGCCTTCGACTCGCTCGGTGGCGAGGTGGCGCTGGGCCGCGAGGCCGCCCACAGCCGCGCGCGCGTGCTCCACGCCGGCGGCGACCGGACGGGCGCAGCGATAGAGACCGCCCTGGCGGCCGCCGCATCGGCTCCCGGGATCACGATTCTCGATCACACGATTGCCACGGAAATCGTCACACGAGGGGGAGCGGCCGCGGGCGTCACTGCGCTGGACCTCCGCTCCGGGACATCGCTGACGTTCGGGGCTCCGGCAGTAGTGGTGGCGACCGGGGGCGCGGGCAGACTCTATTCGCACACAACCAACCCCGGCGTGGCGACGGGCGACGGCATCGCGCTCGCCTTTGAAGCCGGATCTGAACTGGCGGATCTCGAGTTCTACCAGTTCCACCCGACGGCGTTCGAAGGCGACAGCGCGCCGCCGTTCCTCATCTCCGAAGCGGTGCGGGGCGAGGGCGCGGTGTTGCGCAACGACGCGGGCGAGAGGTTCATGGCGCGCTACCATCCGCTGGCAGACCTCGCGCCCAGGGACATCGTGGCGCGCGCGATCGTGGCCGAAATGCGGCAATCGGGCGGTGCGCACGTCTACCTCGATTGCACCAGCATCCGCGGGGTGGACCTGGCGGCGCGGTTCCCGGCGATCTTCGCCTTCTGCCGGGGGCAGGGCATCGACATCACCGCGGCGCCCATCCCAATTGCGCCCGCGGCCCACTACCTGATGGGGGGAGTGCGGACGGACACCTCCGGCCGGACGACTGTGCCGGGTCTTTACGCTGTCGGCGAGGCGGCCTGCACCGGCGTTCATGGCGCAAACCGGCTGGCCAGCAATTCGCTCATGGAGACTGTTGTGTTCGGCAAACGCATGGTCGAGAGCCTGGAGGAAATGCCGCGCGGCGCGCCACACGACCCTGACGCCATCGCCGTCGCCGATGAGGGCGGTCCCGCGCCTGGCCAGGAAGTTCTCCAGGCACTGATGTGGGACTGTGCCGGCATCGAACGAGGCGCCGATGGGCTTGAACACGGACTTGCCACCGCGCGCGCCTGGCCCGAAGCAAGGGCTGAGGCGACCCGCGACTGGCACGAGCGCCGCGACATGGCCTGCCTGGCCCGCCTGATGTTGATGGCCGCACTCCGGCGAACCGAGAGCCGGGGCGCGCACTTCCGGAGCGACTACCCGGATCTCGATGACGAGCGCTGGAAGCGGCGACAGGTTTTCCGCCGTGCCGATTGAGCCGCCCCCCCCAGCTGAAGTCGCGCGCGCTGTCGCCATTGCGCTTGAGGAAGACCGCGCGCTCGAGGACATCACCACTCTGATCACCGTCCCGGCGGGACTCGTTGGGCGTGGCACGTTTGTCGTGCGTCAGCGGGGCGTCGTCGCGGGACTGCAGGTGGCCGCCGAGGCGTTCCGCCAACTGGACGCCAGGGTGGTTTTCGAGCCGCGCGCGAACGAGGGTGGCGACGTTGAGCCCGGGCAAACGCTGGCGCTAGTGGAGGGCCCGGTTCGCGCGATCCTGCAGGGAGAACGGGTGGCTTTGAACTTCCTGCAGCGGCTTTCGGGGGTGGCGACCCTCACGCGAGCGTTTGTGGAGGCCGTTGCGGGAACGAACGCGGTCATACTCGACACGCGCAAGACAACGCCCGGTTTGCGAGCACTGGAGAAGTACGCTGTCCGCTGCGGGGGTGGCACGAACCACCGCAGCAACCTCGCCGCCATGGCGATGATCAAGGACAACCACCGCGAAGCGCTGGCGCGGGAGGGCCGGAGCCTCGCCGAGGCTGTGGCGGCGATTCGCGCCGCCGCACCCGGCGTGCCGGTTGAGATAGAAATCGACGATCTCGGCCAACTGGAAGGAGCCCTTGCCGCGCGGCCAGAGTGGGTGCTGCTGGACAACATGGCGCCGGACAGGATGCGGGAAGCGGACCGGTTGACTGCCGGGCGAGCGAAGTTGGAGGCGAGCGGCGGGGTCACGCGCGCAACGGTTGCAGCGATAGCCGCGACCGGCGTGGACGCGATCTCCGTGGGCGCCCTGACGCACAGCGCCCCGGCCCTCGACATCAGCCTCGAACTTGCCTTCTGAGGCGCCCTGCGCCACCCGTCAGTTCATGCGGATGCCGCCATCGACGTTGAGCGACTGGCCCGTGATGTTGCGGGCCTGCTCCGATGCAAGGAACGCCACCGCGTGACCGATGTCCTCGGGGAACTGTTCGCGGCGAAGCGGGCAGTTGGACTGCAGGTAGCCTTCGAAGACGCGGCGGCGCTCAACAACCTCGGGAGAGGCATTACCGGCGAGCGCGGCTTCGAGCCCGCGCCACATGTCGGTCCAGAGCAATCCCGGGCAGACTGCATTCACGTTGATGTTCGAGGGCCCCAATTCGGCCGCAAGCGATTGGGTGACGCTGATGGCGCCAGCTTTCGAGGCCCCATAATGCGCGAGGCCCACACCGCCAACCCGGCCCGCGATTGAAGCTATGTTGACGATCTTCCCGCCTCCATTCGCCTTGAAGTGGGGCACGAGCGCGCTCGACATGGTCCAGATGGCCCGCAGGTTCACCCGGTAGCAGGCATCCCAGTCCTCGATGGTGAGCTTCGAGGCAGCAACGTTGTCGCCGGCGACACCCGCGTTGTTCACCAGGATGTCCACCCGCCCCAATCCTTCGACGGCCGCCGCGACGCCGTCCTCCGCGGATGCGGGATCGGAGACGTCCGTACGAATGACAAGCGCCCTTCGGCCCAAAGCGCGGACTTCATCCGCCGTGCGGTTGGCATTTTCGAGGTCGAGGTCGAGGATGGCGATATCGGCGCCATCCTCCGCGAGAACGAGTGTGATGCCACGGCCAATGCCCCTGCCACCCCCGGTGACGATCGCTGCCTTTCCTTCGAGCCGGCCCATGGTTCCCTCCAAACGTTGATGGCGCGGAGGATACCAGCACTGGCCAGAACCTGTACGGTTCCCGGCTCCACTTGCCGGAAACCGCACAACAACATGGCATGCACTTCAGGCGGGCCTGCGCCACTTCGATGATCGTTCTGATGAACATGCTTAGCAGGCTTGCGCCAACTTCGGTCCCGGCCGACCCATTCGCCAACCTCCAGGCCGCATCGCAGTTCCTGGTCGCGAAGAAAGCTATCGAACTGCAAGCGGCGACGGGAATGGCGATCGTGCAGCAACTACTCGACCCGGCGGTGGGCCAGAAGCTGGACTTCCGCGCCTGACGGGGCGCGTTACGCGCGTTGGGCGCCGGGGCAAGACGTCCCGGCGCCTGGCGCCAGGCAAGTGCCAGGGGCCCGATGTGCGGCCCGCGGCCCTTCGCGGTACCCTCTGAGAATCAGCGGCCGGGCTCGCTCCGCGGCCCGCCGGGCAGGGAACCGCCAATGAGAGAGATCCCCGCGTCGGCTATCACCGATGCCATCGCGAAGCTCGCCGTGGAGGCGACACACTTCCTCCCGGAGGACGTCGAAAGCGCGATCCGTGGCGCGCGGGCGACCGAGAAGTCGCCCCTGGCCGTCCAGGTTATCGACGAGATCCTCGAGAATGCCGTGATCGCCCGCGAGCGGATGCTGCCGCTCTGCCAGGACACGGGCACCGCCGTGGTCCATGTGGAACTGGGCCAGGATGTGCACGTCACCGGCGGCTACGTGGTGGACGCCATCAACGAGGGCATTCGCCGGGGCTACGGAGAGGGCTACCTCCGCAAGTCCATCGCCGCCCGCCCGTTCAGCGCACGCACCAACACCGGCGACAACACCCCGGGCGTCATACACTTCGAAGTCGTCCCTGGTGACGAGCTGAAGTTGATGTTCATGCCCAAGGGCGGCGGCTGCGAGAACATGTCGCGCTACCAGAACTTCCTCCCCGGCATGGG
>CAYYYI010000054.1:0-16763 GCA_964475735.1 uncultured Anaerolineaceae bacterium
GCGGCGAGGATGAGCGCGCACTGGCGGGCGCGGGATTTGCCGTGGAGAGCGAGTGTCATGAGGTCACACCGTCCTGGCGAGGGTGGGGGAACCCCACCCCGGGCCGGTGGCGCCCGGTTGCGGCGCCGCTCACCGGGAAGGCCGGGCTGCCGCAACGCCGGGGGCGCGCGGCAGTGTTTCGCACGGAGGCGGTGACGTGCCGGTGAATGGCGTCCTGTCCGGGCTGGAGGCGGCGTTCCTCGCGCGCCTGCCCCGGCGTCTCCGCACCTGGCCCGCTTCGCCCCGCTGGAGCCGGGGGCGCCGGCTGGTGCCCGTATTACCTCCCCAGAAGGAGGGCAACCCGTGCCGCCGCGCCAGGCAGGCGGCTTCAGCGTTCGTTCGTCGCCCGCCGCGACTCCCAGAGCGGGCGAGAGTGAACGCGGCGCGAACAATAACGGTTGCTCGTCAGTATTTCAACAGACAGGCGAAAAGAAAGTTGTGTTGCGACGGGGCTTCCCGGGCGTCGGCGAGCGGCTCTCGCCGCTACGGCGCCGCTTCGACGTAATCAGCGACGGTCGTGGGCTCGGGGATGGGGATGCCGTCTTCCCGCATGCCGGCAAGGTGAAAGCCGATGGCTTCGCTGATCTGCCGTTCGGCTTCCGCAATGGTGCGGCCGGTGGCAATGCATCCGGGCAGGTCCGGCACGTAGGCCGAGTAGTTCCGGCCCGCTTTCTCGATAACGACTGCGTAGCGTTTCAAGTTCGCCGTCCCTCCTTCCTCTATCGTGCCATGGCCGCGCTCCCCGCCTGAGCGGGCGCGAGGAAGCGGATTGCGCCTGGGAGGATCTCCACGCGGGCGGGCAGGTAGCCGCCGGGCTCGCCGTCCATGTCGAGATAGCTCTTCTTCGGCGACGTGAGATTGATGGCGCGCGCGGGGTGGTGGTCGATGCCTTCCGTGCCGAGGTGAGTGCCGCCCTGCTGCATATCGCGCACGGCTTTGATCACCGCGCGACGCCCGAGCGGGCCCCAGCGGATGACGTCGAAGAGCCCATCGTCGGGGGCCGCGCCGGGGACGGCCACCATGTCGCCGCCCCAGAGCTCCATGTTGTGGATGGAGATGGAGTTGTAGCGGCCGGGGAAGGGAGCGCCGTCGATGCTCACGTCGAAGTCGCGGTTCATGGGGCCGAGCATCTTCGCGAAGGTGGTGATGATGTAGGGCGCGGTGTCGCCCAGGAGCTTGAGGAAGCGCGGGGTCGACTTCGACACCTCGGGGATCCAGCCGGCGCTCATCTCGAGCAGGAAGTAGCGGGTGAGGGGAGCGCCGAATTCGTCGTGGGAGGCGACGCGGCCGACGTCGAGCGGCCGCTCGTGGCCATCGGCAATGGCGCGGATGGCCTTCACAGGGTCGGCGATGTGCAGGCACTTGCCGACGTCCTTGCCCGTTCCCATCGCAATCGTTCCGATGCGCACCTGGCCCGCGAGGCCGGCGTCGAGCACGGCGCTGACGACCTCGTTCAGGGTGCCGTCGCCGCCGACAGCGATCAGCGTTCTGCGCCCTTCAGCGAGGGCGGCCGAGGCGAGGCCGTAGCCGTGGCCGCGGTACTCGGTGAACACGGCCTCTGGTTCGAAGCCGCCACGCACAATGGCGCGTTGCAGGGCGGGCCAGCGCTTCTTCGTGCGGCCGCCGCCGGACATGGGGTTGACGATGAAGAAGGGCGTTGCCGGGCCGGTTTCCATGGCGGGAACTTACCGCTCCGCGAGGCAACGGGGAACCGGCGGCGCCCACCAGGAAGGCGCCGCCGGCGGCCCCTGCTTAGTCGGAGGCCGCTCGCGAGGCGAGCCTCCGAGATGCGCGATTCCCGTCGCCAGCCTGCGGAGGAGGGTTAGAAGCCGGGGCCCGGGAATCGCTCCTGGAGCCGATGCGGTACGTCAGCAGCCCTGCGACGACCGCGGCGGAGAAGACGTAGATGGCGTTCACAAAGGGGACGAAGGTGTCGGTGCCCTGTGCGTAGCCGTGGGCGAGCGCCAGCAGCCAGCTGGCGAAAGAGACGTAGTGGAGCCGCCTCCAGGTGCGCTGGCCAACCCGTCTTCGAAGCCAGAAGCTGGCCGTGATGGCTACGAGCGACCACGCCGCGAGCACGCCGATGGCGTTCAGCAGCGGCTCGCTGTCGGAGGCGAATGGCACGAGGATTTCGGCCGGGCTGAAGCCGAGGTAGGTGTCGAACAGGAGGATGCCGGCGTGCACCCCCACCATGCTCAGCGTGAGGATGCTGATGAACTGGTGGAGGTCGAAGGCCAACGCGCGCGGCAGCAGCGGGCGCGCTGGCCTGATGCTGAGCAGCAGCCCCAGCACCACCGAGAGCGTGAGAAGCACGTAAGCCACAAGGCCCGAGGAGCGGCTGATGTACCAGGGCGCGTGGCCGAAGTCGGCGCCCTTCAACATGAGCGTGGAAACGAGGGCGCCAATGAAGGCGGCGAAGGCGCCGGTCGAGCGGTCGCGGTTCATGAGCCTCGCGTCCTCCGGGCCGTGGTGGCCTGCGTGATCGCGCGAGGCGTGGCCGTGGGCGTGGTAGTCGCGGCGGGCGCTCCGGAGCGGGCCGCCGCCGGCGTGGCCGGGGCCGGCGTCGTCGCGGGAAGGGCGGGTTCTGCCGCGGCCGTCCCTTCGGGCTCGGCGAAGGTCTGGGAGCCGTCGAAGTAGGCCCAGCCCCAGACCACCGCCGCCGCCGAAGCGGCGGCGATCGCGGCCTTCAGGCGGGTGTAGTTCGCTGCCATCTAGTCGTCGTCCTCGTGGTGGTCATCATGGTCGCCGTCTTCGTGTTCCCCATCGTCGTTGTGGCCGCGGTCATCGTGGCCGGGAGCCCGGCGGTCACCAACAAGAATGGACAACGGCGTGTGTTTCGTGCCGTCACGGGCCTCCCGCTCCTCATGCTCGTCATCGTCATGCTCGTCGTCGACGCCGTCCTCGTGTTCTTCCCACTCGTCATCGTCGCCGTGTTCTTCCCACTCGTCGCTTTCTTCGCCGCCGAATGCAGTGGCGGCCTGCGACCAGATGGAGGCCGGGCTGAGCGACGAACCGAACGAAGGGTCCGCCACGAGCGTGCCGCCCACCACAACGCCGGCGAACGCCGCTGCGGAGAGGATTGCGAGCCGTGTGTCCATGCCATGCGCCTCGTTGCTGTTGGATGTCGAGGTTCAGAATGGGGCGCGGTCTTTGGCGGACGATGAAGCGAAGGTTCGAGTTCTCTAATCTTTCTCTCATTTCCGCGCCATGCCGGACCCTGCACAATGGAGGGGATGCATGTACTTCTGGTGGAAGACGAAACGCGCCTCGCCGGGGCGGTGCGGCGGGTACTCGAAGAGGAAGGACACGTTGTCGACTGGGTCGCCGATGGCGCGGACGCGCTCACCCAGGCGCTCACCGAGGAGTACGACATAATTGTCCTCGACGTGATGCTGCCGGGACTCGATGGATGCGAGGTAGCCCGGAGGCTGCGAGCGAAGTCGAACACCGTCCCCATCCTCATGCTCACGGCGCGCGATTCGGTGCAGGACCGCGTGCGGGGCCTCGATGCGGGCGCGGATGACTACCTGGTGAAGCCGTTCGCGCTGGCCGAGCTGCTGGCCCGCATCAGGGCGCTCACGCGCCGCGCGCAGATGCCCTCGGGTGACCCGCTCTGGCTGCGCGCCGGCGACCTTGAGCTTGACCTCCGGGCTCGCGAGGCGATCCGCGCGGGCCGCCGCATCGAACTGACCTCTCGTGAATTCGCCCTGCTTGAGGTGCTGATGCGGCATGCCGGGCAGGTCCTCTCGCGCTCGCAACTGCTCGATCGCGTGTGGAGCTACGACATGCTCACCGAATCGAACGTCGTCGACATTTACATCCACTACCTGCGCAACAAGGTCGACCGTGGCTTTGAGACGAAGCTCATCCGGACCGTGCGGGGCGTGGGCTACGCCCTCAGGACAGGTTGATGTTTCAGCGCGCCCGGCTGCAGCTAACCGCGTGGTACGCATGCGTGTTCGCGGTCATCCTGCTGGTCATCGGCACGCTTGCCTACGTAACCATTCGCCGCGACCTGGACGATGAGATTGACGCCTCACTCGAATCGGCTATGCGCGGCGTCGAGCTGGGGACCATCCAGCTTGACCCGCGCTGGCAACTCATCCCCATCCCGAAGGGACGGGGCGACGACGAGCACGACGATGAGGAACACGAAGGGGAGGAGCGCCCTTCGCCCACGTTTTCCAGCGATGTGTTCTACCTTGCGACCTCGGGCGGGAGCGTCGTCGCCAATCCGAAGCGGGTGAACCTCGATGGGGTGGACCTGGAAGCCCTGGAAGAGAGCGCGGCCGATGGAAGCGGTTTCACCGACGTCTCAGGTGAGTACCACCGCTTCCGCATCCTGAGCCGGCCGGGCCCGGAGGGCGTGTACATCCACGTTGGGCGCGCCCTCGAGGCCCGCGACAGGCAGCTTCGGACCCTGGCGATCGTGCTCGGCGTTGGCGGGCTGACGGGCCTCACGCTTTCGACCGCGGGCGGATTCTGGCTGGCCGGGCGCACGCTTTCGCCAATCCGGCGCTCACTGGAGACGCAGCGGCGCTTTGTCTCTGATGCTTCGCACGAACTGCGCACGCCAATCGCTACCGTGAAGGCGAACAACGAGCTCCTCTTGCGGCACCCCGAACAGACGGTGGGGGCGAACCTCGACCAGGTCGAAGCTATCGCGACGGAGACGGATCACATGGCGCGATTGGTGAGCGACCTGCTCACGCTCGCTCGAGCCGACGAAGGACAGCTGGAGGTCGCGAAGGAGCGCGTTGACCTCGCCGAGGTCGTGGCCGAGCTTGTGCGGGACATCCAGCCGCTTGCCGAGTCGCGGGGAGTGGCGCTCGAAGCCGAAGCCGGCCCGGCGCCCGTCGAAGCAGACCGGGCCCGCTTGCGCCAGCTCGCCATGATCCTCGTCGACAACGCGGTGAAGTACACGCCCGCCGGCGGCCGCGTGACGGTCCGCAGCCGGAAGGTGGGAAAGCGGGTGGAGCTCGTGGTCGCAGACACCGGCCCCGGCATCGCCCCCGAGCACCACGCGCGCATCTTCGACCGCTTCTACCGCGTGGACACGGCGCGGGCGCGCAGGGATGGTGGCACCGGGCTCGGCCTGCCCATCGCCCGGTGGATCGCGGAGGTGCATGGCGGGCAGATCCAGGTCGACTCGGCCCCGGGCCGGGGCGCTACCTTCACGGTCAGGCTGCCGGCCGCTTCGTGATGCAACACACGGACCACTTCCGCGCGATGGACACGGATATCGATGTGATCATCGAGGCGGATTTGCGCCCGCTGGCGGCCTTTCTTTCGATTCGCGCGCTCTTCGAGCAGCAGGAGGAAAGGTTCTCGCGATTCAGGCCGGCGAGCATGCTCTTGCGGCTCAACGGCGGCGAGGCTATCCGCGATGCCCGCTTTGCCCGGGCCTGCCGGCTGGCGATCGAAGGGCACGAACTGTCCGGCGGGCTCTACAACCCTATGGTGCTCCCCGCGCTCACAGCCGCCGGCTATGGAGCCACTTTCAGCGAGGTTCGCGGTGGCGATCCCCGGCCAATGGAGGTTCCATCGCCGCAGGATTGCCTCGCCATCGAAGGCGATACGGTGACTCTCCGCCGGGGTGCGCTCGACCTGGGCGGCATCGTTAAGGGCTGGACGGTGGACCTGGGCGTTGAACTGCTGCAAGGCGAGTGTCCCGATGTCTTCATCAACGCCGGGGGCGACCTCCGCTGCGCGGGCGCGGAGCGGGGAGTCGATGGGTGGCTGATCGCCATCGACTCGCCGATCGTAGGGATGCCGGACCCGTGGGAAGGGCCTGTGCGGGGGGCCGTGGCCACGTCGACGACGCTGAAGCGGCGCTGGCAGACCGGCTCCGGCAGCGTGGCCCACCACCTCATCGACCCGCGGACGGGCCTGCCCGCCGAAAGCTCCTTCGTGCAGGTGACGGCCCGGGCGCCGGAAGCGTGGCGCGCGGAGGTGTGGGCCAAGGCTGTCCTTATTGGGGGCGAGGCGGCCGCGGAGACAGCGCGGGCGCGTGGCCACCGGGTGGTGGCGATTGTCCCCGATGGCGGCGTGCGGGAGTGGTGATGGGCGCCGGAGGCGGCCTCTAACAGATTTCTTTCGAAAGCCGCGACTCTTTCGGGGGCCGGGGTGCGATGTGCCCTGCGACACACACCCGGAAAGGGGTCTCGAATGAACAGGATTGCCAGTCTGCTGGCGGGAACGGTAACGACGGCGCTTTCGGGCGCGGCGGTTGCGGGCCTGGCCGCAAGCCAGGGGATACTCGCACCGGACCCGGAGCCCGCAACGGCGCAGGCCGAAGCCACAGCCGTTGTGGCGGAAGCATCCGAAACGGCCTGGGAGCCAGCCGCGACGGAAGCCGCGCAGCCGGTGACGCGCATCATTTACGTGGACAAGGAGCCGGTCATCCAAAGGCGCGAGGTGGTGCTGCCCCCACCGCACGGGAGCGCCGCCGTCTCCAGCGGCGACGACTCGGCGCCCGATCCCACGGCCCCGCCCGCCACGGCGACTGCGGCCGCGCCCGCAGCGCCGCCGGCGAGCGCAGCTTCAGCGCCTCCGCCGGTCTCTGTGTCCGCGCCGGGTTCGCCGGGGGACAATCAGTCCGGGCCACCAAGCGATCCGCGTTCGGCGGAGGCCACCGCACCGCCTTCATCACCGAGTTCGAGCGACAGCGGGAGCGGTAGCCACGACGACGATGGGGACGGCGATCACGACCACGATGAAGACGGCCATGACGGTGAGGACGAGCACGAAGATGAGGACAAACACGACGGCGATGACGAAGACAATCACGCCGACGAGGACCGCAAATGAGCCGCCCGGGCGGGAAGCAGGTGAAGTTCCTGCTCACGCGGATGCTCACCGCGGCGGGTGCAACAGCGGTATTCGTCTCGCTGTGGGCTTCCGTGGCGGCGACGGCGCGTCTTGACGAGCAGGTAGACGAGGGCGAGGCGGAGACCTGGGAGGAGCAGCCTCTGGAGCAGGATGGCTGGCGCTGGGACAAGGCGACCGGGCAGTGGGTCGCGATTGAGGAGCCCGCGGCCCCGGGGGCGGACGCGGCGGCCCTTCGCGCGCCCGAGCAGGTCGTGGTGGTGGAGCGGCAGGCGGTCTACTACTACGTGACCTACGTGTACGAGGCTGCCCCTGTGGAGGCGACGCCAAATGGCGCGGCCGCTGGCACGGGATCCGGGGCGGCAGCGAGCCCGCCGGCGACTGCCTCGGCGCCAAATGCGGATTCCCCGTCTCTGCTGCCGCCGGCGCCGGCCGGCACAGGGGCCTCTTCCAGGGATGAGCCACAGGGGCCGCCTCCGCCTGCATCGACGCCTCCGCCCCTCGCGCCGGTGGCCCCTGCTGCTCCGGTGGGCCCGGCTGCTCCTGTGGGCCCGGTGGCGACACCTCCGCCCGCCGCCACGGCGCCGCCGCCGCCAAAGCCACCTCCCCCACCGGCGACAGCAAAGAAGACGAAGGGATCGTGAGATGAAGCTGTGGGCGCTCTTTGCGATGGCGGGCACGGCCGGAGCACTCGGAGGCGCGCGCCTGGTGACGGCGGGCCCGGCAGAGGGCCTGCTGCCTGAGGCCGGTGCACACGGGGCATGGTATGCGTCGCGAGCGGCAGGGCTGGCCGCCTACCTGTGCGTTTGGCTGGGTCTGGTAGGGGGACTGCTGATGTCGTCGGCCTGGTTCGATGGCATCATCGGCAGAGCGAGGCTGCTGGCGATACACCAGACGGCTTCGGTTGCGGGGGTGGTGCTCGGATTGGCTCACGGGCTCGTGCTGATTCCAGACGGCTGGACGGACTTCGGAGTGGTTGACATTCTTGTGCCCTTCGCGTCGTACTACGAAGCCACGCTTTCGGGCCTGGGGACGGTCTCGTTCTACCTGTTCGGGATTGTGACCTTTTCGTTCTGGCTGAGGAACCAGATCGGGGTGCAGACGTGGAAGAAGATCCACTACACGGCGTTCGTCGCATATGTGGCGGCGTTGTGGCACGGGGTGAAGATCGGGACCGACACGGGCGAGCTGTGGGTGCTGGGCATCTACATCATGACGAGCATGACGATCATCACGGGGCTTGTAGTGCGCATGACGTACACGCGTCCGGCGCGCAAGAAGCCCGCCCCGGTTCAGGCGGTTGCGGCCTGAAATGAGTTCTTCCGACGAGCTGCTGCACGAGGCGATAGAGGGACGGATAGTCCTGGGGCCTGCCCACGCGGGAGTGGCCAGCCTTGCGCGGCTCGCCGGAAGAATGCGGCGAGTGGCTGTCCCGGGGCCGGATGCGGCGGCCATGGCGAGGATGGCCGCGCGGTTCGACGAACTGATCGAGGGGCGCCGCCGGACGGGCATGGCGGTGTGGCTTTTGGGGTGGCTGGGGGCGGGACCGCGGCCACGGGCGGTGGTGCAGCAGTTCGCGGCGGGCGCCTTGCTGGTTGTAGCGGCGACTACCGGCGCAGGCGCGGCGGCGGGTCACTCGCCGGTGGAGACGTTCGAAGGGATCGGGCGATTTGCGGTGAACGCGGTTGCCAACCTGGACCCGCGGGCCGGCAATGGCGCTCCTGGCTCTGTGGGCGACCCTGAGGTGGAGTCCGAAGGGGCGGCGCCCGCAGAATCGCGGACCCCGGGTCCGCGCGACGATGCAGACCCCTCGGCGACGCCGGCCCCGGGCACGCCCACGCCCTCGACAGCAGACGGGGCTGCAACCGTTCCGCCTGCGCCGTCCCCCGCCGCCGGACAGGACCGGCAGCCAGAGACGCCGCCCGCGGCCACGACAGTCGCGGCATCTACGCCATCTCCCTCACCAACAACAGCGCCAGCTTCGCCTTCGCCCGAACCCACGCCCACGAAGCCGGCTGGCACACCGGCGTCGCCGCAGACACCGAAGGCTACGAGCACGCCATCTCCCACCCCGTCCGGGACGCCGAGGCCGAGTCCATCGCCTTCGCCCACGGGGACGCCGCCAGGGCAGGCTTATTCGGCGGGCGAAGCGGGCATGGTTACGGTGCGCGTGGTGGGCAACGCGCTGGACATTGTTTCGGTGCAGCCGAACAACGGCTGGGCGGTCACGAAGCAACAGGAGAGCGGGCCCGAAGTTGAGGTCGTGTTCACGCAGGGAGAGCGGAAGATCGAGTTCAAGGCCACGCTGCACGAGGGGGAGGTGACCGTCACCGTCGAGGAAGACGGCTCTGAGGAGGGAGGCGATTGAGCGGCCGATGATTGCGCTTGCCCCGGGGATGGAGATTAAGGGCTGCGAGTGGCGCGGGTTCCGGGCGCTGTTCGCGGCTCTTGCGCGGATTCCCTGGGGCGATGACGCCGATGAGTCAGGGGCGGCGACGCCGGCGATCGAACCGCTAAGGAACCGTGATCCCGAGGCGTGGCGGCGACTCTTTGCCGCGGAGATGCCGGCGGTCTACCGGTACGCGGTTTCACGGCTGGGAAACGCCGCCGACGCGGAGGACCTGGCGGGCAATGTCTTCGCGGAGGCGTGGGAGCACGCGGCGTCCCTGGAGGACCGGGGGTTGCCGCCGCGGGCGTGGCTGTTCGGGATTGCGAGGAACCTGGTCAACACGCACCGGCGGCGATGGTTGAAGCGGCAACCGATGCTGGCATTGGAGGCGCTTGACGGACAGGCGGATGACCGCGGGCTAAGCGCGGACCTGCTCGACCTGGCGCGCGGAGTGGCAGCGCTGACGGCCGGGCACGCTGAAGTGATTACACTCAGGTTCATCCACGGGCTTTCGCTGCAGGAGACGGCAGAGGTGCTCCGGACGACCGTAGATGGTGTAAAAGGGCGGCAGGCGCGGGCGCTCACGGAGTTGCGGGCGCGGCTGGGAGAAGAAGCCTAGCGGCGGAAGCGGCTCAGGTCGGCGACGAAGACGCTCGCGCCGGTGCGTTCGGGTGCGCCGCCCGCTCGCTCAATCGTGACGACGGCGCTTTCGTAGGTCTCCAGGCCCTGGGGAACGATGGCCTCGTGGCGCGCGAAGCCGGAGGCGTCGGCGTTGAAGGTGCCCAGGCTGTGGTACTTGCCCCCCGAGCTTGCCCAGAGCTGGTAGGTCTCGCCCTCGCCCAGCGGGCGGAGACGGCTGGCCACGAACCAGACCTTCTTCTGCCCCCCATCCCAAACCAGGCGGCCGAGCGAGTAGGCGCTCTGCTCGACTGCGAAGACCTCTGCGACGTCGCTTTCGGGCGAAAGAAGGGCCAGCAGCAGGTCGCGGTCGCCGCGGGCGGCCTGCTGGAGCTCCGCGGAGCGGCGCTCCTCGTCGTTCAGGCGGTGCGTGAGGGCGAGAATCTCGATCTTCTGGGAAAGCGCATCGTTGACCTGTACCGAGAGGCTGGTGTTTTCCTGCTGGAGGTCGTGCACCTGCCCCCGGACCGTTAGCATGCCCGCCAGCGCCGCCACCGCGATGACCACGGCCGCAACGGCGGCGACCGCCCTGCCTGCACCGAGCACGCGCGTGAGCATCCGGGGGCGCTCGACGCCTGCCGCAAGGAAGGTCCGGCGGCGCAGGCGAGAGGGGGAGCGATGCGAGGGAACGGCGAAAGCGAGGGCCGACGCCACCTGCTGGGAAACGCGAACGAGTTGCAGGCAGGCCGCGCAGGCGCCAAGGTGCGCCGCTATCTCCGCCTCGGCAACGGCGTCGAGGGAACCGATGGCGAATTCATCCGCCTCTTCCTGGGAAAGACAGCGGTCGGTCATGGCTCAATCGTCCCTGTCTTCGTCCTGCAACGCCCGGCGCAGTTTCTGCATGCCGAGCCGGATGCGGGTCTTGATGGTTCCAAGCGGCTCACCGGTCTGGAGAGCTATCTCCTGCTGGGTCAGGCCGCGGAAGTATGCAAGTTCGAGGGCGCGTTGCTGCCCTGCCGGCAGGCAGCAGAGGGCAGCGCGGACGCGGGCGCGGATCTCGCTGACCTGAGCGGAAATGAGCGGGTCAGCGCCGGTAGCGGCGATGTGGCTCCATTGGCCGAGGTCGTCGCCGTCCGCTGACGGGAGCTCGCGGCGCTGACGCCGGCCACGGGCGCGAATCTCATCCACCGCGCGGTTGCGGGCGACGCTCATGAGCCACGTGATGAACCGGCCGCGCTCTGCGATGAACGCCTGGGGGCGCCGCCAGAGCCGGATGAAGACGTCCTGGGTGGTGTCTTCGGCCAGCCCGGGGTCGGCGAGCACGCGCACCGAAGCCGAGTACACGAGATCCGCGTAGCGGTCGTACAGGACCACGAAGGCAAGTTCGTCACGGGCGGCGATGGCAGTCATGAGGGCCTCGTCGGACCATTCGACCCGGATAGCGAGCGGATCGCCCGGCAGGCGGGCGATTTCGCCCGTCCTTGTAATGCTACGAACCCCGGTGGGGTCTGGATTGCCCTGCCACGCCATAGACAGCCCCGATGGGCATCATACGCTTCGCCGTGGTCCTGCCAAGGCTGGCGCGAGAGGGCTTTACTGGCCCTTTCGGCGCCAGGGCGGAGTTTACGGTGAATTGCCGGGCTGGACGCGAGACTGAAGGCACACGTTCCAGGCAGGAGTTGGTTGTGAAACGAACAGCTGCGCGGCTGATGGCCGCATCCGTGGTGACACTCGCGTTGGCTTTCGGGGTGGCGTGCTCGTCGAGTTCAAGTGACGGGCCTGCGTCTGAGGCAGCCGGCGACGCAGCCGTCAACGGCGGCGGGGAAACCGCGATCCTCACGTCGCAGCCGGTCGCGCGCCCCGCGGGCGAGATGAGCGTTGCGGGCGTGGTGAAGATGGCTGAGCCGGCGGTGGTGAAGATCACCACGAGCACCGGCGTCGGCAGCGGGTTCGTGGTCGCCGAAGATGGGTACATCATCACGAACAACCATGTCATCGCCGGCGTCAGCGGGCGTCCGTCTTCGGCGATCGATGTGCACATGAGCGATGGCGCTGTCTACCGGGCGACCGTCGTCGGGACCGACACGCGCTCAGACATCGCGCTTCTCAAGATTGAGGCGACCGGGCTGCGGGCTCTGAAATTCGCGCAGTTGGCCGACGTGAGCGTTGGGCAGGACGTAGTCGCGATCGGTTACGCGCTGGACCTCTCCGGCGGCGATGGGCCAGGGTTCACCGTGACGCGGGGCATCGTTAGCGCGAAGAACCGCTCCACCAGCGAAACGGGCGGCACTCTCGGAGCCATCCAGACTGATGCGGCCATCAACCACGGCAACAGCGGCGGCCCGCTCCTCACGCTTTCGGGCGAGGTTGTTGGTGTGAACACTTCCATCGCGCCGGACTACACCACCGGCGGCGTGGCCGCGGGCATCGGTTTCGCGGTTGGCTCGGACATGGTCAAGGCTGTGTACGAGGAGCTTCGCGAGAACGGCAAGGTCAACCGCGGCCTCCTTGGCATCCAGGCATTCGAGCGACTCCTGCCGGCGAAGGCGAAAGAGCTTGGCGTTCCCGTTGAGCTGGGCGGCGTCTACCTCGACTCGGCCAGCGACGTCCCCGATGGGCCGGCCCGCCGGGCGGGGCTCAAGGCCGGCGACGTCATTGTCGCCGTCGGCGGCACGGCCACGCGCAACGAGGCTGACCTGGCGGTCGCCATGGTGAAGCACCGCGCCGGGCAGACGGTCGACCTGGCGGTCTACCGCGACGGCAAGAAGATGACGCTCCGGGTGACGTTGGGCACTCCGCCGCAGTAGCGGCGAGCGGCCCTGGAGGGCGTTCTCACCTGCGGGTGAAGCGGTTGGCGGCTGCGTCGACGCCTTCCTGGATGACGGCTTCGATGGCGTCGGCGGCCTGCCGGACGGCCTCCTCAAGGACGCGACGGTCCTCGCCGTGCGGGTTGCTCAGCACCCAGCCGGCCACGACATCGGGGTCCCACGAGGGCTCGCCGCCGGCGAGCGGGCGCCCGATGCCGATGCGCACGCGGACGAAATCGAGCCCCACGGCCTGGCCGATGCTCTTCAGGCCATTGTGACCCCCATGGCCGCCGCCGGCGCGAATGCGCAGGGCCCCTGCCGGCAGGTCCAACTCATCGTAGACAACGATGGTGTGCGGGAGGTCGCAGCCGGTCCACTGGAGAGCCTGGGCGACGGCTTTGCCGCTGAGGTTGACGAACGTCTTGGGCTTCACGAGCGCGACGCGGGCGTCTGCAAACTGGCCAACGCCGATGTGCATGGTGCTTCCGGTGACCTTGAGCTGAGCGCCGGAGCGCTTCGCCAGGTCATTCACCACCCAGAACCCGACGTTGTGGCGGTTACGGGCATACTGCTCGCCCGGGTTGCCGAGCCCAACGATGAGCCAATCGGCCGCGTAGCGCGGTCCCGAGGGGGACGTCCGCCGCAGTTTGAACCGCATGGTGCACACACTCTCCCACTACGGCCGCTGACCGCAACCCGGCCGGTGTCGACAGGCGTTCGCCGCACCGGCAGAATCGTGCGATGGACCTGCTGGATTGGGGTGTTGGGCTCGTGTTCGAGACCCTGTACGGGGGCATCATTTTCGTCATCGCGCTGGTGGCGGCCATCCCCTATGGGATCTGGCAGGGCATCAAGAGGCTCACCCGGCGCAACCAGGGAGGAACGAATGGCAACGCGCGAACAGATAGCTGAGCTCAAACAGAAGACGGCCGAGGAGCGCGCCGGGCTCATCGCCGCCGCCCGCGGCCTTACCGCGGAGGACGCCCTGCGCGTGCCCGTCGACGCTGAGGGCGAGGAGCAGTGGACGGCGCTGGAACAGCTCGCCCACCTCTGGGAGATGGAGCGGAACTACGACGCGTGGGTTCGCGCCGCCCTCGCCGAAGACAACCCGGACATCAGCAAGGTGCAGGTGGAGCCCGTCGCGATCCCCATCGAAGAGGCCAATGGGCACGCCGTCGAAGAGCTGCTGCGTGCTCTCGAACTGGAGCGCGCATACACCAGCGGGCTGATCGATGGGATATCGCTGGATGGGTTTGATCGGGTGGCGACCAGCCCGGTATTCGGGACCCTGACGGTTCTCCAGTGGTTGCGCTCGTTCTACCGGCACGACCGCCAGCACGCAGCGCAGATCCAGGGGCGCCGGAGCGATTACCAGCCCCGCTTCCTGGGGGCGGAGCCAAACCAGCGCCGGATGCGCATGGAGCAGGTCGCGCGCCGCCGGGAGTCCGGGGGCTAAGCGGAGAGGCGCGGTTCGGCGTACCTGAGGCGCGGCATGGGTTCGAGCTGTGTGGGAATGACCGCGCGGCGCCCGCAGTGCTCGCATTCGCGGACGCGGATGGAGCGGCTCTCGACGTTTACGAAGTACCGCCAGCGATGTTCACAGGGGCCGGTGTGCTCTTGCATGAGAGAAGCATCGCAGGCCGGCGTTAACGCCATATTTCCAGAGAGTTAAGCGAACGTGAATCGTGCCGGCGCTTCGCGGCCTCGCGGCCTGTTCGTGTCGCGTACCGGGCGGCCTTTGTACAGTCAGGAGATGGCCTCCAACGTCGTCAACGTCGACTACTGGAACCTCTTCCAGATTCAGAAGGGCGACCGCGTGCTCGACCTGGGGTGCGGAAACGGGCGGCACACAATCGAGGCTGCCAACTGGGACTGCAAGGTCGTGGCCATGGACCTCGACCGGGAAGAGCTGGCCCGCGGCCGGTATATGTTCTACGCGGATTACAATGCCGGGCGCCTGCAGGGGTTCGCCCAGTTTCTGATGGGGGACGCGCAGCACCTGCCCTTCCGAAACGGCGCCTTCGACAAGATCATCTGCACCGAAGTGCTGGAACACGTGCACGACGATGAGCGGGCGATGCGCGAGCTGTACCGCATCCTTCGGCCGGGAGGGGAGATAGCCGTTTCGTGTCCGCACCACCGGGCGGAGAGGCTGCTCTGGGCGCTCAGCTGGGAGTACTGGCACTCACCGGGCGGGCACATCCGCATTTACCGGAAGGGGCAACTGCGAGAACGGCTGGCGCGCTTCGGCTTTGTCATGGGCCCGGAGAGGGGCAGGCACGCCTACCAGAGCGTCTACTGGACCCTGCGCTGCCTCTTCGGCAAGGACAACCCCGATTTCCCGCTCACTCGCTGGTTCTGGCGTTTCATCAATTGGAACCTGCGCGCGCGAAACCCCATTTTCGAAGGCGTGGAGGGAGCGCTGGACCGCGTCTTGCCCAAGGACTTCGTCATCTACGGGCGGAGGCCCGCCGAAAAGTGACAGCAGTGGCGCCCGCAAGAACGGCGGCCGCGTGCACGCGGCTGGCACGGCCCGCCGACGCCCCGCTGCTCGACCGGGTGTTCACCATCGACCTGCGCCTGCTCGGGCTTACAGCGGCGAACGGAGGAGCAACCCTCCTCGACCTTGGCTGCGGCGCGGGCCGGCACGAGCTCGCCGCGGCGCGGCTGCCAATTCGCGCGATCGCCTGCGACCTCATGCGGCAGGATCTCCGTGACGGCCGCTTCTTTGTTGGAGAAGACGCGAAAGGGCTTGCCCACCCCGGGACCGTGGAGTGGATCCAGGGCACCGGGCTGAGCCTCCCGCTGGCGGCGGCAAGCGTCGACGCCGCTATCTGCTCGGAGACGCTGGAGCACGTGGAAGACGACATGGGCGCGCTTCGCGAGCTGCGCCGGGTGGTCAGGACGGGCGGGACGCTCGCCGTCTCGGTCCCGGCGTGGGTCGTGGAGTTTGCCCTCTGGCAGCTCTCGTGGGAGGTCACGCACACGCCGGGTGGCCACATTCGCATCTACCGCCAGGATGAGTTGCTCGCGAAGCTGCGCGCGACCGGCTGGCGGCCCTACGCCGTGCGGCGCCGCCACGCATTCGAATCCATCTACTGGCTCCTGCGTGCGCCGGGCGGCGGAGGCGACCCTCCGTGTCGCCCTGCCCGTGCCTGGCGGAAGCTGACGAACTCGCCCCACGTGCGCGGCTCCCATACCTGGGATGGTGTGGAGCGCGCCCTTTCGCGGGTGTTGCCGAAGAGCATCGCCATCTACGCCCGGGCGGTCTGACCGTGCGCATCTGTTTCTTGCTGCACCAGGGCAACATGTACTCCGGCGGGCAGGGTGTTTACCTGGCGGAGATGTGCCGCGAATACGTGGAGATGGGTCACGAGGTGCACGTTGTGGTGGGGCCGCCCTACCCGGCGCTCGACGAGCGAGTCGTGCAGCACCGGCTCCCGGACTACTCGGTCTTCACGGCCTTCGACGAGGGCGCCGCGTTCTGGCGAAAGGGCGCCGCCAGCTACTTCCACCCCCTCAACTTCTACGAGCTGGCGTCGTCGCGGGCGGGAATGTTTTCGGTGATGGCGGCATTTTCGCTGCGCGCATTCGAGGTGGTCGCGCGGCTGCACGCCCGCCGGCCCTTCGACATCGTCCATGACAACCAGTCGCTCGGGTACGGGGACTTGCTCGTGCGGCTGCTGGGCGTCCCGGTGGTGGCGAACATCCACCATCCCCTTTCCATTGACCGCGCGAACGCCGTCGCCCAGGCGCGAACCCTGCGCGACAAGATTGGCCGCGTGCTCTTCTACCCGTTCCACATGCAGCACGTGGTGGTGCACGGCATCGACCGTGTTGTGACCGGGAGCGAGGCGAGCGGCGAGGCGGTTCGCCGAGCCTTCCGCCTGCCGCCCGAAAAGGTGGCCGCCATCCACGACGGCGTGGACACGTCTGTCTTCCGCCCCCTCGGGCTGGAGCGCGAGCGGGGGCGGGTGCTCTTCGTGGGGAACAGCGACGACCGCAACAAGGGCGCGCGCTACCTGGTGGAAGCGCTGGCGCTCATTTCGGACCACGACTGGCGGCTGGTGGTGGTCGACCGC
>CAYYYI010000055.1:0-2000 GCA_964475735.1 uncultured Anaerolineaceae bacterium
CCACCACTACCGCCACCAGCGTGATGGCAATGAGCAGGGTTCGCGACGAGGAGGCTGATGCGGCGGCCGCGTCCTTGGCTCCCTCCGCCAGGGCTGTCTGTATTTCGCCCGACCGGTCGAACAGGTCGTTCTGCTCGGCGATCACGCCCATGTGCCCGGACTCAAGAGCCCAGGCTTCTTCAGTCTTGCCCGCCTTCGTCAGGTCGATCGCCTCGTGGCGAGTAACGGTTGTGGTGTCGACCCGCTGCTTGAGATCGGCGAATACCGTCGCTGCCTCGCCGGAGGTGGCCAGCTTGCCAAGCTCCGCAACGAGTTGCTGCCCGGTTTCCAGATCCTTGCGCGCCTGATCCATGAAGGAGTCCCGCTTGGCAGCGTCGGTCGCGAGCATGCCGCTGCGGAAGTCACGCGCGAACTGGACGAACCAGCGGTTGGCCTGGAGCGCCGCCTCAACGCCCTTCAGGTTCTCGCGGTACATCCGGTCGTTGCTGTCCGCCGCCTGTTGGAGACGCATGATGCCCATGACGGCAACAGCTGCCATGAGCAGGAGGACAATCGCGAAGCCCCCGAGGAGCTTCTCCCTGAGCCTGAGTTTCACTTTTTCCCTCGCGTGCCTGGTGTGGCGGCCGGGCGCACCCGGTGTTCCCGCCCTGGCGGGTCATCAATGACTATCGAACAACACATGCGCATATGGGGATGAGAGATCCCCCCAACTTCGAGCGGGGCGCTCGCGTAGGGAACGAATGGGAATCCCCGCTCTTAGCGGCCGCTAATTGGCGTGGACTTCACCGGCCACTCAACACAGTAAGTAATTGACAGAAAGGTCCTGACTCTTCGGATGCTGCGCACGTCTTCCGGAACCGTAAGCCGGGCACTGCTCAGGGGCAGTTGGCGCCACCCACGGCGACGCTCTTGCTGGTGGACTTCGTTACCCCCTGCACAAACACGGCCGTAAGGCTAACCGGATAGCAGCCGGGTGCGGTGGGGAAGGTGATAACGACATATGGCTCGATTGGCCTGGTCTGGCCGAGGTACGTCCAGTCGCGCCGGACGGGCGCTGGTTGGGAAGCGTCGATGAATGTCGCCGTGCCGCCCGCATCCACGGAGGAAGGACCGGAGATAGCCGCGTACGGCCCTTCCGGCGTCGCCGTGGCCGTTGGCGTGGGCGACGGCGTCGGAGTCGCCGTAGGCGGTGGAGGAGCGGGAGGGTTCGCCGCCCGCACCGTGGTGGGCGTCGCCGTGGCAGGAACGGGAGTAGCGGTCGCCGATGCCGTGGTGGGCTCGGTCGCCGAGGTGGCTGGCGCCTGGGTCGCGCCACCTGCGGCGCCGCTCCCCGGGCCGGGAGTGCGCACGCCGGAGACCGTCTCCACCGCCGAAGCCTGGCTGACAACCGTTCCGGCCGCTGTTGGCGTGGCATCCGGCTGCGCCGAGATCGTCCCCGAGCCCTGCCGTCCAATGAGGACGGCGGCAACCAGCAGGCTGACCCCGCCAAGCACCATTGCGCCCCCGATGGCCGTGAGAGCCACACCGCCGCGTGCTGGCTTGGGCGCCTCGAAGTCCGGGGCTTCGATGTAGCCAACCGCCTCGGCGAAGCCGATGACGGCCGCGTCGAAGAGGGCGGGCCGTTCCAGGTTCGCCGCATGCCCCGCGCCTTCGATGGTGAACGTCTCCACGAGGTTCGCCGGCAGCTGCTGCACAAAGGCGGGGGCGTTCTTCACGAAGTCCAGGTCGCGGTCGCCGATGACCACGAGTGTGGGGACGGCAAGTTCGGGCAGCCGCTCCCAGGAGTTGACGTTGACCACGAGCCCCTCAGCGGTCCCGGCGAAACCTTCGGGCCGGGCGCGTTCGAAACTGGCGATTAGCGCCTCGCGGGCTTCGGGCGGAAGCCGCTTGCTGTGGCCGGGATAGAGGCGCGTCTGCTTCATGAAGCCCACGCCGTGCTCGCGAATGGAGGCGGCCATGGAGAGCATTCCCGGCAGGGCGGCCTCTCGCCATTCGGGAGA
>CAYYYI010000055.1:2100-16141 GCA_964475735.1 uncultured Anaerolineaceae bacterium
TGTTGGGGGGAAGGGGGCGAGGGATGAGGGATGAGGTGGGGGAGTGGTGCGCGCTCCCGTACAATGCCGTCTCACACAGAGCGCGGCAGGAGGAAGAGATGAAATTCGGTGTGACGATGTTCCCGGCGGACTATGCGATACCGATCACGGAGCTGGGGCGGGCGGCGGAGGAGTCGGGATTCGATTCGCTGTTCCTGCCCGAGCACACGCACATTCCCACCAGCCGGCGGACACCATGGCCGGGCGGGGCCGATCTGCCGCTTGAATACTCGCACACGTTGGACCCCTTCGTGGCCCTTGGCGCGGTGGCGGCGGTGACGAAGACGCTCCTGCTGGGCACCGGGATCTGCCTCGTCGTTGAGCGCGACCCGATCACGCTGGCGAAGGAGGTGGCGAGCCTGGACCACATTTCGGGCGGGCGCGTGATGTTCGGCATCGGCGGCGGCTGGAACGTGGAGGAGATGGAGAACCACGGCACGCGCTACCCGGTGCGCTGGAAGGTCTTGCGCGAGCGGATGCTGGCGATGAAGGAGATCTGGACGAAGGACGAAGCGGAATACCACGGCCAGTACGTGGACTTCGACCCCATCTGGTCGTGGCCGAAGCCGGTACAGAAGCCGCATCCGCCCGTGCTCGTGGGCGGCGACGGTCCGCGGACGCTGGAGCGGGTGGTGGAGTATGGCGACGGGTGGATGCCGATCCCCGGCCGGGGTGGCGGGAGACTCGGGGAGCGCGTGGCCCAGCTACAGCAGATGGCGAAGACGGCCGGCCGCGGCCCCATCCCGGTGACGATCTTCGGCTGTCCCTACGAGCCCGCCGCGATCGAAGCCTTCGCCGAGATGGGCGTCGGGCGCTGCCTCTTCTGGCTGCCCCCGGCCCCGGCGGCAAGCTGCTTGCCCGTGCTGAAGCGCGCCGCGGGGCTGGCGGGGTTGTAGGGGCTAGGACTGACGGGTACGCGCGGTCCCTGCTCCTGTCCATGTTAGGATTGATGCGATGTCTTCGCCCGCAGAGACCGAACTTGGCACCCTTGTACAGCGCCGTCCGGGCGTAAATGGCGGCCGGCCGTGCCTCGCTGGCACGGGGTTTTCCGTCCACCAGTTGAGTGCCCTTTACAACGAGGGGGCCAGGGCCGACGAGATCCTTACGAGGCACCCCGAACTCGATCTGGCGCGCATCCACGCCGGGATCGCCTACTACCTCGCCAATCGCGAGCGCATCGATGCGGAGGTCGAGGAGCAGGCCGCTACCTACCGCAAGGCCATCGCGCAACGGAAGTCCTCCGGACAGCGGCCAGCCTGAGTGGCCGGCCTGAGGTTCTATTTCGACGAGGACTCCCAGGACCGGGATGTGCTGGCAGGCCTCGCACGTGCCGGGATCGACACACTGACCGCGGCAAGGGCCGGGATGCGTGGAAAGACCGACGAGGAGCACCTGTCATTCGCTGCCAACGAGGGGCGAGTGCTGTACACAGCCAACGTGTCCGACTTCACACGCCTGCATGGGGAGTTCGCCCGGTCTGGCCGCGAACATGCTGGAGTCGTCGTGAGGACATGGCAGGGAACCCCCGTCGGGCTTCAGATCCGATGCCTGACCAACGCTCACCAGGACCTCACCGCCGAGGAGGCGTGGAACAGACTCTTCTACCTCACCGAATTCGAGAGGGACTAAAGCAGCACCAGGTTATCGCGGTGGATGACCTCGTCGCCGTAGGCATAGCCGAGGGTTTCGGCGATGCGGTCGCTGCGCAGGCCGCGGATGCGCTCCAACTCGCCGCTATCGTAGTTGGTGAGCCCGGCAGCAAGGCGTTCGCCCGCAGGATCGCGTACCTCGACTGCTTCGCCGCGGTCGAACGTCCCGTTCACGGCCGCGATGCCGGCGGGAAGGAGGCTCCGGCCCTGTCGCCGCAGGGCCGCGGCGGCGCCTTCGTCCACCACAAGGTGCCCGGCGCGGCTGATGGTGCTGAGGATCCAGCGCTTGCGGCTTTCGAGACGATCGCCCGCAGCAGGGAAGAGCGTGCCACTCTCTTTTCCGGAAGCGATGTCCACGAGCGCATCGGGCGTGCGGCCGCTGGCGACCACCACATCGACTCCACCCTGGGTGGCGATGCGGGCGGCGTTGAGCTTGGTCACCATGCCGCCCGTGCCCGGCCCGGCCGCCCCGCTCGCCAGCGCTTCAACTGCCGCGTCTATGCGGTCGATGCGCCGGATAAGCTTCGCGTCCGCCTGCTGCCGCGGGTCGGACTCGTACAGCCCTTCGACGTCAGTCAGGATGGCGAGCAGGTCCGCGTCGATGAGGTTGGCGACGAATGCCGAGAGGCTGTCGTTTTCGCTGATGCGCGTGGCGAGCACCTGGTCGAGGGCGACGGCGTCGTTTTCGTTGACGATGGGCACGGTCCCGGCCTCGATGAGGTCGCGGAGGGTGTTGCGGGCGTTGAGGTAGCCGAGGCGGTCGCTGAGGTCGCGCCGCGTAAGGAGGACCTGGGCGACAACGGTGTCGTGCCAGTCGAAGAGCTCGTCCCAGCTCTGCATGAGGTGGCTCTGGCCGATGCTCGCGTAGGCCTGGCGGCTGATGCCCTGCGCCGCGGGCACGTGCCGGGCGAGCCGGTGCCGCCCGGCCGCCTGCGCCCCGCTGGAGACGATGACCACAGCGCAGCCTTCGCGGCGAAGCCGCACCACCTGGCCCACCAGCCGCGACATGGCTTCGAGGTCGAGCCGGTCAGACCCCGCCGTCAGCAGGCTGGTGCCAAATTTCGCGACGATGCGCCGGTAACGCATGGACGTAGGGTAAATGGAACGGGGGATAGGCAATAGGAAGCCGGCAGGGGCCCATTCGACCGGTGAACGGAATGCGCTAGGATACTTTCTGCAATGGAGTTCAAGATAGGTGCACACCGCGGCGTCTACACCGCCGATCGTGCTGCGGCGCTTTCGGGGGTGCCCAGACGGACCGTCTACGAATGGGCCGAGAGTGGCATTGTGGAACCCAGCGTTTCGGCCGAGCGGGTAATGCTTTGGTCGTGGTCTGATCTGGTTGCGCTCCGGGCAGTGTACTGGCTGCGGCATCCGGCGCCGGGCGGCAGGCGGCGGGCCTCCATGCGAAAGGTGAAGTCAGTGCTGAGTGAGATCCGCTGCCTGGCAGGCGACCCCGGCGGGGCACTTGCCGATGGGATTCTTGAGCTGTTCGTCGATACAGGCGGTACCCCACACATCGCTTCCGTGCGAGGACTGGCGGAGGCGGGCCACGACTGGCAGCAAGCCGTGGCCCGAGACCTCGTGATTGACCTTCTCGCACCCTTCCAGGGAGAGGTGCGGGGCCCTCATCTCCTTCAACCTCGCCCCAGCCTGCGGATCGACCCTGGAAAGCTCTCGGGGGAGCCTCACATTCGCGGGACGCGAGTCGAGACCCGGGTGCTATGGGCGCTGAAGCGCCGAGGGTTTGACGCCGACCAGATCATCAGCCTTTATCCCGAGCTGGGCAGGGATGCGGTTCAGGAAGCTATCTCCTTCGAGGAAGAGCTGGCCAACGCTCCCGCCGCGGCATAGTCGCCGTGCCGCCCCGGCCCCCCGTCTTCGTCCTCGACCAGGACTTCCCCGACCCGGCCGGGGAGGCTCTCCCAGGGCTGATACCTGAACTTCAACTGCTGCCGCTTCGCCGGGTCCACCCCGATCTGGTCGAAGGCCACGATGACTGGGAGGTTCTCAAGGAGCTGAAGGTGCGCGGCGGCGTGGACGGATTGATCACACTCGATGCCGGGATGCTGAGCCTCGCAAAGGAGATGGTCGACCTCCACCAGACAAGGCTCTCGCTAGTCGTGCTCACGAAGGTGGACAACGACCCGATTGTTGCGTGGGGACTGCTGCTGATTCACGGACCTTCGATCGCTCACGCACACAGCCGCTCACGGCCGCAGCTATGGGTCATCAGGAAGCCGGGCTCCGCCCCACCCCAGAACCCAAAGGGTAGGATCGCGGAGATCGCGCGGCGGGAAAATGTGCCAGAGGACGGCCTCTACCGCGAACACAGGCTGCTGTTTGCCAACTTGAGACGTTCCGCTTCTCGTTAGGCGCGCGCCCTATTCGACCGCGACTGACTCCGGTTCGGGCTCGGGGGGCGCTTCCGCCTCGGGCTTCGGCACGCGCTGCATGTGCTCAAGTCCGGTGATGCTGAAGCCAAGGTCCCCAAGCTCGCAGAGGAAGCTGCAGTACGTCAGCCTCAGCGCGCTCGTGGACTTCGAAGGAAGGTAGCTCAGGCCGCAGCGAGTGCAGCGGGGCATGGTGACGATCTCCGCGTCGCGGGCGGCAGCCGGGGGGATGACCTGTTCGGGTTCGCCGGTCATGGTGCTCATTCGTGCCCGTCCTTCCTTCCTCATACTATGGCGCGCCGCCGATTCACGCACGCAGACAGTGCCGGCATGGTAAGCCGGCTTTTCCCAAGAAGTCCGAATTCTCACCGTTTTCCTACATTTCGAGAAGCCAGCGCCGGTCCACGCGGGGACGCCTCTCCGGGCCTCTTGCCCGTTGTTCGCCACCGCCGATCCGCTACGCTGCGCGCATGGGCAGCGAACTCTACGACATCACCATCCTGGGCGCCGGGCCCACGGGCCTGTTCGCCGCTTTCTACGCCGGGCTGCGGGGCATGCGCACGAAGATCATCGAAGCGCTCCCCGAGCCGGGTGGCCAGCTGGCCGTGCTCTACCCCGAGAAGTACATCTACGACGTCCCCGGGCACCCGAAGATCATGGCCAAGGACCTGGTCCGCCTGCTCCTCGAACAGTGCCACCTGTTCGAGCCCGACTTCGTCTACGGCCAACGAATCGACACTCTCACGCCAACAAGCGTGGAGGGCCACGACGCCTGGCGCCTGGGCACCGCCACGGAGGCCCACCTGAGCCGCACCGTGCTCATCTGCGCCGGCATCGGCGCCTTCGAACCCAACCGGCTCGACCGCATTGGCATGGCCGAATACGAAGGCCGCGGCGTCCACTACTTCGTCCAGGACAAGCGCCCCTTCCGCGGAAAGCGCGTGCTCATCGTCGGCGGCGGCGACACGGCCGTGGACTGGTGCCTGAACCTCAAGGACTGGGCGCGAGAGGTGACACTTATCCACCGGCGCGATGAGTTCCGCGCCCACGAAGCGAGCCTCGCCTCGCTCCGCCTTTCGGGCATCCCCATGCTGACCCACTGGGAGTTGAAGCGCGTCCACGGCGATGGCCAGGTGCGCGGCGCCACCATCTTCCAGAACAAGACGGGCGAGGAGCGTGAACTGGAGGTGGACGTGGTCCTCATCAGCATCGGGTTCAAGGCCGCGCTGGGCTCCATCGAGCACTGGGGACTGGAGTCATCCGGCGTGCGCCACATCCGCGTCGACGGGCACATGCGCACCAACCTGCCCGGCGTGTTCGCCGCAGGGGACATCGCCGCCGTCGAAGGCTCCGAGCCCCTCAACCTGATCGTGACTGGCTTCGGCCAGGCAGCCATCGCCGCGAACGCGGCCAAACAGGCGATCGATCCCCGTTCGCGCCTGTTCCCGGGACATTCGAGCGAGCTGCGCCTGTAGCCTGCCAGTGGCATGAGGCCGTTGGCCGTCGGCGTGGCTTCGACGAAGGTCGGAGGGATGCCGAGGACTTCCTGCGGAGCGCCCATGAAGAAGGGCGGGCCCTGCCCATGGCCGGTGGCAGAATGCCCCGTTTCAGCTCACGCTGAATGGCGCGCTCGCACCGGCCAGGCCTGCCACTCTTCTCCGCCAGAGGCGCCGGCCGCCGATGACCGGCCAACCCCCGAAAAGCCCGGCTGGCTGGAAGGCAAGGACCTGCGCAGCCTCGGCTGGTGGCTCATCGAGCGCGTGCTGCTGGGGCAATTCGAAACGCAGCGGGCTTCGGTCGCCGCCAGCCTCATGCGGACGCTCGCTGCGCTCGGCCCCGAAGAGGCCAGCGAGGAGGAGGCGCTCCGCGAGGTGGAGCTGCGCGGCCGCCTAATGCACGGCCTGCCGCCACGCAACGAACAGGAATGGGCAAGGGCGCAGGAAGCGTTCGACGAGGGCTCGCTCGCCGAGTTCAGGCGCTGGGCAAACCCGCTATTGCTGGAAGGCGATCGAGGAAACGGCCCGGAGCCATTCGATCTGCGGCAGCGCGGAGCTGGCGACGTTCACATGCCCCTGCTCATCGATGATGAAGACGGTATTTGAGGCGATCTCCGAAAGCCGCTTCCGGATTATGGCCAGCGTCTTCATGTCGTTCCGGTAGCCCTGGATGACGACGTAGGCGTCTTCCTTGCCAGCCACCTTCGCGGCCAGGTCGGCCATGAGGACGCCCTTCTTCGTCCCGCCGGCGCTGATCTCCGTCACGGGAAGTGCGCGGAACTCCGCGACGCTGGGGTTGTAGTGCTTTTCGCCCGCGACCACCGAGAGCGCAATCGCCTTATCGCTGGCGGGCGTGGGAGTCGAAACTGGCTGCTCGGGCGTTGGCTGCTGGTTGGCCGCTGTGCCCGTGGTGGGAACTTCTGACACCGGCTCGCCGGTCCCGGTTGCCGTGGGCGCGGGCTCAGAATCGTCGCCGCCACAGGCCACCAACAGGAGTCCGCTCAGGGCAAGTAAGGGCAAGAGGACACGAAGCATCAGACCTCCGGGCGCACATTTGAGGCTAGGGCGGACCCGCGACAGGAGCAACGGGGGAAGTAAACGCCGGGTTCAGTCGGCAGGTGTGCGCGACGGCGACTCCTCAGCCGGGGGCGAGGGCGTGCCCGATGGCGTAGCCTCCTCGCTCGGCTCTGGCGACGGCGACGGTGACGGTGACGCGCTTGCGGATGGCGAAGGAGTGGCTGTCTCTGTTGGCTCAGGCGATGGCTCGGCCGCTGGCTCCGGCGTGGGTTCGCTAGTGGCGGTGGCGATGGGCGTCACGGTAGCGACGATACCCACCCCGGCCGCAGCGGCAGCGTCATCGAGCGTGCGCCGGGTGCTCGCTACCGCGGCATCGAGGTCCGTCTGGTTCGCGCGCAGGTCAGCCAGCACAGCGGCGCTGTTTTCGGCCAAAGCCTTGACGCGGGCCTTCTGCTCTTCGTCGAGCCGTGCCTTTTCGAGCTGCGCCTTGAGCGCGGCGGCGTCGTTCTGGAGCTTCTCCAGATCGGCGGCAGTTACGCCTCCGCGGCCGGAAAGCTGGACGATCTCCTGCACTCGCGTTTCGGTGTGGCTGAGCTGAACGTTGACCCGGTCGTTGCCGCGCGAGAGCGAGTACTGCATGCGCTCGTTCGCGAGCTTGAAGGTGTAGTTCCAATCGCCCGGCACGGCGCTGCCGGCAGTCACCAGAGCCAGGGCGAACACGCCCGCAGCGCCGGCGCCCACCATGACGGTGGCGGCGGCAACGGCGGTGCGAAGCCGCTGGAGCGGTGTCAGCGGCCGCTCTTCCATGCGCTCGCGGGCAGCAGCCAGGAACTTCGCCTTGAGCGAGGCTTCGAAGTAGTAGCTGGGCTCGCCCACAGCAAAGGTCTCCCCGATGACGGCGGCCGCCTGGAGGAGGGATTCCAACCAGCCGGCGTCATCGGGGTAGAGACCCAGCACAAATGCCGGGTCCAGCCCATCGTCAACAAGGGCCTGGGCTTCGGCATGGATGGCTTCGCGGTAGCCGGGCTCGCGGTCGAAGAAGCGTCCGATCATGAGCGGCGCACCAGTGACTGGAGCTTGGCGATTGCCTTGTGCTGGAGGACTTTCACGTTGTTTTCGGACTTCTTGAGCGCCTGCGCCGTTTCGGCCACCGATAGCCCGGCGCCGAAGCGGAGCTCGATCACCTGGCGCTGCGCCTCGGGGAGCCGTTCCGTCGCCTGCCGGACCATTTCGATATCGAGCTGGAGCTCGAGTTCGGTAACGTGGTCGCGGCCTGTGTCGGCGATCGACTCACTGAGCGGGGCCGTAGCGGACCGGGTCTTCTGGCGCCGCACATGCGAGACAACCTCGTTGCGCGCTATCCGGAAAACCCAGGCGCCGAAGGGGAGGCCGCGGAACGAAAAGCCGTCGATGTTGTCGATGACGCGGAGGAAGATTTCCTCCGTTACGTCTTCGGCGTCCTCGCTGCTGGCCAGCCTGGCGTAGGCGTATCGGTAAACTCGCGGGAAGTAGTGCTCGTAGAGCTTCGCAAGGGCGACCTGGTTGCCGCGTTGAGCGGCTTCGACGACCTGTTGCTCGTCGAATTCGGGCGCCAGCTCGTCCACCGACGTTCTCGCCAAACCAGCCCCCTGGGCCGCGCCGGATGTCTTAAGTCCGAGCGTCCTCCTTTCGCAGGATAGGCATCCACCTGTCTCTGTACTAGAGATAACGTACGTCAAACCCAAAGGTTAATGGGTCCACAGCCGCGCCAGATGCAATTTCAGGCCGTCTTGCGCCCTTGCTTGCACGCGTCAACCTTTCTGTCACCCGGCCGCTACTCACCCGGCCGGAAAAGGCCGTAACGCCACGGCCCCGGCGCCGGTAGTGCCAGGTGGAGAGATTCGCCGCGGCAGCGGTGGAGGCAGGTATATGCGAAGGTTGACACGTTCGCTTTCACGTTGGGGCAACGAGAAGGGCCAGGCGCTGATCCTTTACGCAGCCGGGCTTGCCGCTTTCTGCGGGCTCGTTGGCATGGCCGTCGATGTAGGCCAGATCGTCTACACGCGCACAAACATGCAGAAGGTGGCCGATGCGGCCGCCATGGCCGGCGCCCAGGACCTTCCCTCCGCCTCCGCGGCAACCGCTTCTGCAAACAGCTACGTGACCGCGAACGGCGACTCTGGCACCACGGCGAACATCGCTGTGTCCCAGACCTACACCAGCAGCGACACCATCACCGTCACGGCGACCAAGCACGTCGAGTACACCTTCCTCAAGGTCATCGGCATGAGCGGCAGGGATGTCTCGGCAACGGCGACAGCCCGGGCGGGGACCTACAGCGGGGGCACGGGTCTCCTTCCCTGGGGCTTCGTGGCGAGCAACAACAGCAACAGCAAGCTCCTGCAGAACCCCTGCTACCTGGGGAACAATCCCCAGGGCGTCCCCCAGTTCCAGCAGAACGTCGAGTGCACCGTCAAGTACGGCGCCGGCACCAACTCTGGCGGTGATTTCGGCGCCCTCACCCTCGGCGCGTCCGGCGCCAACAGCTACCGCGACAACATTGCGAACGGCTCCACGCAGAAATACAAGGCTGGCGACCAGGTCGATTCTGAGACGGGCAATATGCAGGGGCCCACGAACCAGGGCATTAGCGACCGGTTCTCCCTCCCGCCACCCTCCACCTGCCCCGGCAACAGCAAGAGCGACGTGCTGAAGGTCAACGACGACGGTTCCGTTTCCATCCGCCCCGGGTGCGAATCGAGCCCGCGCATCGGCATCATCCCGGTAGTGGACAAGATCGACAATCCGCAGAAATCCACCATCCTCGGCTTCGCCTTCGTCTACCTGGTGGGGACATCAGGCGGGGGAGGCTCAACCCAGGCGAAGGTCGAGTTCGTGAAGTTCGTTACGGCAATCCCCGGCGGTGACTACCAGGGCATCAATGGGGGCGCCACCATGGTCATGTTGGTCGACTAACGGGCGCTTCCAGACGGCGCCCGCGTCGCGCCCTGCCACACAGGACCTCTCCAATGCCCCTGAGCTGTGTGCAGAGCCGGGCCGGTGGAGGCGGACATGGTGATCGTCCCGCCTCCACCGCCTTCCCCTTTCCCCGCTCGAAACCCCGGCGCCGAACGCCCTGCCCCCGGAACGCTTCGGACGGTATACTCCCGCCATTCCGATGGCAGAGGGGTGACGGCGTATGGCCGGCGCGTTTGATGGGGTCCGCGTTCTCGACTTCACGCAGGGAATAGCCGGGCCCATGGCCTGCATGATCCTCGCCGACCACGGGGCCGAAGTAGTCAAGGTTGAACCTCCCGGCGGCGACAAGCTCAAGAACCACCCCGGGTACATCACCTGGAACCGGAACAAGTCTGTCGTCGCGCTCGACCTGGCCAGCTATGGAGGTCTGCGCGCGGCGAAAGACCTCCTCGCCACCGCAGGCGCGGCCGTGTTCGATCACCACCCCGGCGAGCTGGAGAGGCTGGGCCTCGATTCGGCCGCCCTTTGCGCCACCAACCCGGGGCTGCTGCACGCATGGCTCCCGCCCTACGGGCAGGAGGGCCGCTGGAGCCAGCTCCCGGCCAACGATGCCCTGCTTTCCGCCGTCACGGGTGTCGCCTTCATGCAGTACAGCTACGAAGACCAGCCCGTTCAGCTTGTCACACCTCAGCTGACCTACGGCCACGCCATGGTAGCCGCCGCAGCAATCGCCGCCGGGCTCTACGAGCGGACGCGGTCGGGCCACGGACAGGCGCTGGTGGTGAGCGGCCTGCACGGCACCAGCGCCATCGAGAGCGGCGGCGCCATCCGCGCTGGCGAGACGTTCCGTATTGGGACCAACAGCAGCCGGGGCGGCATCCCCAACTACCGGCTCTACCAGTGCGCGGACGGCGAATGGTTCTTCCTGGGGACGCTTACACCCCAGTTCTTCCTCAAGGCGCTCGAAGTCACCGGCCTGCTCGACATCCTCACCATGGAGGGGATCGACGGCGACTTCACCAACCTGCTGCGGCCGCAGAACATTCCCGCCGTCGTGGCCCGGCTCGATGCGCGCTTCGCCGAAAAGCCCCGCGACGAATGGATGCGGCTACTGGGCGACGCCGGGGCGCCCAAGGGCCCCGTCGGCACGCGCGAAGAGTGGTTCGCCGGAGAAACGGTGGCCGCCAACGGGATGCGCATCGAGATGGAACACCCGCGGCTTGGCACGGTCGCCATGCCCGGCGTCTCCGTGAAGCTCTCCGAAACACCTGGCGCCGTTCGCCATCTCACGCAGGGCGTAAAGGTCGCGGACCTGCCCGCGCGGCAGCCAGTTGACAGCGCGCCACCAGGTGGAGCCGCCAGCGGCGGTGCGCTCGCAGGAGTGCGCGTGCTCGACCTCGGCGCCTTCATCGCCGGCACGTTCGCCCCCACTGTGCTGGGTAACTTCGGCGCCGGCATCATCAAAGTCGAGCCCATAGATGGGGACGCCTTCCGAACCTACGGTCTCGCCTTCATCGGTTACAACCGGGGCAAGCGCAGCCTTGCGCTTGACCTGAAGTCGCCCGAGGGGCGAGACGTCTTCTACGACCTGGTGCGGAAGTGCGACGTGGTCCTCGATAACTACCGGCCGGGCGTGCGCGAGCGGCTCGGCATCGACTATAAGACCCTGGCCGCTATCAACCCCCGCATCATCAGTTGTTCGGTCACCGGCTACGGTCCCGAAGGGCCGCTGGCGGCGGACCCCGGCTTCGATCCGCTCGTGCAGGCCCGTAGCGGCATGATGGCGGCCCAGGGCGGCAACGACGAGCCCGTCTTCCACCAGGTGCCTGTGAACGACACGGCCACCGCCATCATGGCGGCGTTCGGCATCATCGCCGCGTTGCAGGCGCGCGAGCGGACCGGCCGCGGCCAGGACGTGCAAACCTGTCTTGCCAACCAGAGTGTCCTCTGCCAATCCGGAGAGCTGACGCAGTACGAAGGCCGGCCGGCCAACCCGCAGGGGGCGCGTGACTGCCTGGGAGTGCGGGCGCTGCAGCGCTTCTACCAGTGCGCCGGCGGCGAATGGCTGGCGGTTGCGGGGTCGGAGCCAGCGCACTTCCAGCAGCTGGCGGCCGCTCTTGGCCATGCCGAGTGGGCGGGCAGGATGACCGCCGAGCAAGCGCTGGTCGAGCCTCCTCTTGGCCGCCTGGCGGAGGATATCGCCGCAGCACTGCTCACGCTGGAGCGCGACGACGCCCTCGATCGCCTCCTCACGCGCGGTGTGCCTGCCGCTCCGGCCATCCGGCTCGACGATGTATTCGCCGATCCGTACCTCGCCGCAAACCGCTTCTTCGAAGTCTACGACCATCCCCAGCTGGGGCCCATCACCGGAGTGCGCAGCTACGGCGAGTGGAGCCGCACGCCGGGCGGCTTCCGGGGCCGCGCCCCGCTCGTGGGGGAACACAGCGTCGAGATCCTCCGCGAACTTGGCATCGACGGAGACCGCATCGAGGCGCTCATGGCTACCGGGGTGGTCAAGCAGGGATAGGGATCCAGCCGGTCGGACCTGTGGTAACGTTGTGTAGCGAACGACAGAGGTGTGTAGCTCCATGGCTCTCGTCAGAGTCCAGGTATTGATCGAGGAAGAGGAGAACGCGGCCCTCGTGCGGGAGGCGCGGCGTCTGCGCGTCTCAAAGAGCGAGGTTGTGCGTCGCTCGCTCCGGCCGCTGGTCGAACCATGCGGCGAGGACCCGTTTTTCGCGATGATCGGGACGATGCCGCCGAGCGGTGACGGCGAGAAGGACGTGGCCCGGCGCCACGATGAATTCATCTACACGAAGACGTAGCGGTGGACTACCTCCTCGATACCTCCGCGATCTACGCCGCCTACGATGCGCGCGACTCAGACCACCGCCGGGCACGCGGGTTCCTCCGGAGCGGCAAGCCGCGCCTCCACACCACCTCGGCCATTGTGCAGGAGGCCTACACGCTGTTCAGGCGACGGACCGGCTACCGGTATGCAATGGACTGGGTGCGCGCCACACGCTCAAGCCCCGCGGTCACGATCCACTTCCAGTCGCCGGAAGATGATGCGGGTACGTGGGAGGTACTGCAGCGCTACTCAGGCGTCCCCCTGAGCTACGCCGACGCCTCGCTCATCGCTCTCGGCGAACGCCTCGGCATTCGAAGCGCCTTCGCCTTCGACGAGGACTTCCAGCAGGCTGGCCTGGCGCTTGTGCCCTGATCAGGGCGCGGGCTCGATGACGGCCGACATGCTCCCCTTGCACTCCGGCATCCGCGGGTCGGCCCCGAACGAATGGATCTGTTCCTGGCGGCGGCGCACTTCTTCGTAGGGACCCGTCATCAGCACCGCCTGTCCCTGGCTATCGACCACGCAGGCGATGGCGAACGCCTTCTCGACGCTGTAGCCGAACAGCCGGCCGAGCATGAAGATGACGTACTCGTAGGTGTGGTGGTCATCGTCAAGGAGGATGAGGTGGAACGGCGGCTCGTTCGCCGCGCCCGTTTCCTCGATGACGCGTGTGCCCGGGGTCGTTGAAGGCTGCATGGGCGATGATCGTACGGAGGCAGCGGCGCGAACGGAAGAGGGCGGATTTCCCGGGAAAGGCGCCCGCCGGCCACCTGTCGCCGCAACGGGAACAGGCGCTTCTTACGCCGCCTTCAGGCGCGGCGCCACCACGAGCTGTGCCCGTCCTGCTTCCTTGGCATTGTAGAGGGCGGCGTCGGCTTCTTCGTAGGCGCGCGCCAGGGCCTCTTCCCGGGTGTGCCGCCCGCTTCGCCAGGGCGCCAGCCCCACGCTTACGGTCACCGTGATCTCCTCGCCCCCCGGGAGAGCAATCGGCGCAGTCGCCACTGCCGCCAGGGCCCGCTCGCAGGCCTCGCCAGCCCCATCGAACGGGCACGAGAAGAGGATGGCGAACTCCTCGCCGCCAACGCGGCCCAGCACCGCCCTTTCGAGCGCTGCCTCCATCCTTCGCGCCACCTCCGCCAGCACCGTGTCGCCCGCGGGGTGTCCCCACGTGTCGTTGATCCGCTTGAAGTGATCGATATCAGCCACCGCCACGGCAGTCCCCCGCTGCGAAAGCGCCGCATTGAACCACGCCCGGCGATTCAGCATGCCGGTGAGCATATCGTGGTTGGCAGCGTACTCCGCCTCTTCCCGGAGGACCTCGAGCTCGGCCGCCTGCTCGGTGAGGACGCGCGCATTTTCCTCGAGCTGCGCCAGCAGCCTTGTCTGCTCTTCCTCCGCCCGCACAAGGTCTGTCACATCCCGGACAACCGAATACGCGAGGCCGTTGGTGACCGGCGAGGTGTTCCAGGACAGCCAGCGGGCTTCGCCGGTGGCGGTGAGGAACAGCGACCGCTTGTCGTTGAGAGACTGGCCCTCAAGCGTCAGCAGCGCGTCGTCGATCACCTTCTGCCGGTGGTCCGGGTGAGCGAAGCGCATGACGGTTCGCCCGATCATCTTCTCCTTCGGGTAGCCGAGCAC